>CALUQD010000018.1 GCA_944322825.1 Candidatus Avelusimicrobium pullicaecorum
TCCGTAAACCGCGCTTTGGCTACCGCCAACTGATATTTGGGCAACGCCACCGCTGCCAAGATACCAATGATTAAAACCACTACTAACAACTCTATAAGCGTGAATCCGGCGTTTTTCCCCGCCGGGTGGGGTTTTTGATAAATTTTGCTCATAGCCAAAATTTATCAAAAAAAAAAAACAAATCAAGGGCCAAAGCTTGGCCTCCCAACTCTATGCCCGTTAGCACGACTGGTTGGGCCACACTATTCCCGTAATGTCGCGCCCTTGCGCAACAGCCTTCCAGGCCGCGGAGCTCTGCCTCGAACAGGGTCTTGCAAAATACGGTGCTTACGCAAAAAGGAACAACCTGTTGGGGATACTTGTGCAAAAGGCGAACCGCCCCTCCCTTTCCTTTACTCGTTAGCACGACTTCTGGATCCACACTGTTTCCGCAATGTCGCGCTATTCAAAAAGGAAGCCGTTTCCGCTTATGCCGTGGCCGTGGTTGTTGCCGTTGCTGTTTATCCGGCCCTTTTGCCCCGTCTATAAAAAGCCTTCCAAGCGGAAAAGAAATTTTATTGTTTGAGCGCGGGGAACCGCGCGAGTTATAAAATTTCCCGCTTGGAAGTGATTTTTATGGGGCCCTGGGCCGGCGCTCTTTTTCGCCCTTTTTCTGGCGCCAGAAAAAGGGCACCCCGAGCCGGGGTTCCCCACTCTATACCCGTTAACACGACTAGCTGGGCCACACTGTTTTTGGAATGTCGCGCTCTTGCAAAACGGCCTTCCAGGCCGCGGAGCTCTGCCTCGAACAGGGTCTTGCAAAATACGGTGCTTACGGCAAAAGGGAACAACCCCTTGGGGATGCTCACACGTTGGCCCCCTTGCCGGGGGCAATCCTTCCAGGCCCGGGGGCCGCCCGCCGTAAGGCTTCTATATTCCTATTGCCAAAACTTTATAAAATAGAAATATGGAACGGGTCATTTTGGTAAGCGTTTGCCTCAAAAACCAACATGCTAACGAAGAATCCCTGGAAGAACTGCAACGCCTGGCGCATACGGCCGGGGGCGAAGTCGTCAATATCTGGCGCGTGCGCGTGCACGCGTTCAGCGCCGCGGCGCTGATTGGCAGCGGCAAAATGGAAGAAATCGCCCAAGACGTGCGCCTCACGCAGGCGCAGACCGTCATTTTTGACGACGAAATTTCCCCCGCCCAACAAAAGAATTTGGAAAAAGTCATTCCCGCCAAGGTCATCGACCGCACCCGCCTGATTTTAGATATCTTCGCCCAGCGCGCCCGCACCCAGGAAGGCAAACTGCAAGTGGAACTAGCCCAGCTGAAATACTTATTGCCGCGCCTGGGCGGCCAGGGAACCGCTTTAATGCAGCAGAAAGGCGGCATCGGCTTGCGCGGCCCCGGCGAAACCAAACTGGAATACGACAAACGCCGCCTGCGCCTGCGCATCAGCAAACTGGAAAAAGAAATCGACCAGGTAAAAAAGGAACGCTCCCTGCGCCGCGCCCGCCGCGGGCAAATTCCACTGCCGCAAATTGCCATCGTGGGCTACACGAACGCCGGCAAAAGCACGCTGTTAAACGCGCTCACGCGCCAAAACGCCGTGTATGCGGATGACAAACTCTTTGCCACCCTGGACCCTACCACCCGCCGCGTACATATGCCCGCCGGCGGCGAAATGCTGTTTACGGACACAGTGGGGTTTATTCAAAAATTACCGCACAGTTTGGTAAGTTCCTTCCGCGCCACGCTGGAAGAAACCACCTTTGCCGACGTCATCCTGCATGTGCAGGATGCGTCTTCCCCCCGCCAGGCCGAACAAGCCGCCACCGTGCGCCAAATTATTACAGACCTAGGGGCGCAAGACACCCCCGTAATTGACGTACTGAATAAAGTGGATTTGCTTTCCTCGGCGCGCCGCCGGCTTTTGCAGGAGCAAAACCCGCACGGCGTGCTGATTAGCGCCGGGCAAAACCGGGGCCTTACCGAACTGTTGGAAAAAGTGGAAGAAGCCGCCGCACGCCGCTGGAAACTGCGCCGCCTGGTGCTCCCTGCGGGGAAATTTGGCTTATTGGGCAAAATCTACGAAAAAGCACTCGTCACCGGGCGGAATGAAAAACCGTCCGGGGCGCTGGAGCTTACGCTGATGGCCACGGACGGTAATTTTGCGAGCCTGCAAAAAATGTTAAAACTGCAGTGAAGTATCTTCTGTCGCTTTTACAATCGTATTGAACCTTTTATTGCTTTTTACCGCAAAATCCGGCAAAACGCTTACCGTACGCAAATACGGCACTTTATTGCGGATAAAGTTCAGCGTCGTACCGTTAAAGCCAGTAAACAAGAACACATCATCGGCGTTTTGAAGGGTCAGCACGGTTTTCCCCGCTTCATCGTGGAAAGAAGCCGTACCGTCTTTACTGTAGAGCAAAGAAGATACAATCCCCACCAAATCGCCGGAACGCGTAAACACCCCGCCTCCGGAATTCCCTGGACGAACGCCAAAACCGGGCGCTATAAAATGCTGCAAGGCTTCCACGTAATACACTTCGGCCGACAGGCTGGGCAAATAAGATACGACCCCCGCCATTGTTTTGGGCACCACAATTTTCGGTTTTAACTGGATGGTAGGCATATTGGCCACGCTCAACAAACGCACCCCTTTGGCGTTTAACTGGGCCTGGGCTTCGGGGTCAAAGCGGAGCTTGGACTGGAACACCTCGCGGGTAATGGGGTTGCCGTCTTCCAAATCGATATAAGAATACTCCGCTTTTTGCGGATTGAGTTTAATCAGTGCCACATCCATCCCGCTGATTCGGTTCTGCCCTGGAAAAAATCCTTTGTAAATAAATACGCTTTGCGAAGTGGTGCTATGCCGCACCCGGGCCCGGGCCAGCAAGCTGTTGGACTCGGCCAACGTAATTTCCACCGTACAAGGCCGCGTTGCACAGGCGGAATAAACGCAATGAGCCGATGTTAAAAACCAGTTGCTGTCCAATCGCACGGATTGGCAATTATAGACGCTAACGGCGCTGTCATAGGTCTTATCGGTAGGCCAAACGGCAATCTCTTTTTGCACGAGAAACGCATTCTCATTCACCGGTTCCGGGGTCGGCTTTGCCGCAAAAAGAGTAATAGAAAATAAACAATAAACGCAAAATAACGCAAACTTTCTCATATTATTAGTCTATATAAAAAACATCAAATTTTCCACTCTAGCACCCAGATACGGGCTTTTCTAAGCGTTTAAATTTAATATAATGGAATATATGACTACGACCGTTATTATACTCGTTTTGTTCAGTTATTTGCTCGGGTCTATCCCGACCGGCTACCTCATCGCCAAACGGGCGATGGGCATTGATATCCGCCAGCACGGCTCCGGCAACCCCGGCGCGGCCAACGTCTACCGTACAGTAGGCAAGTGGGCCGGTATTACTACATTTTTGATAGACGGTTTGAAAGGGTTTATCCCGGTTTGTTTAGCACGCCATTATTGCCCGGATAATTATTGGGTGGCCATCGCGTGCGGCGTTATCGCCATTCTGGGCCATATGTGGACGATTTACCTTAAATTCCGCGGCGGAAAAGGCGTGGCCACCTCGGCCGGCGTGTTTGCCGCCTTGCTGCCTATCCCCACGGCTATTGCGTTTGCGTCGTTTGTGATTTGCGTGGCCCTGTGGGGGCGCATTTCCATTGGCTCTATCTGCGCGTGCATCGTATTGCCGATTGCCAGCTTCTTTATCGGCAACCATCCGTTGTCCGTCAACCTGATGGTCACGGCGGTGGCATTATTGGTTATCTATAAACACGTGCCGAACATCAAACGCTTGCTGGCGCAGAACGAACTTAAATTTGAAGACGGCGCCAAAAAGAGAAAAGAAAATGAACATAAATAAAATTACCGTTTTCGGCGCCGGCATTTGGGGCAGCGTGATTGCCCAGCACTTGGCGCGCAAAGGCTATGCGGTATCCCTGTGGGAATACAACGAGCAGTTGTTAAATGTGCTTAAAACCATCGGCCGCCACCCGAATATCCCTAATTTTAAAATCCACGACAACATCCGCCTGACGGGCAATGTGGAAGAAGCCGTCAAAGATGCGGATTTGATTATTTTCGTCATTTCCTCCAAAGCCATCCGCGCCTTCTGCCGCGAACAGCTCAAACCGCTGCTAAACGGCCGCGCCGTACCGGTGGTCAGTGCGTCCAAAGGCATAGAGGATAAAACGTTTAAAACAATTTGCGAATTAATCGAAGAAGAACTACCCCAGCTAAAGGATAAAACATTGGCGTTTTCCGGCCCGAGCTTTGCGCTGGAAGTGGCGCAAAACGTACCGACCAAAATTATGTTGGCCGGCAAGGACCCGGCGCTGGTGGACGAAATCCGCGATGTAATGAGCGGAGACCCGATTATCGTGGTGCCTTCATCGGACCGGCGCGGCGTGGAATACGGCGGCGGCATTAAAAACGTGCTGGCCATCGGCTGCGGCGTGATTGACGGTATCGGCGATGGGGCGAACTCCAAAGCGGCGCTGATTACACAGGCGATGCAGGAAATGAATGATATCATCGTCAGCCAGGGCGGCCAGCCGGGCACAGTGTACAGTCTGGCCGGTTTTGGCGACGCTATTTTGACCGGTATGTCCGCCATCTCCCGCAACCGCCGCTTGGGCGAAAAATTAGGCTCCGGCCTTTCTTTGGACGAAGCCAAAAAAGAAGTGGGCACCATCGCCGAAGGCGTGAACTCGGTGCAAAGCGTGTACGATATTGCGCGCAAAAACAATTTAAAAACCCCGATTGTGGACGCTATTTGGAAGATTGTCTGCCAAGGCCAAAAGCCCTGGGTGCTGCTGCACGCCATGGGATTTACCAACCGGGGCAATAAATAATTTACCGCCTGCGCCCTGCGCGCAGGACCGTTAAAAAGGAAGAAGAAAAAATGAATAAGGACGATGTCATCCGCCATTTAACCCGGCACGTTTTGGATAAAAAACAAGCCAAAATGTCCGTAGATAAAGTTTTTGAAATCATCAAACACGGCTTAAAGCGCGACGGCAAAGTAGTCATCAGCAACTTTGGCTCTTTCCACTTAAAAACCGCCCGCCCCGTCACCCGCCGCAACCCCAAAACCGGGGCCAAGGTGCAAGTGCCGGCCAAGCAGAAAGTGCGGTTTAAACCTTCGGAAAATCTGCTTAAAAAATAACAGAAACTGCTTTTAAAACCGGGCCAGTCGCCCGGTTTTTTATGCGGACTTTTCCGCCTACGGGCGGCGCTCCCGCGTTTCCGCCTTGCCCCACAGCCGCCCCCAAAAGCAATATAGCGTATTTCCTTTTCGTTCCCCTTTTTAACAAGCCAAAAGCCCGACCTTTTAGGCCGGGCTTTTGGCACAGGAGCAAGAGCGTGTTTATAAAACTTGTTTGAGTTCTATGGGCAAATCGCGCTTGTCAATGCGTGCAGCGCTGTGGGTATTGGTTTTCTGGTCTAAGCCAAAGATGTTTACGCGGTAAAACACCACCATTTTGCCGCCCTCTTCTTGCACGTCTTGGATTTCAAACACATTATCGGGCAAATTGCTGGCGGATTCCAGCACAACGACATAATCCTTGGCAAAATCCGCCGCCGGATACTTGCCGCGGGCTTTGCGTTTAAAGGCTTTATAATCTTCGACACTTTTAATCACCCGCGCCTGGACGGGGGCATTAATCATCGTGCGGTTGCTTTTGGCATTGGACGTATCCAACGGAACCGGCGCGGTGGCGGAAGGAACGGCCGTACGGTCGACATCCCCCAGCACTACCGGGCTGTCGTTTTCTTCTTGCGGGGCATCTATATCAGCGCCGCTGCGGGAAATCACCCGGTCCAGCCCCTGTACTTTGATTTTAGAAAGCTGGGACGGAATTGCCGAATCATCCACATATTTGGGTTCTTCCACATCCACAACGCCTTCCGGCTCGGTACCGGCTTCCATATCCACCAGCAGCAGCGAAGCGTTGCTTGGCATTTGGCTTTCCGACGAAAGCGCAGGGGTATGATGGGCGTCCCAAACGCGCATCACAGCCATACCGGCCAAAAAGGCCAGCACCAGCAGGCCAACCATTGAGAGTGTTTTTTTGTTCATTATTTTTTCTCGTATCTGGCGGTAATCACCGAGCGCAGCCCGCCGCGCGGCGTAAACACGCCGGTTACCACGGCTTTTTTGGGCTTGCAGGCTTTTACCACATCGTCCAAAATTTTGTTAGCGATATTTTCCATAAAAATCCCCATATCGCGGTACTCCAGCAAATAGTATTTAAGCGATTTAAGTTCCAAACACCATTCATCCGGGATATATTCAATGGTAATCACGCCAAAATCCGGCAGCCCCGTTTTCGGGCAGACGGAGGTAAATTCCGGCAGTTCGATTTTCACATCGTAATCGCGTTTGTATTGGTTCGGCCAGCATTGAATATCCGGAAGTACGGCGTCGGCATTCTTGCGGGCATGGTCCGCGGTATAACCAAAATCAATATCTTGTGTCATTTTATTTTTATCATCCTCATTGAATTTAAAAGAATCACCAGCACCACCGCCAACGCGCCGCCCACCGGCAGCATCCAGCCCAGCGTATGCGGCATATGCCACAACAACCACGCCGCCAGTGCGCCGTGTAACAACACGGCTAAGAGGGCATTGGTCAAAATAACGCGGTGCAACTTTTTATTTATTGTAAATAAATGCGAAACCGGGAACAAGTCCCGTCCTTTCACAATCACATCCACCCAATTGTTATATACGTTGCGGCCCGAGGCAAACACTACCCCTGCATCGGCGCGCAGCAAGGCTATAATATCGTTAAAGCCATCCCCCACCATCACCACCCGTTTGCCGATATTGCGCAAGTTGGTGATAATTTCCGCCTTCGTTTTGGGCAGCACGTTAAAATTCATTTTTTCAATGCCGGCGGCGCGGGCAATTACGGAAACGGAGGTTTCATTATCGCCGGACACAAGCACAATATCTTTGCCCATCGATTTTAGCAGGTCAATGGTTTCTTTGGCGCCGGGGCGCAGTTCATCCGACAGCGTCAAATACCCCAAAAATTGTCCGTTGCGCGCCACGCACACCACCGCTTCGGCCGCCGTAGCAATTTTAGCCGAGGTGGCCACCCCCCGTTCCTCCAGCCATTGGGTGCGGCCGGCCAGAATTTTATCTTCCCCGCAGGTAGCTTCCACCCCCAATCCGGGCAATACGTCGAAGCATAACAACCGTTTGGTGCGTATTTTATGTTGCTTGGCATAAAGGTTAATGGCGTCTGCAAACGGGCCGTCCACCAATTGTTCGGCGGTGGCGATGGTGGTCAACAGTTGCTTCTGCGTTACGTGTTCCGCCGGGAAAATACCCGACACGCGCAGTTCGCCGTAAGTTAAGGTGCCAGTTTTATCAAAAAATACGGTATCGGCGCGGGCTAATTCATCCAATACATACATATTTTGAATTTTAATTTTTACCCGCCGCGCGCCCGTACGCGTAAAAAAGAACGGAAAAACCGCTACAAACACCCACGCCACCGGGCACGCCGCCGCCAATACAAACAACAAAACGCCTAAATAGGCAAACCAATTGCCCGCGCCGTAAGCGTGCAGCAACACAGCGTACGTTCCGCCCGCCGCCACAAGCAGGATAGGCAACAGCCAGGCGGAAAAGGTATCCAACACGCTTTTAAAAGTGCTGCGGTGATGTTCGCCCTGTTTAATGGCGTCGATCACGCTCATCAAGGCGGATTCGGTCAATACTTCGGTCACTTCGATGTACACATCGGCCGATTTATTCAGCGTGCCGGCATAGACGTGGCTGCCTACGGTTTTGGAAGTAGGAAGCATATTGCCGGTGATGAGTTGTTCGTCGATAGAAGTTTTGCCTTTGCGCAAAATCCCGTCGGCCGGCAAACGTTCGCCGGGTTTGACAAAAATCAAATCGCCGCGTTTGAGTTCGTTGGCAAACACTTTGCGGAAATGCCGCCCCACGCACAAGCGGCCGGACTTGGGCAAAAAATCATCCAGTTTTTTGATAAAAACCCGGGCTTTTTCTTTTTCGCGCGCCAAGCGCCGCTCGGCCCACAACGCCAGCGTAATCAACAACGCCGTATACAAGAACAAATCCGGCACCGGTCCGTACAATTTTACCGTTAAAAACGTATTCAAGGCCGAATAGAGAAACCCCGCCCCGGCGCATACCGTAACCAGCACAGAAAAACTCATTCGTCCGGCCCAAATGTCTTTACAAGCACTGCGCACCAAAACGTCGGCGCAGAACAGGAAATCCATCAAACACAAAATAAAAATACCTACCGATGAGTGACGGAAAGTAAGCGAAAACAAAATCAGCACTAAAAAGCAGGCGGACAAAAAGAAACGGTAAGTAAACGCCCGGGACGGCACCGACAGGGCCGCCGGATCCGGGCGGGAAGAAAGCAAAGGCAACTGCGTCATAATTAATTTCCGGGGAAGAACCTCTCTGCCAGCACTCTTTGGCGGCCGGCTTCCGTACGCATCAGATTAATTTTTCGTTTATATTTAGCGGCGTTGGCCGGGTCCAGCTTTAAAGCGACCATATAGTTGGCCGTCGCGGCAACGGGATCCTGCACCGCCAACATATCACCCATCAAATCGTAGGTGGGCACATACTGGCTGGCCAACTCTTTGGATTTCACAAGCAATCCCAACGCATAATCGGTTTCGCCCTTGCGGTACATCAAATCGCCCATATAATAGTAGGCCAGTGCATAGGTGGGTTTAATGGTGACGGCTTCTTCCAAATCGGCATACGCGTTGGCCGGATATCCCAGTTTGATAAACGCGCGGGCGCGTTCCAAATAGGGGCGGGCGTCGTCGGGGGTGAGCGAAATCAAGTACGTATAATCGTCCAGGGCGGATTCATACTGGCCCAAGCTGTAATAAGCCAGCCCGCGGTTTAAAAACAACAGCGGTTCGTCCTGGCGCAATTTAAAAGCGCTGTTGAAATCGGCCAAAGCGTCCATTGAGCGCCCCATTTTGGAATAGGCGATTGCACGGTTCATCAGCGCGGTAAAATAGTTGGGCTTGCGGACGATGGCTTCGGTCAAATAATAGACAGCTTGCGAATAGCGGCCCAGGTCGATATACAACGCGCCCAAATTGTTGTACACTTCCGGGATATTGGGATTAGCGGCGATAGCGGCCAGGTAATCCTGCTCGGCGTAGGAACGGTTTTTCGCACGTTCTTTGGCGTCTTTTACCGGCAGGCGCTCCCACAAAATACCGCGGTTGGAATAGGCAGAGGCGTTTTTAGGGTCTTGCTTAATTAAACGCGAATACAACTGTATCGCCTGGGTGTAATTCCCCTTAGACGTAGCCAACTGGGCTTTATTGAACAAACGTTTGTCGCTGCCGCACGCAGCCAGCAATAACACGGCTGCGGCCACCCCTAACACTTTTTTCATTTTGCCTCCCGTTTTTTGCCGCACTGTATGAATAAAGACAGCACCAGCATACAGCCGCCAATCGTAATAAAGGAATCGGCCACATTAAACACCGGCCAAACCCGAAAATCCAAAAAATCTACAACAAATCCTAAAGTTATTCTATCATAAAGATTGCCCAATGCACCCGCCAAAATAAAAACAGCGCCCCATTGGACCGCTTTCCCGTAAGCGCATAACTCCCGCCAGCTATATACGATGTACGCCACAATAGCCAACATCACAAAGATAAGCAGGAAGTTGCCGTTTTTCATCATACCGAAGGCCGCCCCCGTATTTTCCACATACGTCAAATGGAAAAACGGGCACACGGCCACCGGTTGCTGCGGCAAATACAACAGCGCCCACACTTTGGTCAGCCGGTCCACAAGCAAAATCCCGGCGGCCGCCCACACAAGCGAGCGGTTTTTAGCTAACCAAGTGCACAGCTGCTGCCACGCTTTACGCACTTACTTTTTCCCCTTTCTCTACGACAATGCCTTCTTTTTGCAGCACTTGGGCACAGCGGGCGCACAAATCGGGGTGAGCGGCATCGGTCCCCACGTCTTCTTTCCACTGCCAGCAGCGGGCGCATTTATGCCCGGAGGCGTGTTCGGCCTCGACGGTCAGTTCTTCGCCGCCGGCTGCAATTTCCACCGCGGACACAATGGCAATTTCCGGCCACAAGGCTTTGGTTTCTTCCAAGAACGCTTTGGTGTCCGGGTTGGACGTTTTAAAAATCACTTTCGCTTCCAACGACGAACCGATAATGCCTTTCTGGCGCGTTTCTTCCAACACTTTTTGTACGGTTTCGCGCACGCGGCGGATTTTGTTCCACTTTTCTTCCAGCTTTACATCCGGGATAAGCGACGCGTTCGCCGGCATATTGGAAAGGAAAATGCTCTGCGGCAAATCGCGCCCCAAGGCGGTTTTGCGCAGTTCCTGCCAGGCTTCTTCGGCGGTGAACGACAGCACCGGCGCCATCAGCTGCAACAGCGTGACGGTAATTTCCGCCAATACGGTCTGCGCACTGCGCCGCGCCGGGGACGAAGCGCCCAGCGTATACAGGCGGTCTTTGGAAGCGTCCAACATAAAGGAGGACAAATCCAAAATGCAAAAGTCCGTAATCGCGCGCACCGCTCGGCGGAAATTAAATTCGTTATAACCGGCGTGCACTTCGGTGATGAGATCATTTAGCCGGCCCAGCATATAGCGGTCCATTTCGGCCAATTCTTTGGCCGGCACTTGATGGACGGCGGGGTCGTAATCGGACAAGTTGCCCAGCGCGTAGCGCACCGTATTGCGGATTTTGCGGTACGTATCCACCGGGCCGCCCAAAATTTCGTCGGAAATGCGCACATCGCCCTGATAGTCGGAGAAAGCCACCCACAGGCGCAAAATATCGGCACCGTATTTATTGATGACGTCCTCGGGGTCTACACTGTTGCCCAACGATTTGTGCATCGGGCGGCCTTGTTGGTCCAGCACCATCCCGTGCGTTACAATGGTTTTAAAAGGGGCCGTTCCTTCCAGCGTATAGGAAGGGATATACGAACTTTGGAACCAACCGCGGTGCTGGTCGGACCCTTCGGAATAGACGTCGGCCGGGAAGGTGATGCCGCGGTCTTTCAGCACAGCGGCCCACGATACACCCGAATCCAACCATACGTCCAAGATGTCGGTTTCTTTGCGGAACTCGGTGCCGCCGCAATCGCAATGATAGCCCTGCGGCATCAGTTTTTCCACCGGGTCGATAAACCAGAAATCGGAGCCTTCTTTCATCGCGCGTTCTTTAATAAACGAGAACAGCTCGTGGTTCACCTGCGGTTTGCCGCATTTTTTGCAGTACAGCACGGTGACGGGCGTCCCCCAGAAGCGCTGGCGGGACAAACACCAATCGGGGCGCAGGCCAATCATCGAGCGCATCCGTTCTTCGCCGCCGGCGGGATAGAATTTAACGTTGGAAAGGTTATCCATCAATTTCCGGCGCAGGTTGTCTTTATCGATGCTCATAAACCATTGTTCCGTCGCACGGAAAATAATGGGGTTGTGGCAGCGCCAGCAGTGCGGATAGCTGTGGGTGATTTCTTGTTCTTTAATCAAGGCGCCCAGCTCGTCCAATTTTTTCACCATCAGCGGGTTGGCGTCAAACACGTGCATTCCTTCAAACACGCCCGCTTCTTTGGTGTAGCAGCCTTTTTCATCCACGGGGCAAAATGTTTCCAGGCCCCATTGTTTGCCGGCGCGGAAGTCGTCCTCGCCGTGGCCGGGAGCGATATGCACGATACCCACCCCCGCGTCCATCGTTACGAAATCAGTCCAGATAATGGGGTTTTCCTTATGCGTCAGCGGGTGGTAATACTTCATCCCCACCAAATCGGCGCCCGCCACTTTGCCGGCCTGGGAACAATCCAGCCCGATGTTTTTCAAAAATTCTTCGGCCAGTTTTTCGGCCACGATGTAGTATTCGCCGGTTTTTTCGTCCTTCAAAAGGGCGTAATCTTCGGTGTTGGACACCGCCGCCGCCATATTGGAAGGGATGGTCCACGGGGTGGTGGTCCATACGGCCAAGCTGACGGGTTTGGAATAGTCCAAATCGCCCAAGATTTCACGGTTGGGGTTGGCTAATTTAAAGCGCAGATAAATGGAAGAAGACTTTACGTCTTTGTATTCGGTTTCAGCGTCGGCCAGGGCGGTTTCGCAATGGGAACACCAGGTGATGGTTTTTTGGCCTTTGTAGACGTAGCCTTTTTCAATCAAATCCAAAAATACGCCGATGGTGATGCCTTCGTAGCGCGGGGCCATCGTCAGGTAGGGGTTATCCCAATCGCCCTGCACGCCCAAACGCTTGAAGCCTTGGCGCTGCAAATCAATAAATTTGGCGGCAAATTCGCGCGCTTTTTTGCGGAAGGCGGGAACATCGGTGATGTGTTTTTTGTCTTGTTTAAGTTCTTTTAAAAGCGCCTGTTCAATGGGCAGGCCATGGCAGTCCCACCCAGGGACGTAGGGGGTATAGTAACCCGTCATTGCGCGGCTTTTAACAATAATATCCTTAATGGTTTTGTCTAACGCGTGACCAATGTGAATTTTTCCGTTGGCATAGGGCGGGCCGTCGTGCAATACAAAATGTTTGCCGGCTTCGTTTTTCTTAAGCATTGCTTCGTAAAGGTTGATGGATTGCCAAAATTCCAAGATTTTGGGTTCTTTTTGCGCAAGACCTGCGCGCATCGGAAAATCCGTTTTTGGAAGCAAAACGGTATGGGAATACTTATTTTTTGCCATGATAATGTGTCACTCCGTATATATTAAGGATAAATATATTATAGAAAATTTATGCCCCCTTACGCTTGCCAGCACAAGGGGGCCGGTGTTAAAAACCTATTTGCACTTACCACACAAAATGGCTGCCGTAAACGGCGTCTTCTTCGTATGTTTCTTCTTCCGCTCCCAACGCGCGGCAGACGGCGGCGTCTTCTTCATAAGCAATGGGGTCATGCGTGCGGGAGGTCACGCCACATTCCCGGGTTACTACCGGAAACTGGGGCACATAATACAAACGGTAATCCACACTCATCCCTTTGGGAGTATAGGAAACAGTCAGCATACCCGATTGGTTGATAAACAATTCGTCCCCGTTTTCCAGCTCATAATTGACCCCCAGCAAATCTTCGGGTATTTCTTCGGTTGGCGGAATAATGTACGGCGCATAAAATTCTTTCGCTTTGGCCGGAATAGAAATATCCAAATCAGACAACAATGCCGTTATCTTGCCATTGGCCGCATAATACGCTTGCTCTGCCCGGTAAATTTCTTCCGCAATTTGCCGGCCCTTGTTATACCGAACGCTCATCACGGCGATTTTATACTGCGGCACAGATACCATCACCAATATGCCGATGGTAACAAGCACCATCAACATTTCTATCAGCGTAAAGCCCTTTTTCATTCTTTTTCTCCCGTTTGCTTGTGCAGATAATCGTGTAGTTTTTCCAGCGTTTCGCGGCTGACGGCGTGCTCCATTTTGCACGCGTCCATATCGGCGATTTTGGGGTTTACCCCCAGCACTTGCGTCAGAAAGCGGCTTAAAATGGCGTGTCGTTTTTTGACGTCCTCCGCCGCGCGGCGGCCTTTGGGCGTCAGCTCGATGCCGCTGTAGGGCTGGTGGCGCAGATATCCCCCCTTGGCCAATGCTTTAACGGCGCCTGTTACGCTGGGGGTTTTTACGCCCAGCATATCGCGTATATCGCTCACGCGGGCTACGCCTCTTTCGTCCGCACAGAGGGAAACGGCTTCCAAATAGTCTTCCATATTGGGGGATAATTTCATCTTTTCCGCTCCTATATATGTAGTTTATAGTGTAACATATTTCACGCGGCAAATCCCTCTTGCTTTCGTCCAAAAGATATGTTTATAATGGGGGTAGCAGCACCCCAAAAGGAGAGGCTATGGATACCAACACTTATACCGAGCAGTTCCTAGCGGCCCTAACCAAACGGGATCCCGCGCAAAAAGTCTTTCATCAAGCCGTGTTTGAAGTCGTCAGCACCCTAAAACCGGTGCTGGAACAAAAACCGCTCTACATCAAAGAACGCATATTAGAACGCATCGTCGAGCCGGAACGCACCATCATCTTCCGCGTGCCGTGGCAGGACGATAAAGGCGAAATCCACGTCAACCGTGGTTTCCGCGTGCAGTACAACAGCGCCTTGGGGCCGTACAAAGGCGGGATGCGCTTTCACGAAACCGTCACCCAGGACGTGCTGAAATTTTTAGGCTTTGAACAAGTTTTTAAAAACAGTTTAACCACCCTGCCCTTAGGCGGCGGGAAAGGCGGCAGCGATTTTGACACGCGCGGCAAATCCGACAGCGAAGTAATGCGCTTTTGCCACTCGTTTATCAACGAGCTGTACCACCACATCGGCTATCATACCGACATTCCGGCGGGCGACCTGGGCTGCGGGGCGCGGGAAATCGGGTATATGTTTGGGCAATATAAGAAACTGACCAACGATTTTACCGGCGCGTTTACCGGCAAGCGGCCCAACTGGGGCGGCAGCCTGCTGCGCCCGGAAGCCACCGGCTACGGCGTGGCGTACTTTGCGCAAAATATGCTGGCCACCCAAGGCGACAGTTTGCGCCATAAAACCTGTATCGTTTCCGGCACGGGCAATGTGGGCATTTACGCCATAGAAAAGCTGACCCAGCTGGGCGGAAAGGTGGTTGGCTTTATGGACTATGACGGCAGCATCTACGACGAAAACGGCGTAGACGCCGAAAAGCTGGCTTTCTTAAAAGATCTGGTGTTTGTGCGGCGCGGCAGTTTAAAGGAATACGACAAACAATTCAAAGGCGCACACTTCCGCCCCGGCAAAAAAACCTGGGACATTCCCTGCGATGTGGCCTGCCCCACCGCCTGCGAAAACGAACTGCATACGGAGGACGCCAAACTCCTCCTGCAAAACGGCTGCAAATGCATTTGCGAAGGCTCCAATATGCCCTGCACCCCAGGCGCTATTGAAGCATTCCAGCAAGCGGGTATTTTGTATTCGCCGGGCAAAGCCTCCAACGCCGGCGGGGTGGCCGTATCGGGCCTGGAGATGACGCAAAACAGTATGCGCGTGTATTGGACGCGCGAAGAAGTGGACCAATACCTCCAGCGCATTATGAACAACATCCACCAAAGCTGCCTCTCGGCCGCCGAAGAATACGGTATGAAAGGTAACTATATGGCGGGAGCCAACATTGCCGGCTTTAAAAAAGTGGCCGACGCAATGATAGACCAAGGTTTAGTGTAGCACTTAGGCAAACAAAAAAACGGAGAGGTTAAGCCTCTCCGTTTTTTGTTTGGTTTAAAAAGCATTTAGCCGATGCGTATCCCCTGCGGATTGCCCGGCAGGTCCGGCGCGTGCACCACGGTTTGCGGCGCACGGCGGGAATAGATTTTGTCCACAATCACGCTAATCGCGCCATCCCCGGTGACGTTACACGCCGTACCGAAAGAGTCCATCGCAATATACAAGGCAATCATCAGCCCCAGTTCGGCTTCGCCAAAGCCCAGCATACTCTGCAAAATACCCAGCGCGGCCATAATGGCCCCGCCCGGTACGCCCGGCGCGGCCACCATCGTTACCCCCAGCATACAGATAAATCCCGCAAACTGGGCAAACGGCATATTCGTACCGCTCATCACTAAAATAGCCAACGCACACGCCACAATCTTCATCGTACTTCCGGAAAGGTGAATGGTTGCACACAAAGGCACCACAAAACCGGCCACTTCTTCGCGCACGCCCATTTTGACCGTCTGCTTAAGCGTGACGGGAATGGTAGCGGCGGAAGACTGTGTTCCCAGCGCCGTCATATAGGCTACCAACATCGTTTTAAGCATCGGGAACGGATTGCGCCCCGCCACAAGGCCCGCCACCGCAAATTGCAGCACCAACATAACCGCCGTAATGGCAAAAATCAGCACGATAATTTTGGCAAACACGCCCAGCACCGCCACCACTTGGCCGGATACCGTCATATTTAAAAAAATGCCAAAAATGTAATACGGGAGCAGGGGAATAATCACCCGGGCAATCACGCGGTCAATAATATCGCGGAAATCCCACATAATGCCTTTCAAGCGGCTGCCTTGGATAACTGCCATTCCCAACCCCAACGTAAACGCCAGCACCAGGGCCGTCATTACGTCCATTAAAGGCGGCATAGCAACGGTAAAATATGGTTTTAACTCTGCCGCCGCGGCAAACTGCGCCGTTTTGGCAGACACATCTAACAAATACGGATAACTGGCCTTGGCCACCGCATAGCTAAAAAAACCCGAAGCCAGCGTAAACCCATACGCCAGCACCGTAGTGATAAAAAGCAATTTGCCCGCGCTGCGGCCCAATTCGGCAATGCCGGGCGCAACTAACCCCACAATCAACAGCGGGATAATAAAACCCAAAAAATTGCCGAATAACCCGTTGAACGTAAGTGCTACGCGCACCAGCCAATCGGGGAAGAACAGCCCGCACCCAATCCCCAGCGCAATCGCACAGATTACGCCCGGCAGCAGGCCCCATTTCAGCTTAATATGTAATTTTCTTTTTCGCAATTTCAGCATAATACTCTCTTTCGGGTCAACCTTTTTATTATACGAAATTGTCATTATAAAAAAAGGATTTTTTCTTTTTTACCCGTATTCTTCCGCGCACCTGCACCGATTTTGCTACAATAGCCCTATGCAAGTGAAAATAAATATCGACGGCGGCTCCCGCGGCAACCCCGGCCCCGGCGCAGCCGCGTATGTGATTTGTTCCTTAGACGGTACCATCCTGGCGCAGGAAGGCCATTTTATGCCCCACTGCACGAACAACCAGGCCGAATATACCGCTTTAAAACTGGCGCTCATCAAAGCCAAAGAGCTGGGCGCCACGGAATTATTTATCCAGTCCGACTCGCAGCTGCTGGTCAAACAATACTTAGGGGAATATAAGATAAAAAACCCCGATTTGGCCGCCCGGATGGCGTTTATCCGCTGCCTGGCCGCCGGATTTACCATTCATATCGAACACGTCTTGCGCCACCTCAACAAAGCGCCCGACGCCTTGGCCAACAAAGCAATGGACGCCAAACAATCCATCGGCTTTAACCCAATCGTTCATCTGCCGGCGGAGGAAAGCCAATTGCCGCCCGCGGCTTCGGGCAATATCGTAAACGGGGTGGAAGTAAAACCGGTGGCGCGCGCCCAATCGCCACAAACCAAACCCGCCAAAAAGGCCGCCCCCAAGAACCCGCTCCAGCCGGATTTATTCGGCGATTTATAAGCATTTTTGCTACAATATGGTGGGCAGCCCAGATAACCGCTCCCGGCCAATTCCGGCTTGGGGGAGGAACTTCCGGACTCCACAGGGCAGTGCGCCGCCTGAAAGGACGGGACGGCGGGGCCATATCACCCCGCTGGACGGAAAGTGCAACAGAAAACAAACCGCCCGCAAGGGTAAGGGTGAAATGGTGCGGTAAGAGCGCACCGCGCATTTAGCAATGAATGCGGCACGGCAAACCCCGCACGGAGCAAGGCCAAACCGGTCCACACGCGGCCCGCGTTCGCGACCAAGTAGGCCGCTAAGAGTAATGGTTATCCCGGCCCGCAAGGGCCGACAGAATCCGGGGTATCGGCTGCCTCTTTCTATATCCGCCTGCAACAGGCGGATTTTTTAGGTCCGGTCCTATACTTAAATAGGTCTTTTGCTCCTGGCGCGGAGCCTTCCAAAACACTACACTGTTGGAAAGGAGGTGTCTATGCCACGCATTTTCTTAGCAGTATTTATTTTATCTCTGGGGCTGATGCCCAGCAGTTCCTACGCCCAGCCCAAAAACCCAAAAGTCCTGCTGCACGCGGGGAAAGTTTCTTTATTAAAACTGCCGCGGTTAAAAGGGACAAGAATTAGTGCAGCCCAAATTCGGCCCTTTTTTTTAACCTCCAACTATACGCAGATTTCACCGGAGGACCGCCATTCGATGTATCCGTCGCAGGCGCTTTCTTTTATTCCCTCCAGCAAAGCCCCCAAAAAAACGGCCTTTCACATTGATATTTCCAAGTATATCCGCAGTCCTTTCCGCGCCATCAGCGCCGAAGAACGGATGAAATGGCAAAAACTGCGTGAACAATTGCTTTCTTTGTCCAATCAAACGCCCCGCCCCAATGCCAATAAAATCCCGCTTTACCTGCGCCACAGCGTGCCGGAAGAAACGCTAAATTATTTGCAAACGCGCTACCGGAATTTATTGGAAAAAATCTGGGAGGTCCGCTCCTACGTGGTGCCTAAAATCGTGTACGCTTCTCTGCCCGGGGAAGGGACCCAAATAAATCCGCAGGATACCGAACACATCAGTGCGGAAGTATCCAATATTCTGTATCAAATCAAATTACTGCTTGCCTCGCTGCCGGATGACCCCTTTCTGCAAATGCAGCAAAAATACTGGGGAACCGTTTTTGAAGGGTTCAACCCGCTGTTAAAAGGGAGAATCGTAAAAAACGAGAAATTGCCCCGCACGGACAAAAGAGCCCTGGTAAAAAAAGAATTTAACTTATATAACCCCGACGGTACGGATTACCTGCTCCCCCGCTCGGAAACCCTCATCCGCGACCCGGACGACGAAGAAGAACTCGATTCCTACGCCTACGTGCGTATGCAGCAGCGCAACCCGCCCATCACGCAGGAAGCGGCCGCCTTGGAGCGCGAAAAATTGCTGGACCAAATTCCCGCGGGGCTGAAAATCGCTTTTATTAACGACGACGCCCTCCCCCGCATCAACTTTGAAAGCTGGGCCAAAAAAGGCTATTTGGGCCGCGGAGCGACTTTAAAAACATTCAAAGAAGGTTCCTCCTTCTTAAAAGAAATAGAAAACGGAACCGACTACGACTTGGTCATTACAGACTTGCTGGTCCCGGACGGCGGACTGGCGATGATGCCGGAACTGCGCCAGATGAACCCCTTAATTACGGTAATTGCTTCCAGCAAATACGACCGCGGGGAAGAGGACGAAGAAACCCTCTTTAACGCCGGCATAGACGGTTATTTGTGGTACAATACCAACCTCAATTCCGGAGCCTACGGCTATATCGAATACCTACGCGCAATGAAAAATTATTATTACTACAAAAATCTTTACGGCTGGCGGCGCTAAGCGCTTTTGCCGTTCAATAAAAATCCCCGTTGCCAAGCAACGGGGATTTTGATATATCGCGTTTGTTCTGTACCACCAAAAATTACTTGTTCCCCTCCGGCTCACTCAGCGCATCCGCCGCCGTTTCAACCGCATTAAACGCCTCCGGCGCCGTTTGGCCGGGCAAAGACGCCGTATCCTGCGGCGCGGAGATTTTCCCTTCCGGCACCTGGGGAATGGTAAACCAAAAGACGGAACCCTGCCCCAAACCAGGGCTTATTACGCCAATTTCGCCGCCGTGGGCATTGACGATTTCCTGCGCGATGGAAAGCCCCAGTCCCCACCCTTGTTTTTTAAGGGTACGGTCGTTATCGGACTGGTGGAACTTTTGGAAAATTTTTCCTTTTTCGCCGTGCAGCAATCCCGGCCCGTTATCGGATACTTTAAACGTCAGCTGTCCGTCCAGCACATAGAAGCGCGCTTCGATGCTTCCCCCCTGGGGCGAAAATTTAATGGCGTTTCCGATTAAATTATTAATCACCTGAGAAATGCGGAACCGATCCGCCACCACCGTTACTTCAGCGGGATATTCGCACTTTTGCAGGAAAATACCCTTTTTTTGGGCATTGACGGCCTGCAAGGTGATCACGTCGTTTAACAAAGCGTTAAAGTTAAACGGCTGGGCATCCATTTTAAACCGGCCGGACTCAATCATCGAAATATCCATCAAGTCCGCCATCAACATATTCATATTATCCGTAGCTTTTAAAATGTTATTTAAAGCCGTCTGATCGTTATTGCCGCCGCCCTGCGGGTTATCCATCATCAGCACGGAGGTAAACCCTTTGATAGAGGAAAGCGGCTGACGCAAATCGTGCGCCACGATGGACATAAATTTAGCGCGGATTTCGTTCAAGCGGTTGAGTTCCTGGTTGGAAAGGCGCAGCTTTTCCACCATTCCTTCCAACACGTTTACTTTGCCCGAAAGCTGCATCTGCAAAGTAGCAATTTGCTGTTGGTAGTTGTGTTCGGCCTTCATAATGGTACGTTTCATTTTTTTAAGGACGAATTTTTTAGTAATCCAATAGGTTAACAGCGACAGCGACGCCGCCACCAATAGCGAATATGAAACCAGAATTTGCCACAAACTCATACGGCCTCCTCTTTGGTACGCAACGGCGCGCCCAGGTGTTTTTCCAGTGCGAGGCGAGGGATTGCCCCTTCCCGCAGTAAAACGGCTTGCGGCCCGGTTAGATCCACCACGCTGGAAGCCACCGGGCTTAATGACCCGCCTAAGAAAATAAGATCTACTTTTCCGTCAAACGTTTCCAACAAGGTGTTTTCCTCCGTTATCACAGGCTGCCCGTGCAAATTGGCGCTGGTGCAGGCCATTGGATTTTGCATTTGGGACAACAGCCCCGTCAAAAACACATTGCCCGGCACCCGCAGCCCCAGCCCGGCAAAACCGCGCGTAAGCGGGCGGCCGGCCTCGGTTGGAGGCAAAATAGCCGTCAACGCTCCCGGCCAATAGGCGGCGGCCAACCGTTCCGCCCCCGGCGAAAATACCGCCACCCGGCGGGCCTGATCGGCGGTGCCGGTTAAAATTTGCAGCGGCGAATTGGCCGGCCGCTCTTTAATACGGTAAATTTCCTGGATGGATTTTTCGCAAAACGCCCCCGTACCAATGCCATATACGGTGTCCGTGGGCAGCACCGCCACGGCGCCTTCGTCCAAGGCGCGGGCTGCTTGCTGCACGGCAACAGGCGTCATTTCAATCGTTTTAAAAATATGGGTCCGGCTCATCCTCTTCCTCCCGTTCCGGCACAGACGGACGGTCAATAATCAACACAAATTCGCCCTGCACTTTGTTTTTCTTTCCCAGCTGCTGCGCCAGCCCCGCAGCCGTGCCGCGCAGCCATTCTTCGTATACTTTAGAAAGTTCCCGCGCCGCAATCACCGGGGTATCCGCTCCCAATGTTTTGGCAATCAGTTCCAGCATCTTCACCACGCGGTAAGGGGATTCGTAAATCACCACCGGGTGGTTTAAAGCATAGGCCGATGAAATAAGTTTGGCGGCTTTGCCGGCTTTGCGCGGTAAAAAACCCAAAAAAGTGAATGCGCCGCCCGTAATCCCAGCCCCGGCCAAGGCGCACGCCACCGCGCTGGGCCCCGGCAAAGACGATACTTTAATCCCCGCCGACACGGCTTGTTTGACCAGCTTCCATCCCGGGTCCGAAATACACGGGGTGCCACAGTCCGACACCAAGGCACACGTTTTGCCGCCTTTGAGCGCTTCCAAACAGCGCGCTACGGAACGTTCGTCATTCTCGTTATAGCGGTACGTCGGTTTGGAAATGCCAAAATGCGACAGCAAAATCTGGGTGCGGCGTGTATCCTCGCACAAAACGGCGTCGGCATTTTTAAGCACTTCCAGCGCGCGAAGGGTAATATCCTGCAAATTGCCGATAGGTGTAGGAACGATATAGAGCATATAGTAAAAGTATATAAAATAGCGGCCGGGTGCAACAGGCCCCCTTGAAAAAATCACAAAAAAATATAAAAAGATTCCTATAAAAGAGTGTTATTTAGTAAAATAATAATTTGTTATCTATTCTAAAAATACAGAGGAAATTTAGAAAGGAAATGTCTAAAATTCTGTCCAAAATCAAACTCAACACGTTTGCCATTATTTTATCCATTTTGGTAATCGTGGCCGCGCTGACGTGGATTGTCCCCTCCGGCGCTTATGACAAAATGGACGTAGACGGCCGCCAGGTCGTTGTCGCCGGAACGTACCACCCCGTTGCGGCCAATCCGCAAGGATTGTTTGATTTATTAAAAGCCCCGGTGCAGGGGTTTTCCAACACGGCGGAAGTCATCGTGTTCCTGCTCATCATCGGCGGTGTACTGGCCGTGGTGGAAAAAACGGGCGCCATTGCCGCGGGCATTCAGGCGGCAAGCAATTTCTTTCAACGTAAGCCCCACTTGCGTTTTTTGTTTATTCCGCTGGGGATTATTGTATTTTCGCTGTGCGGCGCTACTTTTGGTATGTGCGAAGAAGCGCTGATTTTTATCCCTATTTTTATTCCGCTGGCGTTGTCGTTGGGGTACGACTCCGCGCTCGGCACCGCTATTCCCTTCATCGGGGCGGGCGTCGGCTTTGCCGCGGCGTTTACGAACCCGTTTACAGTGGGCATTGCCCAAGGCATTGCTCAAGTGCCGCTTTATTCGGGAATCGGGTATCGGTTTATTATTTGGATGATCTGCACCACGGTCGTCATTACGTGGCTGAGCGTATATGCACGCAAAATCCGCAAAGACCCGACTAAAAGTTTAACCTACGAATTTGATATCGAAAAACGCAAAGAGTTAAAACTCAATAAAGAAGAAACCCGTATGACCCGCCGCCAAAAATGGGTGCTGGCGGCTTTTGGCCTGGGAATGCTGACGCTGATTGCGGGCGTACTCAAACCGCAGCTGTGCAGTATGATTAAAGGGCTGTGGGGCGTAGACTTGATGGAAATGCTCCACCTGGAAGAAACCGGCTGGTACATCACGGAAATCGCCGCATTATTTTTGGGAGTGGGGTTTCTGTGCGGGTTCCTGGGCAAAATGAGTATGCAAAAATTTACGGACGCTTTCTTTGACGGTGTGCGCGGTATGGCCGAAATTGCAATGCTTTTGTGCTTTGCACAGGCGATTGTGATTATCGCCAACAACGGCCACATTTTGGATACAATGCTCAACTGGATGTCCGCCGGCATCAGCAAGCTGCACCCGGTATGCGCCTCGTGGGCGGCGATGATGCTGCAAACCGTCATCGACTTTTTTATCCCTTCGGGTTCCGGCAAAGCCGTGCTGACAATGCCCATTTTGGCCCCGCTGGCGGATTTGATCGGCATCACGCGTCAGACGATGGTGTTGGCCTTCCAATTGGGCGGCAGCTGGATGAATATGGTAATTCCGACGGACCCCGTCACCATTGCGGCCATCGGGTTTGCGCGCATTGCTTACCCCAAATGGCTTAAATGGATGCTTCCGCTGTTAGTGGTAATGTATTTGCTGTCGTTTGCGCTGTTGATTCCGCCGTATTTAATGAAGTGGCAATAATTTTTTGCGTCCCGCCGCATTTTTGGGCAGAAAAGCCCTTGTTTGAGCCGGCGGGACGCTTTTTATGCAATTAGCAAAAAATATGCTGTACCGAAAAGAGGAAAACAAAATTAAATGAAAAAAATGCTGTGCAACACCTATTTTTTGGTGTTCTCCATTATGGTGTTTGTGGCCGCGCTGACGTGGATCGTCCCCTCCGGCCAATACGACCGAGTAGAAGCGGACGGCCGCACTTATGCAGTAGCCGGTTCCTACCACAGCGTGGACAAAGCCCCCCAAGGCATTGGGGATATTTTGTCCGCCCCCGTAGAAGGCTTCACCCAATGTGCGGAAATCATCGCGTTTATTTTGGTAGTCGGCGCGCTGTTTACGATTATCGAACGCACGGGCGCCATTAATACGATGAT
>CALUQD010000019.1 GCA_944322825.1 Candidatus Avelusimicrobium pullicaecorum
CTCGTGCTGTATTTGATTAAAGTCATGCAGTTTTCGGAATCTCACGCCAGTAAAATTTACGGCGCAGTAACCAGCCTTATCTACCTCAGCCCCTTGTTGGGCGGCTATATCGCCGACCGCTTTTGGGGCCAAAGACGCGCTATTATCGTGGGCGGTATTTTGATTGCTTTGGGCCAATTTGCCATCGCCTCCAACCCGACGCTGTCCTTCCTGTACACCGGGCTTTTCCTGCTGGTGTTAGGCAACGGCCTTTTTAAACCGAACATTTCCACCATCGTCGGGGAATTGTACGAAACCAACGACCCTCGCCGCGACGCCGGGTTCACCATTTTCTATATGGGTATCAACCTGGGCGCGTTTATCTGCAACTTCGTAGCGGGCACGCTGGCTGAAAAAATCGGTTTTGGCTGGGGCTTTGCCACCGCCGGGTTTGGGATGATTATCGGCTTAGTAATCTTTATCTGGGCCAAAGACAAATACCTGCAAGGTCAAGGCAAAAAACCTAAAAAACTGACCAAACAAGAAAAATTGGAACACCCCAACGCTCCGTTAACCACCGAAGAAAAACAACGCATCGCCGTCATCTTTATTATGGCGTTTTTCAGCATTTTCTTCTGGTCCGCGTTTGAACAGGCCGGCGCTTCGCTGACGATCTTCGCCGAAAAATTCACCGACCGCTTCATCTTCGGTTGGGAAATGCCGACTTCCTGGTTCCAAAGCGTCAACCCGATGTTCATCATCCTGTTCGCGCCTTTGTTCTCCAAACTGTGGCTGAAACTGGCAAAAAAAGGGATGGAACCTTCCACCCCGGCTAAGTTTGTGTGGGCGTTTATGTCGCTGGCGTTTGGGTTCTTAATCCTGGTAGCCGCGTCCTATGTATTGCAAACCACCGGCGCGAAAGTGGGTATTTTCTGGCTGGTGTTCGCGTATATGTTCCACACGATGGGCGAGCTGTGCTTGTCCCCGGTGGGGCTGTCGTTGGTCACCAAATTGGCGCCGCTTAAATTCGCGTCGCTGTTAATGGGCACCTGGTTCCTGGCCAACGCCTTGGCGAACTTTACCGCCGGTTTCTACTCCGGTTATTTCGGGCACATCAGCAACATCCAGTTCTTTACGTGGCTGGTCGTTATGCCGGTGTGCGGCGGACTCATCTTGCTGTCCATCAAAAAGTTCGTTATCAAATGGATGAACGGTATCCAATAAGTATTTTACTACCGCAAAAACCCCGCCTTTTGGGCGGGGTTTTTTATGCTAAATCCGTTACTCCTCAAAACCCCAAGCCGCAAGCCGGGGTTTTTATTCCATACCAGAAAAGGCCTGTTCTGCGCCCGTATTAGGGCAAATCGTAATGAGTGATCGCCTCTTTCATTGTGTCAGCAAAAAAGGATGTATTTTGACCCTTGCTCACCACGCCGCCCATACTTTTGCATACCTTATTGGCCGTAACATCAGATGATACAGCCAAGCATTGATGCAGCCCCGGGCGCGGGGAATTGGTCAGCCAAATTACATACCCCAATTTCACATTTTTGTTTCCGCCGAATACGGTACCCGTAGAATAATCCATAATATCGAATATCATTCCATTGGAACAAGTGACGTTGACCGTTGTATTTGTTGCGCTGCAACTGGCGGGAAGGTCCACATCAAAGCCAATATCGTACCCATTGGGCGGATAAGCCCCGTTGGCCATATAATACATTTCCAACGCAGTAGATAAACTTTTTACAGTTGGAATCACAGCCGCTAACCGGCTTTTAGCTACCGCCACTTGGTACTGCGGCAACGCCACCGCCGCCAAGATGCCGATAATTAAAACGACTACTAACAGCTCTATTAGCGTGAATCCGGCGTTTTCCCCCGCCGGGTAGGAGTTTTGATAAATTTTGGTCATAGCCAAAATTTATCAAAAAAAAAAAACAAATCAAGGGCCAGAGGCGGGCCTCCCTTTCCTTTACCCGTTAACACGACTCCTGGGACCACACTGCTTTCGGAATGTCGCGCTCTTACGCAACGGCCTTCCAGGCCCGGGAGCTCTGCCTCGGACAAAGTCTTGCAAAATACGGGACTTACACAAGAAGGGAACAACTTGTTGAGGATACTCGCGCAAAGGCCCTGCGCCTACCCTCCCTTTCCTTTACCCACTGCCACACTATTTCCACCCCACCGCGTTTGCGCCATACAAAAAGCCGCGGGGGCGCAAAGCCCCCGCGGGTACAAATTACTATACGGTTAT
Source organism: Candidatus Avelusimicrobium pullicaecorum (assembly GCA_944322825.1). GTDB lineage: Bacteria > Elusimicrobiota > Elusimicrobia > Elusimicrobiales > Elusimicrobiaceae > Avelusimicrobium > Avelusimicrobium pullicaecorum. Next base: position 2,237 of record CALUQD010000019.1, read on the forward strand.
TGCCCCTATTCTTCCGGCATATCGGCTTCAGGTTCCTCGGCCGGTTCTATATGCAGGGAAGCCAGCAGCATATCCACCAGCCGGATATCGCTGGGATATTGCACGAGTTCGCGCGCTTTTACCAGCGAAACCCAACGAATGGCCAAAATTTCGGAAGCGTCGTGCTTGCCGATGCGGCCCAGTTTTTTCATCAAATACCACTGGACCATTTTTTTGACGTAATTGCCCTGAAACGTAAACGCATATTTCACCCGAATCATCGGCCGGACGATAACAGCTTTGTAGCCGGTTTCTTCCAGCACTTCGCGCAGGGCGGCCTGACGGGGTGTTTCACCCGGTTCAATATGGCCTTTGGGGAAGGTCCAAATCTTTTTCCCCTTCATATTTTTGACTTGCACGAGCAACACTTTCCGCCCGTCCAAAATCACGCCGCCGCACGAAAATTCGGAAACGATCATATGCTTTTCTCTAAGTTATACGCCGCGTTGAGGATTTTTTCCTCTTTCAAAATAGGTCCGTAAAACTGCACGCCAATGGGCAGGCCTTTGGCATCTTTGCCAAACGGCACGCTGATGCCCGCCAATCCGCCGATGTTGCCCTGGCAGGTGTACAGATCAGCCAGGTACAGGGCAAGCGGGTCCTCGCTGTGCTGGCCCAATTTAAAGGCCGTCGTGGGCGAGGTGGGCGTCAACAGTACGTCCACTTTTTCAAACGCTTTTTTAAAATCGTCGCGGATGAGTTCGCGCACTTTCATCGCTTTTAAAAAGCATTCTTCGTACCGTTCCGACGTCAGCGCATAAGTGCCGATAATCAACCGCTTTTTGACTTCCAGCCCAAACGGAGCGCGGGAGCCTTCGTAATAGGCGTTTAAATCCTTGGCTTCGTTATCGGCGTAGCCATAGCGGATGCCGTCGTAGCGGCCCAGGTTGGAGCTGGCTTCGGCGCTGGTGATGATGTAGTAGCACGGCGCCGCGTATTTGGCATACGGAACATCCACTTCCACCAGTTCCGCGCCCAAGGCTTTCAGGTGTTCGGCCGCCTGGTGCATTTTATCTTTGATATCTTGGCCTAAGCCGTCCAAAAATCCTTTAGGAAGCCCTACTTTGACGCCTTTTAAGCCCTCCGTAAACAATTGGTCATAGGCGGGCACAGGTGCATCCAACGAAGTAGAATCGTGCACATCTTTCCCGGCAATTACTTCCAACACTTTGGCCGAATCGGCCACCGTGCGGGATAAAACGCCCACTTGGTCGGCGCTCGAGGCAAAGGAAATCACACCGTAGCGCGAAATACGCCCGTAGCCCGGCTTAATGCCCACTACACCGCAAAAACCCGCCGGCTGGCGCACCGAACCGCCCGTATCGGTTCCCAAAGCCACCGGCACCATTCCGGCCGCCACGGCCGCCGCACTGCCGCCGGAAGAACCGCCGGGGACGCATTCCAAATTGGCCGGGTTTTTCACCGGGCCATACACGGAAGTTTGGTTCGTACTGCCCATCGCAAATTCGTCCATATTGGCGCGGCCGATAATCACCGCGTCCGCCGCCAGCAGTTTTTCCACTACGGTAGACGTGTACGAAGCTACGTAATTTTCCAACATTTTGGAACAGCAGGTGGCTTTGTGGCCTTTGTACAAAATGTTGTCTTTAATAGCCACCGGCACGCCGGCTAAAGCGCCCAATTTTTCGCCGCGGGCGCGCTTGGCATCTATTTCTTGGGCGCGGGCCAGGGCGTCGGTCTCAAACACTTCCACAAAAGCATTAATAGCGGGATTTAATTCCGCAATTTTAGCCAAAGACTGGCGGGTAATCTGTTCGGCGGTCTGTTCACCGGACGAAACGGCTTTTACAATTTCCAAAGCGGTCATCATTTTACAATACCTTCTTTACCTTGGCGCACTGGTCCTGTTCCTGGTCAAACGCGCCGCGCAGTTCGGCGGCGAGGGCCGGATTGCTCACAGCCACGTCGGGGCGCATATGCGCACAATGGTTTACGTTGGTCAGCCGGACGGAATCCGTATTTACGGCGGCTAATTCCGCCACCCATTTAAACAGGGCTTCCAGCTGTTCTTGGTAAATAGCAGCTTCCCGATCGCTTACTTGCATTTTGGCAAGTTTGGCGGCCAGTTCTACGTCTTTTTTAGTTATTTCCATAAATAAAATACTCCCTCTGAAAGTATATTTTATATAATAATGGGGCCGTTTGGCTACCATTCCGCCCGCGCAGTATTTCCGGCGGACAAAACGCCTTCGGCAGGGGGATATTATGACGGAAGAAACCAAACAGAAAGAACCGTCGCAAAGCCAAAAACGCGACGACTACCGCAACAACCTTAACGGCGGGGCATACCTCAACAGTCATTTTACGCTGTCCATTATTGCGGTGATTTTATCGTGCTTTACGGGATTTTTTACCATACCGATTGCCCTGGCGGCGCTGATTTTATCACTGCGGGCGCAGGATTGGACGCGGGATGACCGCATGGAAGAAGCCCAGCGGGTAGCCTGGTGGGCCGGTTTTTGCGGCTGGCTGACGATTATCATCGCCGTAGTACCGCTGCTGTTCATTATTTTCTTTGGCGGCACGATTATCGCCTTCTTAACGGCAATGCTAGCCGCCGCTTAAGTTGCTTTCAACGCCAAAAAGCCCCGGGGCAGCCCGGGGCTTTTTTCATTCGGCAAATGTTAAAAATGAAGCGCTTTGCACAGCCGCGTGCCACGCTCGGTCAAACCGGTACACGTAATTTCGTTGGGATTAGAAGAATTGGCAAAAAATACATATATATTGGCTATACGGTTGTTGGTGCAATCTCTCCCAGGACAAAACATTACCTGCACTTGATTGGACTCTCCCCCGACTGATACGCTTCCTTTAATATTGTCTATTTTTCCGTCACGGCAAACTGTTTGGGAAGAGTCGTTAGAAAGGATAGAACACGCCGAAGAATAATCCACATCCAAGTCCGCCAGGTTAATTGTATACGTACCGTTGGCCATATAATAAATTTCCTGCGCTTGGCGGATATCCGCAGCCATTTGAATCATTGTCATCACGCGCGATTTATCCACTGCCAATTGGTATTGCGGCAACGCCACCGCCGCCAAAATACCAATGATTAAAACGACCACTAATAGCTCTATTAGCGTAAATCCGGCGTTTTGCGGCGTTTTTCCCCGCCGAAAAAGGTTTTTTTGATAAATTTTGTTCATATGCAAAATTTATCAAAAAAAAAAAACGAGTCAAGACCTTTCGGCCAAGACCCGTTTTAAAATAAACAGACGGACGCTACAGCAATTCCAGCGGGGCGAACTTGAGCATAAACGTACGCCGCACGCCGTTGCCAAAAAGCACCGTAATTTTGGCGCTGTCGCCCGAGCCGGCCACGGCCACAATTTTGCCTTGCCCAAACACGCCGTGTTTGACCAGTCCCCCCACCACGGGTTCCCCCTCTTTTGGGGAAGGCGCGTTTTCCGCATTCCCATCCGCCGACGGAGCGGAAGCCGGGACGGGTTTGGAAACAGCCGGCCGCGCATACAAAGACCCCAGCCCGGAAGACCGGCCATACGAAGAAGACGTATAATCCAAATCGTCGTCTTCCTGGATTTCGTAGCCGTCCTCGTCGTAGCGTTTTTGAAAGCGGCTCTTGGAGGCGTAGCCTTCAAACGTTTGGTAGCGGTTGGCGCCGAAATTGTTTTTGCCGCGCGCATAACCGCCGCCGTAATGTCCGCCCGAATAGGAACCGCCGGCGCCCGCGCCGTACAAACCGTATTTGGAACGGTAGTCGGTGTAGCGCGGCTGGACGTGGGTTTCCTGCACTTCGTTCTCGTCCAACAGTCCGCTTTCAAACAAAAACCGCGACGGGAGGGCATCCTGCAGTTGGCCAAATTTGCGGCGGGTGCGCGCGTAGGTTAAATAGAGTTTTTCGCGGGCGCGGGTCATCGCCACGTAGCAGAGGCGGCGTTCTTCTTCCAAGTCGTCCTCGTTGTCGCGCCCGATGGGGAACAGGTTTTCTTCCAACCCGGTTACAAACACGTCGTTAAATTCCAGCCCTTTGGCCAGGTGGACGGTCATCAGCGTGACGGCGCCGTTTTCGTCCGCCTGCGAATCATCCTCACCCGACAGCAAAGACACTTCCTGCAAAAAATCCGCCACGGACGGTTCTTTCTCATTTCGATGACAACCGGTTTCGTAATCTTTTACGGCACTGATTAATTCTTGTAAGTTTTGATAGCGGCTTTCGGCCTCGGGGTCTTTTTCCATTTCGGCTTTGACGGCGTCTTCATAGCCCGATTCCACCAAAATTTTATGGAAAATATCCGCCGGGTCCGTCAATAACATATCGCCGCGCCAGCTTTCAAACAGCTGCACCAGCTTGACGGCCGCTTTGCACGCCGCGGAACTTAACCCCGGCACATAGGCGGCATTTTTAAGGGCTTCGTAAAGCGAAAGGTGTTTTTCGTCCGCATAGGCCAATAAACGGTCCTGCGCCACTTTGCCCAAACCGCGGGTGGGCGTATTGATAATGCGCAGCAAGCTGACGTTATCGGCCGGGTTGACCAGTATGCGCGCGTAGCACATAATGTCTTTAATTTCTTTACGGTCATAGAATTTCACCGTACCCACCAAGCGGTACGGGATTTGATACCGGCGGAAAGATTCTTCAAAACTGCGGCTCTGCGCGTTGGTACGGTAGAAAACAGCTATCTCTTTTAAGCTGGCGCCTTCGTCCACCAACGCTTTAATGTTCTGGCTGACCCAGCGCGCTTCGTCGCCTTCGCTTACCAGTTCGCGCACTTCAATAGGGTCGCCTTGGGATTTATCGGTAAAAAGGTTTTTTTCTTTACGCTTTTTGTTTTTGGTAATTAACCGGTTGGACGCGTCCAAAATGGCTTTGGTGGAACGGTAGTTTTGCTCCAGCGTAATGACTTTGGCGTCTTGGAAATCTTTTTCAAACTCCAAAATGTTGCGGATGTTCGCCCCACGCCAGGAATAAATGCTCTGGTCCGGGTCCCCCACCACGCACAGTTTGCGGTGTTTGGCCGCCAGCATTTTGGTGATTAAGTATTGGGTATGGTTGGTGTCCTGGTATTCGTCCACCAAAATATATTGGAAAAAATCCTGGTAATAGGCGCGGATGTCTTCGTGGTCGCGCAGGAGCACCACGGTTTTTACGAGTAAATCGCCAAAGTCCAGCGCGCCCGACTCTTTTAGTTTTTGCTCGTAACGGCGGTAGACTTCGGCCGCGCGGATTTTAAAATCCAATCCGCTGGCGGTGGCGCTTTGCATCATCGTGTCAGGCGTGACCATATCGTCCTTGGCGCGGGAAATCAAGCTGACGATTTGGTTGATTTCTTTCTTCGGGTCTTTAATGCCCATTTGCTCTAAAATCAAGCTGACGACTTTCTTTTGGTCGGAATCGTCATAGATGGCAAAATCGCGCGAGAGGCCCAACGCTTCGGCATTTTGGCGCAAAATACGCACGCCAAACGAGTGGAACGTGTGTATCCACACGCGGCGGCCGCAGCCGGGCTCCAGGGCTTCCACACGTTCGCGCATTTCCTGGGCGGCTTTGTTGGTAAACGTAACGGCCAAAATGCGGGCCGGATGGTAGCCGTCCGCAATCAGTTTGGCGATTTTGGTCGTCAGTGTTTTGGTTTTGCCGGTACCGGCGCCGGCCACGATTAAGCACGGGCCGCCGTCGTAATTGACGGCTTCTAACTGTTGAGGGTTTAAAGATTTTAAAGCGTCTTGCAAGTCCATAATTACGCCTTGTATACTTTAATGCCCATCACTCTTTTACCGAGCGAAGCGCCTGTCGTTGCTTCCAAAGCCGAAAAATAGGCGATGTTTAACAAATACCCTGCCAAGGAACCCGCCAAAAAACAAATTCCGGTTATCGTTTCCACCGGCGCGCCCATCAGCCCCAACAAAAAACCGAGTACAAGTCCAATCAACGCTCCCAATACAACTCCCCCAATAAAAGTGACTACGGAATCTATCACATAGGCAAGGCATAATTTCCAAAAACCGGCTTTTTCCATATTTTCTCCTTATTTTTTTAATTTTAACTGCACGAATGTTTCGATGTGTTCGCTGTGCGGGAAAAAATCAAATGCTTCAACGTGCAAAATATCGTAATGCGGCGTAAGGATTTTTAAATCCGCCGCCAGCGTGACGGGGTTGCAGGAAATATACAGCACGTTTTCCACGCCCGATTCGGCCACCGCTTTGGCCGCTTTGGGGTGCATTCCGCCGCGGGGCGGGTCCAAAATAATCAGTGCGTTTTTGCGTTCAATCGGCTGCTGTTTGACGAAATCTTCCACTTTGGAGCAGAAAAACTGCACATTATTTACGCCGTTTATTTTGGCGTTTTCAATCCCGTTGTACACGGCGGGGGCTACGCTTTCCACACAGATGCTTTTTTCGCACAGGTCGGCGCACGAGAGCGAAAAACTGCCCGCGCCGCCGTACAAGTCGTAAATGCGTTTGGGCGCCAGCTTTTTGACCACCGCCCGCACGCGGGAATACATTTTTTGCGCGGTGCGCGTGTTGGTTTGGAAAAACGACTGCGGGGAAAGTTTAAACGTCACTTCGCGCTCGGTTTTTCCGTCGGCTCCCGTTAAAAAGATTTTTTCAAAAATATGGTCTTTGCCTTTGAGCACCCGCAGGGATTCGGGCGCGGCCGTATCGGCCAGCCCCGTATTGACGGCCGCCATAATGTGGGCCTTAGGCAGGACGCTTTGCACCGTTTGCACAAACGTTTTTTCGTTAAAGTCGTCCGTCACAAACAGCACCACAATTTCTTCGCCGGTGTTTTTGCCTTCGCGCACCAGCAAATGGCGCAGTACGCCGGTGTGTTTGCGCTGGTCGTAGTATTCCAAATTTTCGGTTTTGGCCCACGTGCGGATGGCTTGCAAGAGCGGGATTAATTTATCGTTAAAAAGCGCACATTCATCAATATCTACGGCGCGGTCCCAGCGGCCTTTTAATTTAAAACCGAGCGCATTTTCAAATTCCAGCGGGCGGGTTTTGTTGGCGGGGTCCTTTTTGTCGTAATCGTCGCGCCATTTGACTTGGTGGCAAAACCCCAGCTCCACTTTGTTGCGGAAGTTTTTAGGGTCGTCCGTCACCGTCACCGGGAGGTCGCCCGTCCAAAAATCCTGGAGCGTTTGCTGCAATTTGGCGCGCTTTTGGGCCACCTGTTCTTCGTAGGACAGGTTCAATAACGCACAGCCGCCGCATTGGCCGAAATGTTTGCACGTAATCTTAGGCATTGATTTTAAACAGGCAAACGTCGCCGTCCTTTACGATATAGTCTTTTCCTTCGGAGCGGATTAAACCGTGTTCGCGGAGGGCTTTTTCGCTGCCGTATTTGGCCAGGTCGTCAAAGGTGTACACATCGGCGCGGATGAAGCCTTTTTCAAAATCGCTGTGAATTTTGCCCGCCGCCTGCGGCGCCGTGCACCCCACGGGAATCAGCCAACTGCGCACTTCCACTTCTTCGCCGGCGGTAAAATAGGTGCACAGGTTTAAGAGTTTCATCCCTTCGCGCACGATTTTTTCAAGCCCGGTGTAGTCGCTCCCGGTTTCGGCCAGGAAGGCTTTCTTTTCTTCTTCGGAAAATTCGGCGATGTCGGCTTCGAACTTCACGCACAGTTCCACAAAACCGGCGCCGTTTTCTTGGGCGTATTTGGCCACTTTTTCGGCGTTTTCCACGTTGCGTTTTTCGGAATTGTTGCCCACATACAGCACGGGTTTGGCGGTTAAAAATTGGTAATCTTTCAGTTCTTCCGGCTCCAGCCCCAGCGAGCTGACCGGTTTGCCGTTTTCCAGCGCGGCTTTGATTTCTTTCATCCGCTCCCACGCGGCCACCGCGTCCTTCTTGCCGCTTTTGGCGTTGGAGCCCAGACGGTCGCACACTTTGGTGGCGGTTTCCAGGTCGGCCAGCATCAGTTCGGTATTGATGATTTCAATATCGCGCAAGGGGTCTACGGAGTTCATCACGTGGGTGACGTTTTCGTCCTCAAACAAACGCACGACGTGGATAATCGCGTCCACTTCGCGGATGTTGGCTAAAAATTTGTTGCCCAAGCCTTCGCCCTGGCTGGCGCCTTTGACGATACCCGCAATATCCACAAATTTGATAAAAGCGGCGGTTTTCTTGGGTGGTTTGAACATTTCAAACAGCTTATCCAGCCGTTTATCCGGTATCGGCACAATGCCGACATTGGGCTCAATGGTGCAGAACGGGTAGTTGCTTGCTTCCGCACCCGCGCAAGTAAGCGCGTTAAAAAGGGTGGATTTGCCTACGTTGGGCAGGCCGACGATACCAATTTCCATAGCTGATAACTCCTTGGGACGGATGATAAAACGGAATGATTACTTATATTTTACCATTTTACGCCGCGCCGGGCATTGGGTTTCCCCGCGCAAAAGGGTTCCCCCCACGCGAACGGAAACTAACCATTTTTTCCCTCTATCCGGGGGAAAAAATAAAACTTATAATAGGGCATTACCCAGGAGAACGCTATGAAAAAATACCTTTGTTTAGCAGTCTTTCTGTCGTTGTGGGCCCTGCCGGCAGCCGCCCTGCCCGATAACGACAGCAACAACACGCTGACGTATGACGGGCAAACGGTGGCCGGGTTGGAACCAATCGTTGCCGGGCACGGACAGCAAAACGCCGACAGAAACGTCGTCGTCATCACCAACAGCACCATCCAGGATAACAACAGCCCCGTGCACAACTCCCAGGTGGTCGGCGGCTGGGCGGTGGAAGAAACGGCCAACCAAAACCGCGTGGAAATTACGGATTCCACCGTCAACCGCAACATTGTGGGCGGCCAATCCACTTTCGGCACGCAAGCCAATGGAAATATAATAAACATTACTCAATCGAAAGTAAACGAAGGCGCCGCCCTGCAGGATATGACGACGCTTTCTTCCTACCAGGCCGAACACCGCTACGACGACCAAGGCAACGGCATTTATGTCCTTTCCAGTATGGTTTCCGATTCGGTGCAAACCGCGGGAAACATCGCCCCGGAATCGTCCCTCTACACCACCCACGGCGGTATTGTAGCCAACGGCGAAGCCAGTGGCAACCAAATCAGTGTTTCGGGCAACGGAAGCGTTATCGGCAACAACTTAATGGGAGCCTATTCCCCGTATTTGGAAGAAACCCATTTGCACGATAACTCCGTTACCGTTACCAACGCCCAAGTGACGGGCCTGATTACGGGCGCCGGCAGCTTGGGGGCCAACTGGAACACCACCATACAGGACCCGTTGACCGTCAACAACAATACGATTACGGTTACTTCTTCGCAAATCAACGACGCCATCGGCGCGTACGGCGGGCTGGCCACCAACGGCAACCGCATCACGCTTGTGGGTTCTTCCGCAGACAACTTATACGGCGTTTCCTTCGGGCAGGATATTTTTTACTCGGGCGCCCAGCCGGATACGATTGAAAACACCGCCAACAACAACAGCGTCCTCCTCTACAATAATTCTTCCGCCACGGGCAACATCTACGGCGCCCAAAGCCACAGTGTGCAAGCCTACGGCAACCAAGTGGTTCTCGCCGGGGGTTCTTCCGCACAGGGCAGTATTTACGGGGCACATATTTCCAACGCCCGCGTACAAACCAGCGACACGACCGTAGATTGGAACACCGTGCAGACCGCGGCGGAAAACAATACGCTTTCTCTCTCCGGGTCCACCGCCGGGAACGCTTCGGCCCATCTGGCCGCGGCCAAAAACTTCAGCGGCTGGGCCAACAATAATACGGTTGACATTACGGACTCCACCGTCACGGCCGCTATCTTGGCGGGCGGCTGGGCCGAACACGAACGTCAAACGCTTACCGCCGAAGGACAGCAAAACTTATCTATTGGCTACCAGGCGGACGGCAACATCGTTTCCTCCGCCGAAAGCCAGCTTTCCGGCGCCGTTTACGGCGGCCTCGTGTCCACAAAAGATGATACCAACCCGGACGGCGTAACCGACGACACGCTTTCGTCCGCTTCGTCCAACCTGGTGCACTTGGATACCTCCACCTTGACGGGCAACGTGTACGGCGGCGCCGCACAAGGGGATTATACTTCGGCCAACCAAAACCGCGTCTGGCTGACGGATACGCAAGTGACGGGCAGCGTGTACGGGGCGTTGGCGGAAGGGACCCATTCGTCCGCCGCGCAAAACGAAGTGATTTTGCAAAACAGCACCGTCACAGGGGACGTATACGCCGCGTCCGCCGCGCAGGGCGGCAGCAACACCGTCACGCTTTCGGGCCAAAGCCGTGTGGACGGCACGGTATATGGCGGCAACGGCGGGAACAACCAGCTGACACTGCTGAATTTCCAAAGCGACCAAGCGTTAAATGTAAGCGGGTTTGACAAGCCATATATCATCTCCGGGGCGGATACGTCCGTGATTTTTGCCCAGGACGTAGCCCAAGGGGAAGTGTACGTGCAGGGCGTGGACGCCGTGGACGGCCGCGTGATTATCCAAACGCCGGACGAAAATTCCAGCTTTACCCTGCACGCCGCCGACTCCGGCGTGTATACCTATTCGCTGACGCCGCAGGCCCAGTCCAGCGGGCTTACCGGCTGGTTGCTTTCGGGGGGATTTTCCAGCGCACGGGCCAAAACATACGCCCAAACGAGTATGGCCGCCTTGGCGTTGGCCAACGCCGGGGATAATTTACTGACCGATGCCGTCAGCGCCGCCTGGCAGAGCGACCAGGAAACCGGCTCTTTCCTGCAAAGCGGCTACGAAGAAACCCGCCACGAAACAGGCAGCGGCGTACACCTTAACGCCACCACCGTGCTGGGCGGCTTGTACGCCAAAACCGGCAACTGGCTGGGCGGCTTTTACGCCCGCTATGCTTATGGGGACTATCACACCTACCCGGTCCGGGCGGAAAGTTATGCTTCTTCCTGGGCGGGCGGCGTATTCGGCGCGTGGAACGGCGTGGAAAACCTCCGGCTGGGGGCGGACGCGCGCGTGGGCTGGCAAGAAACCAGCTACGGCGGCTCCGCCGAAACGGGCGCCTCGTTTGATTACGAAAGCGTGTTTACCTCGCTGCAAGCGTCGGCCCAATATGACTTTTGGCAGGATATGCAAGCCGAAGCCCGCCTGCGCTGGACGCATATCCAAGGGGACAGCTTGACCGACAATTTAGGCGAAGCCGTTTCCCTGCACGCCAGCGACAGTTTGCTGAGCACCGTGGGCGTCACGTATGCGCCCCGCGCCCTGGCGTTTAGCTATTTTACGCCGGAAATGAAAGTACAATGGCTGAACGAATTTAACGGGAAAGGCTCCGCCGACGTGGAAGGACACCGCATAGACGGGCTTTCCCTGCGCGGCAGCACCGGGCGCGTGAGCTTGGGGCTTAATTATCAACGCCCCGACCAGGGATTATTGGCGCGGCTGGCGGGCTTTGTGCAAGGCGGCCAGATGGACGGCTGGGGGCTGAAATTGGACGCCGCGCTGCGCTTTTAGTCTGCTTTCCCAACCAACGAAAACCGGCCCGCTTTTCAGCGGGCCGGTTCGTCTAACTATGCAGGTTATGAGGCGGCGTTAATCATCTTGCAAAATTGGACCCCTAAATCAGAACGTCCCGAGCACGTCCGCCCCCCGGGATAAGAAGAATTATCCAGCCATACTTGATATACAAAATCCCACTTGGAATTGCGGCAAGTTTCCCACTCCAAACCGCCGCAATAATACACAGCTATATAATTAGCCCCCAATGTCGTACTAATCCCCGAACCGCTTAAAACATCCACATAAAAATAATTCTCGCACTTAAGAACGTCATTACCCGAACAAACGCCTTTGTAATCGATATCTAATTTATTGGTATCGGCTTCGTAATAGCCGTTGGCCATATAATAGATTTCTTCGGCCTTTTTCAAATTTTCCGCCACCGTGCGTACCGTAGCAAAGCGGGATTTTAATACGGCCATTTGATATTGCGGCAACGCCACCGCCGCCAAAATACCAATAATTAAAACGACTACTAACAGCTCTATTAGCGTGAAACCGGCGTTTTTTCCCGCCGGGTAGGATTTTTGATAAATTTTGCTCATACGCAAAATTTATCAAAAAAAAAAAACAAATCAACCCCCTTGCCGGGGGCAGGCTTTTTGGCCCCGGCCAAGGGGGTTGCCTAATACGGTGCTTACACAAAAAGGGAACAACTTGTTGGAGATACTCGCGCAAAAGGCGAGCCGGGCCAGAGCCTGGCCGCCCTTTCTATTTCCCGTTAGCACGACTGCTGGAGCTACACGATTTCCGTACTGTCGCGCTCTAGCGTCCGACACCGCGCCCAGCCGCGCGTTTTGGTACTTTTTCCCGCCGGAAAAAGTACACATAAATTCATTTCCCGGCAAAAACACAACAAAAAACCCCGCTTGACGCGGGGTGAAAAGAGAAATACGTCCCGTACGAGATTCGAACTCGTGATCTCCGCCTTGAGAGGGCGGCGTCCTGGACCCCTAGACGAACGGGACTTCTAGTTTTATTTTACCATATTTATTTTCCCCCGTAAAAAGCCGCTTCCCCGCTGCATTTTTATATAATTAAAGTATAGCCTTACTCAGAACTGTCTGACTATCTTATATCAACGAGGCATCTATGGAACTTTCCGTCGTGCAAACGACGCTTCTTTCTTTGCTGATTGCCGTGGTGCTGTTTTTGCCGCTTACCGTGCATAAAGTGGAAGAAAATTTGGAAGCGTTTTTATTTCTCTGCGGCGCTTTTGCCGTAACCGTTTCCAAGGTATGGAGCGGGCACTTGGTGCTGACCGCCTTGGAAGACCCCATCAAAATTACACTGGCCGTGCTGGTGGCGGGGTTGTTATTCCGCAAATTTAACAAAAGCATACAAAAACTCACCCAAAAAGCGGTAAAGGTGCTGGGCCTGCGCTGGACGATGTTTGCGATTGTGTTCCTGCTGGGGATCACTTCCAGCTTGATTACCGCCATCATCGCGGCGCTGATTTTGTCCGAAGTGGCCGTAATGCTCCCCTTGGAACGCAAAGGACGTGTAAAACTGGTCGTGTATGCGTGTTTTTCCATTGGAATGGGCGCCGTGCTGACGTCCATCGGCGAGCCGTTGGGTACGGTGGTATTGTCGAAATTATCCGGCGAGCCGCACAACGCGGATTTCTTCTTTTTAATTGACCACCTGGGCTGGTTCGTATTAGGCGGGATTGTGTTTATGTCCGGCCTGGCCAGCGCCATCCGCGACAAAACCATCCAAAGAGCCCCCGGCCCCAAACCGGCCGAAGCCGGCACCCCGGATGAACATTCCGTCAAAAGCATTGTCGTCCGCGCGGCCAAAGTGTATTTGTTTGTAATGGCGCTTGTTTTCTTGGGCGACGGCTTGAAACCGCTTGCGATGCAGACCATTTCGCACTTGTCGGCCAACTGGCTGTACTGGATTAACACCCTTTCGGCCGTGTTGGACAACGCCACCCTGGCCGCTATCGAAGTCACGCCCGACATTCAAACCCGCACGCTTACTTTCCTGCTGATGAGTTTGATCGTTTCCGGCGGAATGCTCATCCCCGGCAACATTCCCAACATCATTTGCGCGTCCAAACTGGGCATTAAGAGCAAAGAATGGGCCAAAGCCGCCGTGGGATTGGGGGCCGCTGTGATGGTGGCGTACTTCATTATTTTAACCGTTGTGCTGTAAGCAACGCTTTTCCAAAAGCCGCTTCCCCCAAGGAAGCGGCTTTTTTGCGCCCTTTTTACAAGGCAAGCCAAGCAGTAATTTTATATAATCTGTTATATATAAAAATACAGGGGAGAATTTATGAAAATCCATTCGTTTAACGTACAGCCCAACCTGCCCGAAAACATCAAATTTTTGGAAGAGTTGGCCAATGATATGTGGTTCACGTGGAACTGGCAGGCCATTTTGCTCTTCGTGCAAGTAGACCCGAAACTTTGGACGGCCGCCAAACGCAACCCGAAATGGTTCCTGGGCTGCGTGCCGCAGAAACGGCTGGAAGAACTGAGCAAGGACGAAAACTTCGTCAACAATTTAAACCAAGTTAAAGAAGCCTATTATAATTACAAAAACAACCAGCATACCTGGTACCACGAAAACCGCCGCGAAAACGGCAACCTCTTAACGGCGTATTTCTCTATGGAATACGGTATCGGCGAAGGGCTGCCCATCTATTCGGGCGGTTTAGGGATGCTCGCGGGCGACCATATCAAATCCGCCAGCGACTTGGGTATGCCCATCATCGGGGTCGGCCTTTTTTACAAACAGGGCTATGTCCAGCAAGTGCTCAACCGCGAAGGCTGGCAGAACGAAGAATACCCCGATAACGACTGGGCCCATATGCCCGTAGAACGCGTGATGAAAGACGGCAAGGAAATCACCGTAGACATCCCGCTGGGCACGGAAACCGTCAAAGCCTGCATCTGGCGCGTACCCGTGGGGCGCACCTCGCTTTATTTATTGGATACCAACCTCCAGGAAAATACCCCCGCCCAGCGCGCCATTACCGAAAAGCTCTACGGCGGCGACCGCGAAAACCGCATCCGCCAGGAAGTCGTCCTGGGTATCGGCGGCGTAAAAGCCCTAAACGCCATGGGCATCCACCCCACGGTTTACCACATCAACGAAGGACACAGCGCCTTCCTGCTGTTCCAGCGCATCATCGATATTATGCGGGAAAAGAACCTTTCCTTCGCCCAAGCGCGCGAAATCGTGTGGGCCACCTCCGTATTCACCACGCATACGCCCGTCATCGCCGGCAACGAACATTTCGACCCGGCTCTTGTGCGCAAATATATGGATTTTTACGCGCGGGAAATGGGGATTTCCTGGGATGAATTTTTAGCCCTGGGCAAAGAAACCCCCGAAGCCACCACCTATTGTATGACGGTGGTGGCGCTGCGCCTGTCGGCCTTCTGCAACGGGGTAGCTAAGCTGCACGGGCAAGTCAGCCGCGAAATGTGGCACAATCTCTGGCCCGGCCTGCCGGTGAGCGAAGTACCGATCACCAGCATCACCAACGGCATTCACAGCTCTTCGTGGATTTCGCACGAACTCAACGAACTGTACCGCAAATACTTGTTTAACAACGACCAGCGCGGCGAAGTGGACCCGTCCGACGAAAAAATATGGAGCAAAATTTCCGATATCCCGGACGCCGAACTGTGGAACGTGCACACCATCCGCAAAAACAAACTGATTGATATGGTGCGCAGCCGCGTCAAACGCCAGCTCACCCGCCAAGGGTTGGACGTGATGACCGTCAAAAAAGCCAGCAAAGTGCTGCGCCCCGATTTGCTGACTATTGGTTTTGCGCGCCGCTTTGCCACTTACAAACGCGCCACGCTGTTGTTTAAAGATTTGAACCGCTTGGATAAAATCGTCAACAACCCGCAGCGGCCGGTGCAGTTTGTGTTTGCCGGCAAAGCGCACCCGGCCGACACGGCAGGCAAAGAATTTATCAAAATGATTGTCAGCCTGACGCAAAACGACCCGCGCTTTAAAGGCAAAATCGTCTTCGTGGAAGACTACAATATGAATACCGCCCGCTATATGGTGCAAGGCGTGGACGTGTGGCTCAATAACCCCATCCGCCCGATGGAAGCCAGCGGCACCAGCGGAATGAAAGCCGCCTTGAACGGCGCGTTGGCGCTGTCTATCTTAGACGGCTGGTGGGACGAAGTAGGCCCGTGCGATTTCGGTTGGTCTATCGGCGGAGCGGAAAATTACAAAACCGACGCCGAACGCGACGCCGTGGAATCCGAAGCGCTGTATAACTTAATCGAACAGGACATCGCCCCCGCCTATTACGCTAAAGAAAACAACGCCGAGTATTCGTTGCCGTGGGTATCGCTGATGAAAGAATCCGTCAAGCATATTGCCCCGTTCTTCAACACGAACCGGATGGTCAAGGAATACTACGAAAAATTCTACGTCCCGGCCAACGATTACGGCCTTATTTTAAACGAGCCCGGCAAAGCCGAAGCGGTGGCCGCGTGGCGGCGCAAAATTGCGGACAACTGGTACCGCGTGAACGTAACGGATATTACCCCGCAGCCCGAAACCGCCATTTTAATGGGCGATAAAGTGAACTTTAAAGCCCGCGTGGTATTGGGTAATTTGGCGCCGGAAGACATCCAGGTGGAGCTGTACCTGGGCCAACGCGGCACATTGGGCGATATCGTAAAAGAAGACGCTATCGATATGGCCTGCACCGGCAAAGACGGGGACGCGTATTTGTACGAGGTGTCGATGTCGCCGCTCAACAGCGGCCGCCAAGATTACGCCCTGCGCATCCTGCCGTATAATAACGACATTCCCCACGTGCTCACGCCGCTGTTCATCCGCTGGGAAGAATAGCGGTCGGCGTTTCTAAAAACGCTCGCTTTTCAAACATCCCGGCCGGAAAGTGTTGCTTGCCAGCAAGCCCACCTTTTTCCGGCCGGTTTTGTACGAAAGGCCCTTGAATTGTATGCTAAACATTGTACTCATAAACCCTGAAATCCCGTTTAACACCGGCAACATCGGCCGCTCCTGCGTGGCCACCGGCACCCGCCTGCATTTGGTGGGAAAACTGGGCTTTAAAATCGCCTCTAAGGAAATCCGCCGCTCCGGCCTGGACTACTGGCCCAACCTGGATTACCGCCGCTACGACACTTGGGAAGCCTTCCTGCAGGCCGAACATCCTACCGAAGAACAGATGTTCTTTTTATCCACCAAAGGCAAAACTTTGTATTGGGACGCCGCCTACCCGCCCGATGCGTTCCTCATCTTTGGGGCCGAGTCCTGCGGACTGCCGAAAGACTTTTATGAACGCTACAAACACCGCCTGTTTACCATTCCAATGCCCGGACCGGTGCGCTCGCTGAATTTATCTTCATCTGCCGCCATTGTATTGTTTGAGGCCCTCCGGCAAAACCGTTTGGGCAAGTAATTTAGCCGACAAAAAACCCGCTCCGAAGAGCGGGTTTTTAAAGCAAATGGGTTTATTTGCTAAAATCCATCTTATATATCCCGTCGGACAGTTCCATCCCCAGGTTTAAGCACGTATCAGCCGAGCCGCCGCACTGGATATACTGGAGAGAACCCTGGCTGTTTCTCGCACGCAAGGCATAGGTTCCATCCAACCGACCGATTTGAATCTCAACAAAAACGCTGCTCACCCTGGTAATGACTGGCGCAGAAAAATACTGGCTTTTGGTTAAATCCGCAATATCCTGTAAATTCGTCGATGATAAAGAATTCGGATAGGAATTTCCGTTTAACACATACTTGGCGTTTACCGCATCGCTTGCCGCGCGCAAGTTGCTGATACCCTCCATCGAGCGCCCGCGCTCCATAGAAGCATAATACTTGGGCAAAGAAACGCTGACCAAAATTCCCACCACCACCATAACAATCAACAGTTCAATTAAGGTAAAGCCCTTTTGCATAAATCCTCCACGAATATCTTATTATATAACTTTGTTCCTTTATTTAACAGTATAATTCTTTTTTGCAGGTTTGCCAGCTTTTATTTTAAAATAAAAGAGATTTCCAGACGAACCGGTATGAAAATAAAAACTTTATTTTGGATTTTGTTTCTCCTCAACCTGTTTAATTACATAGACCGGCAGGTGCTCTATTCCGTCTTTCCGCTTTTACAGGCCGATTTGCATATTACCGACTTGCAGCTGGGGGCATTGGCGTCCGTATTTATGCTCATCTATATGTGCTACGCCCCGTTGGTGGGCTACTTTGCCGACCGTACCCCCCGCCACAAATGGATTGGGGCCAGCGCACTTATTTGGAGTTTGGCCACCTTGGCTTGTGCCGGAGCCCGAAATTACGCCTCCCTGCTGGGCGCACGCAGCTTTATTGGCGTGGGAGAGGCGGGGTTCACTACCATTGCCCAGCCGTTCTTGGCCGAAAATTACCCCCAAGAAAAACGCGCCTCTATTTTAGCGGTTTTCGGACTGGCGTTGCCCATAGGCAGTGCGCTGGGATACTTATGGGGCGGGATAATAGGGCTGCACTGGGGCTGGCGGGCGGCCTTCCTGTTGGCGGGCGTACCCGGGCTGTTATTGGGCGTATTGGCCTTCACCCGTCTAAAAGACGAACGCCGCATACAGCAAGCGACGGCAGAAAAACCCGGGTGGAAAGATTACGCCGCCCTGCTTTGCAACAAACCGTTCTTATTTATCTGCCTGGCCCACGCGATGCTGACGTTTATCACGGGCGGACTCTCCGCCTGGATGCCCACCTACCTGCACCGCTACTTGGGGTTGGATGTGGCCCAGGCGGGCACGATATTCGGCTTGCTGGTTGTGCTTTGCGGAGCGGCCGGCACGTATTTGGGCGGGAAAGGGGCCGATAAACTGCTGACATATTCAAATAAATCTTATTTTTGGATAATCAGCCTTGCCTTTGCGGGTATTTTGGTTCCCGCCTTGGTAGGCGTACAAGCGGCCTCTGCCTCTGTGGCGTTGGTGTGCTTTGGCCTGGCAATTGTATGTTTGTTCCTGCCCACGGGGCCGATTGCAGCGGCGTTGGTTTCTTCCACCCACCCCAAGGTGCACGCAATGGCCTTTGCCGTAAACATCTTTTTAATCCACGCCTTGGGCGATGCGATTTCCCCCGTGCTGGTGGGGCACGCGTCGGACTTGTGGGGGCTTAAAACCGCTGTACTGCTGTGCACCTGTGTGGCGGCACCCGGCCTATTATTTACCTGGCTGGCCGCACGTTTCACGCCGCCCGACCCGCAGAAAACCAACGCTAATTAATGCGGTAACGCCTGCCATATGCATCTGCATAAAACATAGGGCCATACCCCGCACATAATCGGTCGCTTTTTTCCGCATCTAACGGGGCAAAGCAATATGAAATGCTTTCCAGTCCGTTGCTGCGCTGGTCAAAGCCAAAAACAATATCGTAATCAAAAGAATTGGTGGCGCGGTGCGCTTGTACTTTTTCCATTCCTCCCTCCATCAAAATCAGCGTAAAGCCTTCCGGAAGGGAAACATCTATATCCAAATCATCCATATCATGGGTGTATTCTCCATTGGCCATATAATAAACTTCTTCCGCGTCTTTAATGGCGCGCAATACCGAAATAGCATTAGCCGAGCGGGATTTTTCCACCGCAAATTCGTATTTCGGAAGCGCCACCGCCGCCAGTATGCCAATAATTAAAACGACTACTAATAACTCTATTAGCGTAAATCCGGCGTTTTCCCCCGCCGGGTAGGAGTTTTGATAAATTTTGCTCATAGCCAAAATTTATCAAAAAAAAAAAACAAATCAAGGCCTTCCAGGCCGCGGGGCTCTGCCTCGGACAGGGTTTCGCCAAATACGGTGCTTACGCCATAAGGGAACAACAATTGTGAATGTTTTTGCAAAAGACGAGCCGCCCCTCCCCACTCTTTGCCCGTTAGCCCGACTCCGGGAGCCACACTGCTTTTGAAATGTCGCGATACTTCAAAAAGGAAGTTTTTTCCGCTTGTGTTGTCGCCGTGGTTGTTGCCGTTTAGCCGGCCCTTTCGCCCCGTCTATAAAAAGCCTTCCAAGCGGACGAGAAATTTTATTGTTTGAGTGCGGGTATTTTCCCGCACGAGTTATAAAATTTCCCGCTGGGAAGTGAGTTTTATGGGGTCCTGGGGGGAAAGGGCTTGCCAAACACAATACCGCTGCAAAAAATAGGGAAGGCGCTAAGGCCTTCCCTTTGGAGGAAAAAGTCGTCCGTAGGCTATTATTTTTTATGCGGGGTAAGCGCTTCGCGGCCGTGCTGCTGCATATAGTTATACAAAGCATTGGCTACGCGCGCACCACCGTTATCCGCGCGGAAACCTACCGAGGAAATGAATCCATCCGCGCCGTGCTCGAACAATTCTTCGGCGGGCACTTCGTCATCCATCAAAGCGCTGTTTACCAAAATAACGGTAGATTTATCGCCAGCCATACGGATGCGGTCAATCATAAACACGCTAAGCCCGTCATCCAGCACATAATCCATCAGAATAACATCATATTTTACATCTTTGGTTCTTTCCATCAATTTCGTAAGCGAATCAAATACCGCTACACGGCTGCCTTTTCCGAAAAAGCCTTGCGCGCCCCAGGCGCGGGCCCACTCTAAAATTTCGGGGTCATCGTTTAATACGGCCACTTTCATTGCTGGCAGCTGCGCGGCCATTTCTTTTGCTTTGATGAACCCTTCCGAGCCGGGCATGGTGTTCTTCATCGTTAAAGAAACGCCATTGGGATCTTTTAATAAAAAGTTATTCACATTAAAAGTTTCCGTCGAGCGAAACTTTTGGGGCAGCAAATTACCCTTTTTAAAAGAGCCTCCCATATAGTTCGGTTTTAAAGCGGCCATCACCCGCTGGATATACAGCTTGCCAAAATGAACCCCCGGATCACTCGCTCCCACTATGCGTTCCATCCGCTGCAAGCAGAAAAACGCTTCGCTGGCCTCAGCCCAGAGGGAATTCAATTCCGCCGCACTGACTTGCTGCGGCTCAAGTAATTGATAACGCAAGAAGATATCCATCTCTTTTTTGATTTCTAAAAATTTTTCCAAATTGACACGATATTGTTCGGAGGTGCGCAAGCTTTCCTGCACGCCGTGGGCAATCAAACTGGTGCGGATGACCTCCGGCGTTTTAAATTGAGAAACAGCCAACGGAATGCGATTGGCGAAAAATTCCCGTGCGGCAATACGAGAAGTTCTTTGAGCGTTAAACATCACACCCGAACGAATGGCCTGCCCAACCGAAATATACCGCCCTTGCGCAAACACATTTCCTGCCGCCATATACAGGAAACCCGTAGCCAGCAACAGAACTGATAGTTTTTTCATACCATATCTCCTTCAAACAGAAGTTACTTATAAATTAACTTTTTATTTCTGTAACCGCAAGGGCACAAAGACCCATTAAAAAACTAGGCCTTTTAAATGCATTAAAATCCCCTGGGCCTTTCGGCTCCATGGGATTAAATTTATCGCCTTGCGCGCTTCGCTTAACGCACTTATTTCACGGCGTCATACCCGGCTTGCAACGCTTTTTTATTT
>CALUQD010000020.1 GCA_944322825.1 Candidatus Avelusimicrobium pullicaecorum
GGGTTGGAGCGCGGCGTTTTGCCGATGGGGCTTTGGTCCACGATGATGACTTTGTCTATATTTTCCAGCCCTTTGATGGCTTTGTGTTTGCCGGGGGCGTCCTTGGCGCCGTAGAATTTTTGTGCGAGGGCTTTGTACAAAATTTGATGGATGAGCGTGCTCTTGCCCGAACCCGATACGCCCGTCACGCAAATAAATTTGCCCAGGGGGAATTTGACGTCGATATTTTTTAAGTTAAACTGTTTGGCGCCCAAAATTTCCAAAAATTTGCCGTTGCCTTTGCGCAGTTCTTCGCGCGGCAAAATCATTTTGCGTCCGTTTAGGTACGAGGCCGTGAGGGAGTTTTCATCCCGCAAAAAATTAGGCGTCGGTTCCGCGGCCACAATCTGGCCGCCGTTTTCGCCCGCGGCGGGGCCGAGTTCCACCACATAGTCGGACGCTAAAATGGTGTCTTTGTCGTGCTCTACGATGATAAGCGTATTGTCCAAATCGCGCAGGTTTTTGAGCGTTTCAATCAGGCGGTCGTTGTCGCGCGAGTGGAGCCCGATGGTCGGCTCGTCGAGCACGTACAGCACGCCCGTCAAGCCCGAACCGATTTGCGTGGCCAGGTGGATGCGTTGGGCTTCGCCGCCGGAAAGCGTTTGGCTTTTGCGTTCCAGCGTCAAGTAGGAAAGCCCCACGCTGTTTAAAAATTCCAACCGCGCGCGGATTTCTTTGAGCACATCTTTGGCGATGATTTTTTCTTTATCCGAAAGGTGTATTTGTTCAAAAAACGCTTTGGCGGCCGATACCTGCATCGCCGTAATATCGTGGATATTTTTGCCGTCCACGCGCACGGCCAGGGCTTCGGGTTTTAAGCGTTTGCCTTGGCAGGTGGGGCAGGTGACTTCGCGCATAAAGCGGGTGTAGACTTCTTCTTTCACAAAATCGCTTTCGCTTTCCTGGTAGCGGCGTTTTAGGTTGGTGATAACGCCTTCAAAATCCTGCTCGCCGCCCGAAATGAGCGACGTATAACTCGCCCCGCCCGTGCCGTACAGCAGCAAATCGCGCTGGGCTTTGGAGAGTTTGTTCCAGGGCGTGTTCATATTGATGTGGTTCTGGCGGCAGACTTGTTTTAAAATGTCGTAATAATACCCGCTCCAGGAGTTTTTCCAGCGGTGGGTGCGCGTGGTGACGGGGTTGTCCCACGCGGCGATGGCGCCCTCGTTAATGGACAGCGACGGGTCCGGCACGACAAGGTCTTCGTCCACTTCTATTTTAAGCCCCAGGCCGTTGCAGTCCGGGCACGCCCCGTAGGGGGAGTTGAACGAAAATAAGCGCGGTTCCAGCTCCGAAAACCCAATCCCGCAGTGCGCGCAGGCGTTTTCTTCACTGTAGGTAAATTCGCGCGGTTTATCTCCTTCCGTTTCCAGCACGTGCACAAGGCCTTTGGCGTATTTTAAGGCGGCTTCCAAACTTTCCACCAAGCGTTCGCGGTCAAATTTTTCCACAAAAATTTCGTCCACCACTAATTCAATGGTGTGCTTTTTGTAGCGTTCCAGGGTGGGGGTGTGGTCCAGCGTGATGACGGTGCCGTTTACGCGCGCTTTGACGTAGCCTTCTTTTTTAAATTTGGCGAATAATTCTTCGTACGTGCCGGCGCGCCCGCGCACGACGGGGGATAAAATGTAGACGGTTTTTTCGTTAAACTTTTTTAAAATGTCCTGTGCAATTCCCTGCACGCTCCAGGATTGCACTTCCCGCCCGCACTGGGGGCAAAAGCGGTGCCCCACGCGCGCAAACAAGAGGCGCAGGTAATCGTAAATTTCCGTTACGGTGGCCACGGTGGAACGCGGATTTTTGGAAGGGTTGCGCTGTTCAATGGAAATGGCGGGGGAAAGGCCTTCGATGTGCTCTACATCGGGCTTTTCCATCAGTTCCAAAAACTGCCGCGCATAGGCGGACATACTTTCCACATACCGGCGCTGGCCTTCGGCGTAAATCGTGTCAAACGCCAGCGAGCTTTTTCCCGAGCCCGAAAGCCCGGTGACGACGACCATCTTGTCTTTGGGCAGCTCCACGGTGATGTTTTTTAAGTTGTGGCCTTTGGCGCCGATGACTTTGATGCTTTTCATACTAAAAACCTTCCTCATCAAAAAAAAACGAAAAATCAGGCGGGAAAATCCGCAAAAAGAAATGCTTTTTCCTGCTAAATAAATTATATAATTTATTCATCACTTTATCCCGGAGCACGCGTGTGAAAAAAACGCTGAAAATTCTGTGCTATATTCTAGGAGCCATTTTATCCGTCGGCATTATTGCTGTGATGGTTTACCAGACGCGGGACAGCTTTGTCAAAATCTGGCAGGGCGTCAGCACCCGTTATTTATTTCTTTCACTGCTTTCTTCGGTATTGATTTATGTGTCTATGGGAATGAGCCTCTACGAAGTGCTGCGCATTATGGGCCGGCGCGTAAGCAAAGGGGCCGCTATTGGCATAGCGTTGGTATCCACCACGGTCAATTATGTGGTATCTTCCTTAGGGGTAAGCGGGTTTGCGCTGCGGGCGCATTTGCTAAACCGCCGGCGCGTGCCGTTTGGAATGTGCGTAACCGCCAGTATTGTAATTACCGTTTTGCTGTATTTTGTGCTGGCCGTGATTATTTTGCAAGGCTCTGTTTTGATGTTCTTTAATTCTTCGGCTACTACAATGCAGATTGTTAAAAACTTCCTGCTGATTGTAGCGATGTGCGCCGTATGTGTGCTGATTACGGCGTTTTTATTCAACAACGAATGGCGTTCCAAATGGCTGCGCAAAACATTCCGTTTGATTAACAAGGTGCTTTACCACATTTTCCGCGCACTTATTCCCAAAGGCAAGTACGACGCTTTTATGGATCAGCTGGACGAAGGAATCGATTTAATCCATAAAAAGAAAAAGAAACTGACGATGACCATCGTCTACGTTTGTGCCGATTGGCTGTTTACGATGTTGGTGCTGTATTTTGCCTTCCGCGCCGTGGGCATACACATTACCGCCGGCGTATTGGTGGCGGGTTTTGCCGTAGGGATGGTCACCACGCTTATTCCCATTCTGCCCGGCGGGTTGGGCGCCATGGAATTGGCCATGACGGCCGTCTATTCCCAAATGGGGATAGACTGGGATTCCGCTTTAATGGCCACGCTCATCTACCGCGTGGTTTATTATGTGTTGCCCGGGATTATCAGCATTTTTATTTATTGGGGGCTGCAGCTGTCGTCGCCGCCCTCGTCCCGTAAGAAAAAACTACCCAAAGGAGTTACCCCGTGAAAGAACGTATCAACGAACAAGTGCCCAGCGTGCGCCCCAGCTGCTATTTGCATAAAACGTCCGTCCTAATTGGCGACGTGACGCTGGGGGAAAACGTATCCGTTTGGCCGTGCGCCGTTTTGCGCGGCGATATTGCCGCTGTGGTGGTGGGGGATAATTCCAATATCCAGGAAAACGCCTGCATCCACGTCAACTATAATGCGCCTTGCCTGATTGGCAGCGGCGTAAGCATAGGGCACGGGGCGGTGGTGCACGGAAGCAAAATAGGCGACAACTGCCTGATTGGAATGAATGCCGTGGTGATGGAGAGCGAAATCGGCCCCAACTGCATTATCGGCGCGGGCGCCGTGGTGCCGGCGGGGAAAAACATTCCCGCGGGTTCGTTGGTAATGGGCGTCCCGGCCAAAGTGGTGCGCAAGCTGGAGGAGGACGAAGTAAACGCCGTCATCCGCAACGCGCGCGAATATGCGGACGCTATTTTGCTCTATAAAGACCATTGCGAAGAAATTTAAGTATGAAAAAAGTCCTGCTGATAGAAGATTCCAAGGTATTGGGTACGGCGCTGGTGGGGGCGCTGAAAGTGGAAGACATCGACGCACACTGGGCCGATAACGGCGTGGCCGGCGTGCAGCTGGCTAAACAGCTCAAGCCCGATTTGATTTTGCTCGATTTAATGCTGCCCAAGTTAAGCGGTTTTGACGTATGCAAACTGCTTAAAACCGACAATGCCACCTGGCGTATCCCGGTGGTGATTATGTCCACCTTGACGGATGCCGAATCGCGCGACCGCGCCACCGAGGCCGGGGCGGATTATTTTATCCCCAAGCCGTACGATTTGGCCGCCACAATGGGCGAAATAAAAAAACTATTAAAAATCTAGCCCCTGCCGGGCTACTCGAGGGAGAAAACTATGGCCGCAACCAAACAGAAAACCGCCAAACGCGCTGCGGGCGCGGTAAAAAAAGCAAAACCCGCCGCCAAGTTGGATTTGTCCGCTTTAGAAGAAATGTTGGAAGAAAACCGCCCTTCGGAAGCGTTGGAAAAGCTGCTGGCTGTGCGCAATAAAGACGCCGCCGCCTGGTTTTTGACCGGCGAGGCCCAGCGCCAATTGGGCTCGTTTGAAGGCGCGTTAAAGAGCTATGCCGTCGCCCTCCAAACTGCCGATGAAGCCGAAACCCGTATGGACGCTTTGCTGGCGATGGCCGCCTGCTACCGCACGCTGGGGCATTCGGCCGCCGCGTATGAACTGGCCGAGGACGCTTTGAAAATGGCGCAGGAGCTGGAATACGACGAATTTACCATCCGCGCGATGCAGGAAATGGGGATGGCTTTGCGCGCGTGGGGGCGTTTGGAAGAAGCGCTGGATTTGTTGGATGCGGTTTTGTCTGCCTATACGCAGCTCAAGGACTACGCCGGGATGAGCTTTATCCACTGGGCCAAGGGTGGCATTTTCCGCTTGCAGGGCCACTTTCAGGAAGGCATTGCTCAATTTAAGCAAGCCATTTCGCTGGCCAAAAAAGCCGGCGACGACATCAGCCTGGCCTACGGGTATTGCGGGCTGGCCGGCATTAGCCGCATTTGCGGTAAAATTGACGACTGTGTGAAAAATTACAAACTGGCGGAAAAAATCTTCCGCAAGAGCGAAGATTTATTTGGCAAAGCCTACACCAACTGCGGTATGGCCAACGGCTTGCGCCAACAGGGAAAGTACGACGAAGCGCTCCGCCATTATAACGTGGCCGACAAGCTCTACTCCGCCATTAACGATACGGTGGATTTGGGGTTCGTCAAATGGGGCCGCGCCGACATTTTAAAACGCAAAAATAAAATGGAAGCCGCGTTGAAAGACTTGCAGGAAGCGCGTGTACTGTTTGATAATTCCGACGAAACCCGCGGGCAGATTTTAACCAAGCTGTCTTTGGCGCAGGTACTCTACGCCTTGGGCCAAACGCAGGAAGCCGAGGAACTCTACGAGGCCGGCGTTGCCCAGGCACGCGCCGAAGGCTTGCATACGTATTTGGAAAGTTACACCTGATGCCCGCCGGAAGGCCGGCGCAGCGGCTTCAAAATAGACTTGAAATTTGCAGGAAGATGTTTTATGCTAATAAAGTAGGTATTTCTAAGAAGAGGAAGGCATATGAGAAAACTTTTATTTCTACTGTTAGGTGCGTTGGGAGCGGCACTTCCGGCGGGCGCGGAAAATAAAATCCAAATGGTTACGTATTTTCCGGTGCCGTATGTGGCGTACAGCCAAATTACCCCCAGCAAGCAGCTGGATATCGGGATGTCGAGCGCGTGCACGTTGAACCTGGGCTGTGCGGACAGTAAAGACGCGGGGTTGAATTCGTTGTATGTGACGAGCGCTCTTAACTTGAAAAAAGGCCGGCTGGACTTGAATTCGGCGGCGGCGGTATACAGTAGCCTCATTCGTATGGGGAATGGTTTTGGGTTGGCCAATTTCGATTTTAGCGATAACCTGCGTATTAGGACGCTCAATAACGGGTATACCATAGAAACCGACCAGGCGACGGTGAATACGCTCAATTTATTTCCGAGCCGGATTAAGAATGCGTTTCCGAGCTGTGCGTCCGTAAGCGGAACGGACAGTATTTCCTGGCAGCGGCTGCAGCTGAATGCCAAGGAGGAAACCTATCTAATGTGCGGCAACCCCAGCACGGTAGAAGTGGAGCAGGAACCTTGTACGGCCGGCAGAACCCGTGTAAACAATTATTATGCGGGCGTGGATACGTGTAACGGCGATAAGAAAAATATGTATACGGTCGCTCAAATTACCGTTGCCAAAAAAGAATGTTACGACGTGTATAAGATATGTATGGGAAGCAGCGGCGGATCTGGCGACTGTCCGCCAAACGAGCCGACCTGCCCGATTTTGCAAATACGGCAGTGTGTAAACGGCAAATGGATGTGCATAACGCCTGTAAACGGAGATAATGGCGTTTACAATCCGAGCACGGGTGGTTCCCAGGCTGATTTGGAGGAATGTTTGCAAGTAACAGATTTAGTGGTAACCTGCCCCTCCGTTACTGCTAAGCCGTTTGGCTGATTGCCCGCGTAAGGCAGGGGTATCGGTTTTGTCGGCCAAGAGTCCTTTTTTAGGGCTCTTGGCTTTTTTATATCCGGGTTTGCTCTTACATAAAATCCCCGGCGAAACCTCATGTAAGCGCTTCCATTGGAAACGGAGGGCTTGCCTCTAACTAAAAATCCCCCGGCAAAACCGGGGGATAAATTAAAAACCCGGAGCGTTTGGCCCCGGGTTTTTGCAAAAGTGGAATTAGTTGATTTCTTTGATTTCCACGTCAAAGGTTAACTCTTTGCCGGCCAGCGGGTGGTTGAAATCAAGCACCACTTCTTTATCGGTGATTTCCTTTACCACCGCGCGGAAGGTGTGCCCTTCGTTGCTGGCGCCCACCATATCGCCCACTTTCAAATTCTCGGCGCCGCCGATGGCTTCTTTCGGTACGCGGCGGATGGCTTCCTGCAAAACGGGGCCGTAGCCTTTTTCCGGCGCCACTTTTACCGTTTTCTTATCGCCAACGTTCATACCGGTCAGTTCTTCTTCCAGCCCCGGGATGATATGCCCCGCGCCGTGTACGTATTCCAACGGGCCGCGGCCAGCGGAGGTATCGGCGGTTTTGCCGTCCACCGTGAGGGTGTAGTCAAATTTGACTTTAGAGCCTTCTTTAATCATTTTTTTCTCCTTTTGCCGCAGGGTCCCTGGGCGAGTGTATGGTATATTGTAACAGTTTTTAGCAGTCCGCGGACAAAAATGTTTCGCACCATAAAAACCCCCGCCCAATAGGCGGGGGACCAACATGTTGGTTTGGGGGTGATGGATAAAAAGAGGCTGCCCCCTATGATACAAGTAGTATGCCTGTTTGACGGGTGTTTCTCAAGCGCGAAAAAGGATTAGTTTCTTTTTACAAAAAAACCCGGTTAGCCGGGTGCGCCGACAAAAACGCCGCCCTGCATAGGGCGGCGTTCCAACAAAACAGCTTGGGCGATTATTCGTTTCCAAAAATCGTGTTTAGCTGCCGGTTGACGCGGTAGAACGTGGCGCATTTGGGCATATCTTTTAAGCGTTTGGCGCCGATGTACGTCATACAGCTGCGGATGCCGCCTAAAATGGCCAACAGGGTGTGTTCCAAGGGGCCGCGGAAGGGAATTTCCACAACTTTTCCTTCGCTGGCGCGGTATTTTTTCATTCCGCCGTAGTGTTTATCCTGGGCGTATTCGGAACTCATCCCATAGAATTTTTTAAATTGCTTTTCTTCAATGCGAAGCGCGCAGGTTTTATCGTCAATCATTTGCACTTCGCTGGTTTGGAAGGATTTGGTGCACATATCGCCGCCGCTTTCGGCGTGGCCGGCCAGCATTCCGCCTAACATCACAAAATCCGCTCCGGCGCATAAACTTTTGCACACGTCCCCGGGGACCGTGCATCCGCCGTCGGCGCAAATCATTCCGCCTACCCCGTGGGCGGCATCGGCGCATTCAATAACGGTGGAAAACTGCGGCCGGCCCACGCCCGTTAATTTGCGGGTGGTGCAGACGGAACCGGGCCCAATTCCTACTTTTACAATATCGGCCCCGTTTAAAATCAAGTCTTCGCACATATCGCCCGTCACCACATTGCCTGCCATAATTAACGCTTGGGGGAAGGCTTGGCGCACTTTGCGGATGTAATCAATCAAATACGGCGAATAGCCGTTGGCCACGTCTACGCAGATGTTGGAAATCAAACCGCTTTTCATTACCTGCTGGAGCTTTTCGTAATCCGCGTCGGACACACCGGAGCTGACGAACAGCAAATCGTTGCTGCCGAATTCCTGGGCGTTTGTTTTTAAAAACGCAAGCAAATCTTCCAAACTGTAATGTTTGTGCAGGGCACTCATCAAATGCTGTTTTTGCATTTCGCGGGCGACTTCAAAGGTGCCGGTGGTGGCCATATTGGCCGCTACTACGCCGGTGCCCTTGATGGGGCGCGGGCACCATTTAAAAACGTATTCTCTTTCCACAACCACTTCGGAACGGGAAGCCAGCGCCGAACGTTTGGGGCGCAGCAACACATCACAGTAATCTAATTGAATATCATCGTAAATTCTCATAGACATCTCCTTGCAACGGGCAAATGGGTGTTTTTAGGACATCCCAAAACAACTATATCATACAAAATTTGTATTTCGGTGGGAGCTTCTTGGCAGAAAGATGTTTTTTAGCTATAATGGGTATTGTAATTCGAAGTAAAAAGACTATACTTTTATAAATGGAGTTCCTTATGAAAAAAGGGTTTACCTTAATAGAACTGTTGGCCGTGGTGCTGATTTTGGGTATCTTAACGGCGATTGCCTTGCCGCAGTACCGGCGCAGCGTGGAGCGTTCCCGCGTGGCAGAAGCGCTGCAAATGCTTCCGGCTATTTTTGACGCCCGTGAACGGTTGGTGATTGAACGCGGCTGGAGCTGGCCGTTGGGAACCAATGCAACCAAGCTGTCTTTTGCCAAATTGGATATCGAAATGAAAGGCGATGCGGTATCGAATACACAGTGGGACACGGAAAATTTTTCTTATAACTTAAACCAACGCTGTGCCGGCCGTTTGTGTGCGCTGGGGACGCCTTATGTGGCGGCTACCTTTTTGCGCGGGATGTACAAGGGAACGATTCTGTATTACAACGGGAGCACGGTAACGTGTTGCCCAGGCCAGGTGTCGGATTCGTGCGAGCGGCTGAATGTGACCAAAGCGATGTGTGGTTCTTTTACAATTCAACCCCCTTCTCTGGGACCCTCTTTAGGTTAAGGAAGATATATGAAAAAAAATACAGGTTTTACGTTGGTGGAATTGTTGGCGGTAGTGTTGATTGTCGCTATTTTAACCGCGGTGGCTTTGCCCCAGTACCGCAAGGTAATTGAAAAAGCCCATATGGCGGAAGCGGAATCCATGGTGCGTACCATCTATGATTCCAGTGAACGTTTGGCAGGCGAATTTGGGTACCGTTCCTATGCGGCGTTGGCTGCGGCGAAGGGCACCACCAACTATTCTTATGCCCGTATGGATATGTTCGACCCCAGCAATTTGCCGGGGAAGTGCACGCTGACGTCGGGGGGGACGGAGCTGAATTGTCCGCCTTATTTCCGGTATAAGCCGCTGGTTTCGGCCAATGGCACTTCGTATGTGGCGGCGGAAAAAATGAATAATCCCTATTCCGGGACGCTAATCGTATTGGACCGAAACACCCAGCAGATGTATTGCCAAAACCCGGCTGGCAATAATGAAGTCTGCGATATATTTGGGCTTGATTCGGTCAGCGGCATAACCTATTAGGAGCGAATATGAAAAAAGGCTTTACATTGGTGGAAATTTTAGTGGCGGTGATGATTGTTACGCTGCTGGTGGTAATGGCTGTGCCTATGTACGAAAAAACGGTGGAAAAATCCCGTATGGCCGAAGTGCGCATCCTGCTGAAGGAAATTTATGAGGCCAAAATCCGCACATTGGATTCGATGGACCGGGAAAATTTTTCCTACAATTTGTTTGGGTTTGAAGCGTTGGATGTCTCACTGGGGTGCATTAATCCCACCACGGGCGCGCGGTTAACGCGCTGCACCGGATCCGAAGCCTATACGAAAGATTTTAAATATGTACTGTATTCGCCGGCGTCGGGTGTTCCCAACGCCGTATGCGCCGTGCGTCGCAAAGGGGATAATGTCGGCGTGGCTTTCCTGTATGTGGGGGATCAAGACGCTACCGACGGCGAAAAATTCTTTTGCAACGACGGTCCTGGGGGCGGCTCGTGCGACGCCTATGGGTTGGATTCCAGCGGTACGGCTTGGTGTACGCTCTAAACGCGGTATCTTTTGAAGGCCCGGGCGGTGATAAACTGCCCGGGCTTTTTTATGCCTAAAAGTTTGTCTAAATATGGTCCTAATAAGGAGGCGGGCATTTTCTGTACAAGACGAAAGCGGGGCAAAATTTAGCCGGTCCAGCGGCGGTTTGGTGTGTCCGAAAAGAAGATTTTTATTGGCAAACGGCGGAAATATGATCCAACGGCGATTTTAGGCGGTTCGGATGCGATTTCTGGGCGGGAATTACTGCGGTGACCTGGCAGCGGTTTGGGCGGTTCGGATGCGGCGTTTGTGGAGGAATGCCCTTCCGTTGGTTCGGGGGGTGGCCTCAAATTTTCTGCCGCCGGGCGTTGGCGGGGAAGGCGGACCGTGCATATAAGACCGCCGGCCGGGTGGCGGGGATAAGCAGAAAAACCCCGGCTTGCGGCCGGGGAAACATTAGAATAAATCGTTTTGTTTGGCTTGCTGTTTGGCTTCTTTATCAAGCCGTTGAATTTCTTTTTCCAGCATATTCGGGGGAACATTTCCGGCCTGCAGCAACAGGGAGTGAAACTGAACCGGCGTGAATTGCTTGCCCCATTTTTTAGCGAAATAGGCGTGGGCGTCTTTGAGGGTATCCAGGCCGTAGATGTAGCTGACGGCTCTGCCCGGGTGGGCGGAGATGTTTTTCAGCAGGTCTTCGGCGTCGGTTTGGTCAAAGCCGTTTTCGTCCATTAAAAAGTGCATAGCCTGCGTATACGAGTATTGCTTAGTCTGCAGGCGCCAATCCAGCAAAGCGGCCGCGGCCCGGCGGTATTGGAGCCATGCTAAAAACAGGCGTTCTTCGTTGGTGGCAATATAACCCCGTTGGGCGGCTAACTGTTGGGCATAAGCGCTCCAGCCGTTTGCCAGCGTTTCGGACGGATACAGCCGGCGAATGGCGGATAATTGGTTTGTGGCGACGGTTTGATAGTAACGGCCGGGCACCAATTCCCCGCTTAAGAGCAATTTGCGGGTGGGAACGTTAAAATCCCGCTGGAGCTGTTCCTGGCGGGCCAGCTTATTGCCGGAGGGAAGGCGGAGAAACAAGTCCGTCGAGGGGGCGTATTGGTTGCCGTAGGGCGGCACAAATAAATAAGCCCGGAAGTAGGCGTAAAAAGCGGGCATTTGCTTGACGGAAAAATGAATGGCGGAAGCGGGCAGGGTGCCGTCCTGGCTGAAAAATTCCGCCAGGGCGTTGGCGTCTTGGGTAAGTGCGGCTATCAAATTCCGGCTGGCCGGAACAACCGGCATACGTCGGGCAGCTTGATAAAAATCTTGGGCGGAGGGTGGAACCTCTTTGGCTTTGGGGGCTTTCTTTTTGGGTTCCTGCGGAAGTTCTTGGACCGTGGGGGCAGTGTTTAAATCGTCAACGACGGTCACTTCTTCTTCGGCCGTTTCCAGGGAAAAGGGTTCCAGGGCTTGTGCCAGGTTCTGCTGGGCGGAACGGAAATTTTTTTCCAAGCGTTTGGCCAGCTTAGAGGGTTTTTGTTCAATTTGATAGCGATTGGCCAACACGTGCAAGTAGGCTTCTTGCCCCAGGCGGAAATCCGGCGTATCGGGCTGCTGCGAAAGCTGTTTGAACAAATCGAATAATTGTTTGATAGCTTGTTTGGCGTTTTGGGCATTGCGTTTGGTTTGGGCAATGGAAACGTCGTCTTCTTCATTTTGGAGCAGGAAATCGGTTACTTCGTCGAAAGCCAGGTAAGCGTAGTAGGTTTTTTCCATCGCTTGCTGGGCCAGATAAGCGGGTGGCTGGACCAGATTTTGCTGGGCCTGCCGGGCCACGGCTGGCAGCGCGCCGACGCGGGCGGCCAAATCGGTTTTTTGCTGGGAAGCGGAAGTCGTCTTTTTAAGCATTACGTCGTAGATGGCGTCAAACGCTTCGGTATAGTACAGCGGGTCGTTTTCGATACGGTTTTGTTCCAAGCTCCAAATGTCGGCGTTCAGTGCGTCTTGCAGCAACTGCAGATCGGCTTGTTTGGCTTGCGAAAGTTGATTGGGTTTTAGTTCATCCACTATTTCCTTTACGGAGCGCAAGGCGTTTAAGGCTTCGGCAGTTGTTTGGGCGGAGCGGTCGTTTAGTTTGGAATTGGCCGACGTATACCCCAGCCGCGTGGCCCGCTCGGGGAAGAAGGATACCGTGACGGATGCATAGCGGTTCGCCGCGTCGGTCAAGCGGTTGTCTTCGATTAAAGTATCGATGTCTTCAAAATTAAAAGCGGCTTGGGCCACAGCGGTGGGCACTGCGGCTGCGAAAAGAAGGCCGGAAAGCACGGTGCAGCGTAAAAAATTTTTCATAGCGGTATTTATTTCCCTTGTAAGAAGTGAAGTTCAAACGTAAATCGCTGGGTGAGGTCGGTTACTTCACGCATACGTTTTTCGTTGCGCTGCAATTTGCGTTGGGTTTTTGCCAAAGCGTTTTTTGCGGTGGCGGCGTCCTGGGTTTGGCCGTTTGCGCGCAGCATATCGTAAATGACTTGCTGCTTGGCGCATTGTTGGCGCTGGTAGGCGATGTTCGCGGTCAATTGCTTCTGTTCCTGCAAGAGCTTTTTGAGCAGTTTTTGGTAGCGGGTAATCCGCTGGGCCTGGGTCGGAATGACCGGCGCTTCGCCGTTTTTAATGCGTCTAAGCGTGTTGGCGTTTTTTAAATACGGGTCCAGGGCGATGGCCTGCAAATCGGCATAGTGCTTTTCCAACAGCAAATCATAAAAAACCAAGCGGGTTTTAGCCGGCAGCATTATGCTTAATATATTAATGGTCAGCCATTCGTTGGTAGTGGGGGTGCGTTTGGACGGAGCGCGCGAAAGCATTTTGCCCAGCAGGTTGTTTAATTCTTCCCCGGCGTAAAACGTAAGCCGCTGGCGGATGGTTTCGGATGTTTGGTATTTGCCCGCAGCCGACAGCGTAGGCATTTGCCCGTTGTGCTGGCGCAGGTAGGAGGCTAAAGTGTTGTATCCGAGCGTTTTTTCGATATAAGCGGCATTCTGCAGCAAGAAATAGACTTCGTGGTAATAATCCTGGGTCATCTTTTTGGTGACGGCGCTGTTCTTTTGGTGTGCATAAACGACTTGTTTAAATAAACCGTACAAATCGGGGGCGGGTTTGCGCAGGGTGGAAGTTAAAATGTTTTGGGCGTTGGCCGTGTTGGAATCCGTCAGCGGACGCAGGGACGCATAGGACAGGGAGGCCGTAAGACCGTGGGTGGTTTGCTGCGGAATTTGGGAGGTGGCCGCCGCGGCCCCTTTTAGGATGGTTCCGGGCGAGGCCTTTGCCGTAACCGTCGCACGCGGGCGGAAAAAATTGCGCAAATTAAAGAAAAATTTAGCAGGGGTTTGGCTGCAAGCGGGTGCGGCAGACAGGGTAATCATTCCGACAGAAAGAAGGATAGTGGGGGTAATACCAGTAGTTCTTTTCATAAGTAATGGGTTCCTATTATATGAGAAAGGCGGCAGGGCCGGTATGAACGGCGGAGGCCTTACTTGTATTTTAATGTTTGAGCCGGCTGCTTGTCAATAGATTTTAATGGATTGCAAGGCGGGGGAAAAATTTGTTACAATAAACTATCTCCAAAACGGAGAGGCCCGTCAAGGGCCGTTTACCCAACCCTCCGTTTTTGCTATAATCTAACCATAAACCCTTTTGGGCCATTAGCTCAGTTGGTAGAGCAGACGCCTCTTAAGCGTAAGGTCGTGAGTTCGAGCCTCACATGGCCCACTTTAGTTTTTCTGACAGTAAATAATAAGGACGGATGGCGGAACCGGTAGACGCGTACGCCTTAGGAGCGTATGGAGCAATCCGTGAGGGTTCAAGTCCCTCTCCGTCCAGATTTTCGGCTTGGCCGATATATAGGAGTGACTGAACGTATGTCCATCTTTAAAACCGCCCAGAGCGGGGAAGTAAAAACCCAACAATTAAATAAAGAAGGCTGCCGCGTGACTTTGTCCGTGGAAGCCGCCCCGGAACTGGTAACCAAATGCTTTCAAAACGCCGCCGTACAGGTTCAATCCCGTGCGCAGATGCAAGGCTTCCGCGCCGGCAAAGTACCGCTGGACCTGGTCAAACAAAATTTCGCCGGACATATTAAAGAACGCGCGTTGGACTTGACGGTAAAAGCCGCCATTAATTCCGCCCTTGCGGACGCGAAGTTGGACGCCGTTGCCGTGCCCACGCTCACCAAAGCCGATTTTGTAAATTTTGCCGAAGGCAAACCGTTTACGTTTGAAATTGCGGTAGATGTAGCCCCGGAATTTGACGTAAAAGACTACAAAGGCATTGAAATCGCCAAAAAACCCGAAACCGCCACCGAACAGGATGTAACGGATAATTTAAACCGCGTGTTGGACGCCAACGCCCGCTTGGAAAGCGCGGCCGAAGGCGCCGTGATTGACGACAAATGCTATGCCGTGGTGCATTATACCGGCAAACGCAACGGCACCGATGATTATAAATTAAGCGCCGACAGCGAACTTATTGATATGGCCGCCCCGCAGACGATGCCCGGCTTGGCCGAAGGCATCAAAGGGCTGAAAAAAGGCGACGTAAAAGATATCGAGGCCAAAGAAGGCACCGATACGCTTTCCTTCCACGTAACGGTGGATGAAATTAAAAATAAGATTGTGCCCGCGCTGGACGATTCCTTCGCCAAGGATATGGGCTTTGAAACCTTGGACGCGCTGAAAGCCAAAGTGAAAGAAAGCCTGGACGAAGAAGCCAAACAAAACGCCCGCCGCGATGAAATTTCCCAGATTGAAAACCACCTGGTCAAAATGAATAATTTTGACTTGCCGCAAAGCCTGGTGGAAGAATATACGGAATCTTCCTTAAATAACTTCGTGCGCAGTATGACGCAGCTCAAACCCGAACAGCTGACCGCGGACCAGAAAAAAGCGTTTGAAGAACGCATCCGCCCCAGCGTGGAAAAGGATTTGCGCATCGGCTACATCGTGCACGCCATCGCCAAGAAAGAAAACCTGGAAGCCACCGAGGCCGACTGGAAAGCGGAATTGGATAAGAGCATCGCCGCCAATTCCCAAAACAAAGAAGACGAAAAGAAAATCAAAGCTTTCTTTGAAGAACGCAAAGCGCACATTTTGGCTACGCTGAGCGAACGCAAAGTATTTGATTTCCTCAAAGAACAAGCGAAATACAAATAAATTTGCCGGAACGAATACCCCGTCCGTTTTGCGGGCGGGGTGTTTCGTCCCCGGACGAGCCGTTTTCCACGTCGTATGAATACACGGCATATGGCCTGGACAAACGGTTTTAACCTCAGGGAGCGGGTATTTTACCCGCTCCTTTTTTGTTGGGTGGGGAAAGCGGGTAAAAACAAAAAGCCTGGCGGAGCAACCGGCTGGAAACAAAATTCTGCGCGGTGCCTAAACAAACTGGGTCCTAATGCGGGGCTTTTGGAGGTGCAATTTGCTATAATTTGTATATGAAGAAATGTTCCCTTTTGCTGGCGTTTTTGGCTTTGGCGCTTGCCGCGCCGCAAGCCGCGTTTTGTGCGCCGGACGCAAGTACGTCCGCGGCGGCCGTTTCGGCGGCGGCTGTTTCCACGGCGGGGCAGAGCCCTGCTGTGGACGAACCTGCTGAACCGGTTGAACCGGCCCAAACGGTCAGCAAATCTTCCTTGGCAGCTACGCGGGTGGACAGCAAACTCAATGAAACCGTTTTACACCAAACCGTGCTGGATTATACCTTGCCGCCGGAAATTGCCGATGTGGCCCAAAAATGCGCGGACGGAAAAATAGACGAATGTTATTTTTCCTTTAAAACCTTTGAAAATGCCTCCGACCCGAAACTTGCTTCCGCCGCCAATTTGGAACTGGCGGTGATGTCTTTGCAGCGGGGGTTAGTCAAGCAATCCGTCAAATACATCGACGCCGCTTGCAAACTCAACCCCGATGACCCCTTTGCCGAACTGACGCGCGGCTGGATATTGCTTTCTTCCGGAAAATACAAAAAAGCGCGGCAATCGTTCCAAAATTTACTGTATTTAACCGCCGATTTTGAATACGTTTCCTCCGCCAAATTGGGTACGGCCCTGGCGTGGTATTTGGACGGCGACAGAGAAAAAGCCGCCACCGAATTGCAATACCTGTATACCTCCAACCCGTACGCCATTTCGTTCGTGTCGTATATGCTGGGGCGGATTGCGTCGGAGATGAAATCCTCGCGCAAGATGGCGCCGGTATTTTTGCAGCAGGCGCTCTCGCACGACGAACGCAACTACGCGGCGGTAGAGCTTTTTGCCAAACTATCCGAAAAAGAAAAAGACGATCTGCGCACCTGGCAGTATTATGCTACACTTTACAGCTTGGACCCGGACAATAAAGAGTTAGCCAAAAAGATAGAAAAGTACGCCAAAAAACTGGGCGACAAAAGCATCGATTATTTGTTCTACCTGCGTTTGGAACAGCCCATCGTGCACGAAATGGTTTCCACTCCGTCGGAAAAAGTCAAAATGGCTTTGTACGCCAACCGCGAACAGGTTCCGCAGGAATTGCAGTCCTTTTCGCTGATGGCGTCTGGCACGATGCGCGTGGAAGATGAAAAACTGGGCACGGTGCTGCGCGCGCCGTCGTACATCGAAAAGACGATTGCCTTTAACCCGGAAACGGGCGGCGTGGATTTTAAAAACGCCAAAGGGCACGTGGAATTTTCGGCCAAGCGTCCGTTTACGGTTGTTTTGGAAAATGTTGACAAAACACTGTTGGTTCGCAACGCGTCGGCTAAAAACATTTTTGCGGCGGATTTAAGCGACAAAGAACTGAAAGGAAATTTAATCGTCATTCCCACGCCTACGGGCATTAAACTGGTTAACGAGGTAAATGCCGAAGATTTAATCCCGGCCCTGCTGGCCACCCAAGTGCAGGACGTCACCCACGAATCCGCCCTGCAAGCCCTGGCGGTGGTGTTCCGCTCGGCCTTGTTGCAGACAGTAGCCGACCACCAGGATGAACCCTATCATATTACCGATAATGATGTTTCGTTCCAATTTAAAGGCATTAATCTGATTTTTAAGAAGTTGTTGGACGCGTCTAAAGAATCCAGCAAAATCCGCCTGACCCAGGCCCAGGCCGGCGCCTATGCCGACTGCGGCGTGCTCACCGCGGACGCGCTGGAAAACACCGCCAACAAACCGGGCTATGTGTTCTCGCCCGCCAACGTAAGCAAATACATCCTGTCCAATCCGCCGGCGGATTTGTATTCCCGCCCGCAGGACCCGACCCGCTGGTCGGGCGTAAAATGGATGTATCTGTACGATGGAAAAGAAATCCAAAACCGTATTGCCGTCAAACAAAACATCGGCAAACTGCGCGCGCTGACGCCTACGTCGTTTACGCCGTCGGGCCGCATTTTGTCCATGCGTTTTGAAGGCAGCAAAGGTTCGTACGAAGCCAAAACCCCGCAGGAGGTCGCGTTTATTTTAAGCGCGGGCACAATGCGTTCCAACCTGTTTGATGTGGTGCCGTTTTATAAAGGGAAAAACATCAAAAGCGTCTTGGTGCGCGGGTATGACACGGGGCTGGGCTACGGGCTTTGCTTGCAGGGGGCGGACGGTTTAGCCAAACAAGGCGCGGACTATATGGCGATTATCAAATACTATTTCCCCGAGGCCCGCATCTTGGATACTGCCACAGGAACAATTAAATAAATGGAAAAAACAAAAATACTCTACTTCATCACCCGTATGGACCAGGGTGGCGCGCAAGCCAGCGTGCTGCTGACGCTTAAAAACTTAAATAAGCAACAGTTCGAAACATACCTGGCCTGCGGCCCGGGCGGGCGCTTGGACGGCCGCCTCAAAAACGACACGCATCACGTGTTTTTTATTTCCGCCTTGCGCCACGATATACGCCCCAAGTATTTCTTCCACGACTTGGCGGCTTTGGTGCAAATGGGCCTTGTTTTGCGCCGCGTTAAGCCCGATATTGTGCACACTAACGCGCCTAAAGCTGGTGTGCTGGGGCGTATTGCTGCGCGGTTGTTCTGGCGCAAAGCCAAGGTGGTGCACACATTCCACGGCTTGGGTTTTGCCAAAGAACACGGCCCGAAACAGTTCAAATTTTTTGTGACGGTGGAAAAATTCTGCGCTCGGTTTACGGACGTTTTGGTATTCGTTTCCCGCCGCAACGCCGCCGAAGCCAAGCAGTTGGGCATTGGCAAAGGGGTCCGCACGGAGCTCATCCGCGCCGGGGTGAACTTTAATCCCATTTTGCCGCTTAAGTTCGACCCCGCCGCCAAAAAAGCGTCCTTGAAAATTCCGGCCAATGCCAAAGTCGTGCTGGCGCTGGCCAATTTTAAACCGCTTAAAAACCCCATTCACTTCGTGCTGGCGGCGTACAAAGTGCTCAGCCAAATGAAGAACGTCTACTTTATTTTTACCGGCGAAGGCCCGTTGAAGGAAACGGCCGTCAGCCTGGCCAAGAATTTAAGCATCGAAAAGCAGGTGCTGTTCCCCGGCTGGCGCAATGACCCGCTGGAACTGCTGGCTATTTGTGACGTGTACGCCAGCGTATCTTTGCGCGAAGGATTGCCGATGTCGCTCTTGGAAGCGATGGCGATGCGCGTGCCGGCCGTATGCTACGATGTAGACGGCATTGGCGAAGTGATTACCAACAACAAAACGGGTTTCTTGGTGGCGCCCAACGACATCAACACCTTTGCCGATAAATTAAAAGTGCTTTTGCGCCACGCCTCTTTGCGCGAGCGCTTTGAAGCCGCCATCGACCACCGCGACTTTTCCGAATTTACCGCTTCTACGATGGTCAAAAAACAGGAGCGGCTGTACAGAAGTTTGGTTCCGCCCACCAAGAAAAACGGCGGCAAAAGACGGTTTTTCAGAAAACGCAGACATTTTAGAAAGTTTACTCCGGGAGAAAAATAATGGATTACGCAATTAACGAAATGGAGCAGGAAGTTCTCAACGCCACGCGGGAATTTGCCCAAAAAAAGCTCAAACCCCTGCGCGCCGAAATGGACGCCAAGGAACAATTTTCCAAAGAAATGTTGGAAGAATACCGCAAATCCGGCCTGATGGGCTTGTGGCTGCCGGAAGAATACGGCGGCTTAGGCGGGGGGATTACCTGCCTGGCGATGGCGTTTGAAGAACTCTCCCGCGTATGCGCGGGGTTGGCGCTTACGCCCGGTACGAGCGCCTTGGGGGCGATTCCGATGTTTTTGGCCGCCACCAAGGAACAGCGCGAACGCTGGTGCCCGGACCTGGCCAGCGGCAAAAAGCTGTGGGCCTTTGCACTGACGGAACCCGAAGCCGGTTCCGACGCTACCGCCCTCAAAACCACCGCCATCAAAGACGGCGATTATTACGTGGTAAACGGCACCAAGCACTTTATTTCCACCGGCAAGGAAGCCGATTTTTACACCGTGGCCGTCAACGTCAACCCGGCCCGCGGCGCGCGCGGCATTTCGCTTTTGGTGATTGAAAAGGGCACACCCGGTTTTTCCTTCGGCAAGAAAGAAGAAAAAATGGGCATTCGCACCAACCCCACCTATGAACTGATTTTCGAAAACGTCCGCGTCCCGAAGGAAAACCTGCTCGGCAGCGAAGGCCGCGGCCTGCTGTACGTGCAGGAAACGCTGGACTATTCCCGCCCCGGCGTGGCGGCGCAGGCCGTGGGTATTGCGCAAGGCGCGCTGGATGAAACCATCCCCTATCTGCGCACGCGCAAACAGTTTGGCCAGCCGATTATCACCTTCCAGGCGCTGGGCCACAAAGTGGCCGAACTGGCCGCCAAAACGGAAGCCGGCCGCGCGCTGGTGTACAGCCTGACGCACCGGATGGACGAAGAATACCTGCCCGCCGTACGCAACGCGATGGCCAACGGCACTACCGTGCACGACGAACTGAAAAAATTAAAAGGCGCCCGCTGGACTAAATACAGCGCGGAAGCCAAATTGTTCTGCTCCAACGTGGCGATGGAAGTGGCCGACGAATGCGTCACATTGTGCGGCGGCGTGGCCTATATGCGCGATTTCCCGCTGGAAAAATATATGCGCGACGCTAAAATCACCCAAATTTACGAAGGCACCGTGCACATCCAAAAGAACGAAATCATCACGGCGCTGATTAAAGAGTACGCCGCCAAAGGCGACGAGGAGTAATTTGTATGCATATTGTAGCTTGCGTAAAGCAAACCCCTAAATCCGATAACGTAAAAATCGACCCCGCCACCGGCTGTTTAATCCGCTCTGGCGCGGCGAGTGCCATGAACCCTTTTGACGAATACGCGTTGGAAGAAGCCGTCACCCTCAAAGAACAAGAGGGGGGCGTGGTGTCCGTCATTACTATGGGCCCGCCGCAGGCCGAAGCCGTCCTGCGCGACAGCATTGCCCGCGGGGCCGACGCCGTCTACCAGCTGGGCGATATGGCTTTTGCCGGTTCGGACACGTGGTCCACGAGCTATGCGCTTTCCAAAGGGATTGAAAAAATCAATTCTATCCGCCCCGTGGATTTGATTATCTGCGGCAAGCAGACCAACGACAGCGACACCGGCCACATCGGCCCGCAGATTTCCGCCTGGCTGAAAATGCCCAATGCGGTGTTTGTCAAAAAAGTGGTGGAAGTGAAGGAAAAATCCATCGTGGTGGAACGCTTGACCGAGGACGGAAGCGAAGTGCTGGAGCTGCCGTTCCCGTGCGTACTGTCGGTGGTGAAGGAAATCAACAGCCCGCGCGTACGCAGCGTAAAAGGCCGTATGGCCGCCAAACGCGCCGAAGTGACCAAGTGGACCGCCGACGACATCGGCGCCGATAAAACCATGCTGGGCGTGAAGAACTGCCCCACGCACGTGGTAAAATCGTTCGTGCCCAAGCGCGAAGTGTGCGCCGTGGCCGTGGAAGGCGCCAACGGCAAGGAAAAAGCCGCCAACTTGGTGAAATTGCTGAAAGACGGAAAATACATTTAAAGGATATGACGATGAAAGATTGTAAAAATGTTTGGATTTTTGCCGAAACCCAGCGCGGCAAATTAAGCCCGACGGCTTTTGAATTGTTAAACGCCGGCCGCCAACTGGCCGACGCATTGGGCGAAAAGCTCTGCGCCGTTCTGCTTGGGTATCAAGTGGAAAAATTTGCGAAGGATTTATTTGAACGCGGGGCGGACATTGTGTACGTGTGCGACGATAAAGCCCTGGAAAATTACGTGGACGACGTCTACGCCAAAGTGCTGGCTGATATGGTGGCCGCGTATAAGCCGAATAAATTTTTGCTCCCTGCTACGAACTTGGGCCGTTCGCTTTCCGCTAAAACGGCTATTTTTGTGGGGACGGGTTTAACGGCGGATGCGACGGAAGTCGTCATCAACCAAGCGGACGGACAGCTCCACGCTACGCGCCCCACATTTGGCGGCAACCTGATGGCCACCATCACCTGTGCGCACACGCGGCCGGAAATGTGCTCCCTGCGCCCGATGTCGTACGAAAAAGCCCCTGTGCAGGCGGGGCGGACGGGCGAAGTGGTCAAATTTGCATTCGACCCGGCCAAGCATACGTCTTTGGCGAAGTTTTTGGAATTTATCAAAAGCAAAGGTGACGGGATGGACTTGTCGGAAGCGGAAATCATCGTGGCCGGCGGCCGCGGCGTGGGCAAGGCGGAAGGATTTGAACTCTTGCACAAGTTGGCTGACCGTTTGGGCGGTGCGGTGG
This sequence comes from Candidatus Avelusimicrobium pullicaecorum, assembly GCA_944322825.1. Lineage (GTDB taxonomy): Bacteria > Elusimicrobiota > Elusimicrobia > Elusimicrobiales > Elusimicrobiaceae > Avelusimicrobium > Avelusimicrobium pullicaecorum. Next base: position 21,838 of record CALUQD010000020.1, read on the forward strand.
CGGCTTCGCGCGCACCGGTGGACAGCGGCTGGATTGATTACCGCTACCAAATCGGCCTGACGGGCCGCACGGTAAAACCGAAAGTGTATATCGCGTGCGGTATTTCGGGCCAAATCCAGCATATGGCCGGGATGAGCGGCTCGGACGTTATTGTGGCCATCAACAAGGACCCCGAAGCCCCCATTATGAAGGTGGCCAACTATGCTGTGCAGGGCGACTTGTACGACGTGGTTCCCGCGATGTTGGAAGTGCTGAAGTAATTTTTTAGCGCAAAGTGCGGCGGACGGCTTAGGCTGCCCGCCGCTTTTTTATGTGCTTTTTGAGGCGGGGAAAAGTACTCAAGAAGGGAGCGTAAGGGCGCGGCGGAGCGGAAACTGGGTGGCCTCTGCTACTTGCGATAGCAAGCCTAGAGAGGGGAGGGCAGGCTCTGGGCTGTTTCTCGGTAGGGTGCAACAGTGCGGAAACAGTGTGGCCCCACTAATCGAGTTAGCGGGCAAAGGAAAGGGAGGGCAGGCTCTGGGCTGTTTCTCGGTAGGGCGCGACATTTCAAAAACAGTGTGGCTCCACTAATCGAGTTAGCGGGCAAAGGAAAGGGAGGGCAGGCTCTGCCCCGGCCCAGGG
>CALUQD010000021.1 GCA_944322825.1 Candidatus Avelusimicrobium pullicaecorum
CGCCAAATGCTGGGGATGCCCGGCGGCAAATTTATCAACCTGCCCAAAGGCTGGGAAGAAGCCAAAGCCAAGGAAGATGCGCATTTTAAAGAAGAAACCAGTAAAGATTTGAAAGACTTGGATACCGAAGAATTTGAAAAGTATATCGACTCGATAGAAGATGACGCCAAAACCCGTTTGGCCAGTTTCCAGGAAATCGCCTGGTATTTTGCCAACCGGCGCGAAGGGCTGAACTCTATTCCGTCCATCCGCCCGTCCACGGCGCGGATCAGTTCCGGGTTTGGATACCGGTTGGACCCCTTCGGCCACCGTTCCACCAAACGCCACAACGGGATTGACTTCGCCGGCAAGCCGGACAGCCCTATCGTGGTGACGGCCGACGGCGTGGTGCGCCACGCCGGCTGGGTGCCCAGCTATGGGCAGGCTATTTTGGTGGACCACGGGCTCGGCTATTCTACGCTGTATGCCCATACGACACAAATCCGGGTAAAATCCGGCGACGTAGTAAAACGCGGGGATCGGATTGCCACGATGGGTTCCAGCGGCCGCTCCACCGGCACGCATTTGCATTACGAAGTGTGGAAAGACGGGCAGGCCGTCAACCCGAGGGACTATTTTAAGTAATTTTTTAGGAGGACGTTTATGGGATTTTTAAAGAAAGATTCGGATTTTTCTTCCGGTGAACATTTTTCCGTGGTCAGCGCGGAGTGTTACTTCCAGGGAACGCTGAGCGTGCAGGGTTCCTTGCGTGTGGACGGCACTTTGGAAGGGTCGGTAGATAACGCCCGCCACGTGATTGTGGGAACGGACGGCAAAATTGTGGGCGACGTGACGGCGGAAATCATCGTGTGCGGCGGCGTGATTGAAGGCAACGTCTGCGCCGAAATGTTGGAAGTGCTGTCCGCGGCGTCCATCAAAGGCGATATCCGCGCCAAAAAAATGATTGTGGAAGAAGGCGGCCGCATTGAAGGGCAGTGCGTCATTGGCGGCGGCGAAGAAGACGAAGAAAAAACTGCCCAAAATTCAAAAGAAAAAGACAAGGAAAAGAACGCTAAATAACGGGAGTTTTATTTATGATTTCGTTTCTGATTAAATACAAAAAAAGCATTCTCATCATTACGCTCGCCTTCTTTTTAGGCAGTATCGTCTATTTAGGGGCGGACGCTTACCGCCGCGGTAATTTCAGCAATACCGCCGCGCAAGTGGGTTCGGCCGACATCACCTACCGCGATTTGTACCGCGTAACGGAAGACCGCGCCCGCGTGCTGCGCAACCAGGGCGTAGATGTGGACGAAGAAATGATGAAATACCTGCGCCAGCAATTCTTGGCGGCGCTCATCAGCGAGGAAGTCCTCAACCAAGCGGCCCGCAACGCCGGGTTGGACGTGTCCGACTACGAAGTAGCCTACGACATTCAAACGTCCCCGCTGTTTGTGCAAAACGGCCAGTTTAATAAAATGGCTTACGAATATACTCTTAAACGTTCGCTGGGTATGAGCCCGGCCGAGTTTGAAAAACAACTGCGCCGCGGCAAACTGGCGGACCGTTTCCGCGGGGTGTTGTATTCGCATTATAAACTAACGCCCGAGGAAATCAAATACGCCTATAAAACCCAGCACGGCAACTTGAAAAACTTTGAACAAAACAAAGAAGATTTCTCCGCGCAATTAATGGATACGAAAATGGAAACCGCGCAAATCGGTTTCTTCGACCAGTTCAACAACGAAGTGGAAATTAAAACTTTTTTACAGGATTAGGCCGTGAATAACGAAGTATTGGTAGTAGGATCTGTTGCTTTTGATACGGTGGAAAACGCAAACGGGCATGTGCAGCGCGTGTTGGGCGGTGCGGCCAGTTATGCTTCCATTTGCGCCAGCTATTTCGCCCATCCGGCGGTTGTAGCGGTGGTGGGAACTGATTTTACCGACCACGACCGCGCCCCTTTCATCCGCCGGAACGTAAACTTGGCCGGCTTGCAGGTAAAAGAGGGGAAAACCTTCCACTGGGGCGGCAGTTACGATAAGGATTTTAATACCGCCGTTACTCATTTTACCGACTTAAATGTGTTCCAAAATTTCAACCCTGTTTTGGATGAAAAACAAAAAAACGCCAAAGCTGTTTTCTTGGCGAATATCGACCCGGAACTCCAGCTTTCCGTGTTGAACCAGGTCAAGCGCCCCAAAATTGTGGCGTGCGATACGATGAACTATTGGATTTCATCTAAAAAAGATACGCTGATGGAAGTGGTCAAACGCATTGACGTGTTCTTTTTAAACGAAAGCGAAGCCCGCCAACTGACGGGGGAATACAACCTGATTAAAGCCGGGCGGATGTTATTGGAAAAAGGCGTAAAATATGTAGTCATTAAACTGGGTTCCAATGGGGCGATGTTGGTCAGCAACCGGGGGATAGCCCAGCTGCCGCCTTACATCTTGGAACACGTGCACGATACCACCGGCGCCGGCGATACGTTTGGCGGCGGGTTTACGGGCTATTTGGCCAGCTTGGAGGAGTGGGATAACCTGGATGCCATTAAACGCGCTATGATGATTGGCAACGTGATGGCTTCGTTTACGATAGAGTCCTTCAGTGTGGACCGCTTGGCTTCTTTAACCCAAGAAGATATTGATAAGCGCTTGAACGAATATACTTCTATGCTGCGCTTTTGAGGGCGTTTTTAGTTCCGCCAGCCGCCCGGGAACGGGCGGCTTTTTATGCCCGCGGGGAAAGTGCGGCGCTCCCATGCCCGCGGGGCTGGGGGGGCGCCCGGAATAACAGGCCCCGGAACCGAGGGTAAAAACGGGAGGGAGTTGGGTCTAAAAGCGTGTTTTGTATTCGGGGAAAACCGCGCTAAAAAATATCCGTGTGAAAAAAATTAAAAATTTGCTAAAATAAATATATACGATTTATGCCGGGGTGCTGGAATTGGTATACAGGATGGTCTCAAAAACCATTGCCCTTTCGGGCTTAAGGGTTCAAGTCCCTTCCCCGGTAAGATTTAAAAAGTTAAACCCTTTGACTGGTGTCAAAGGGTTTTTTGTTTTTGATTTCAAGGCTTTCGCAAAAAAGCAGCATAACTAGGCCAAGCCAAAATTCACTTCGGTAGGCTAGATGAGGATTGCTTTTGCGAAAAAAAACGGATAAAATGTCCTATCTTATCATAAGGAGGTTGTATGAAAAAGGTATTACTGGCATTTGTGTTGTTTACGGCAGCTTTTCCCGTTTGGGCGCAGCCGGCTGTAACAGATCCTTTTTTTATGTTGAATCCGTCGGCAATGCTGCTGGACAGCGAATTAGGTTATATGAATAATTATGAAGGCGGCGACGGCACTAAAATGTGGAGAATTAAGGAAACGTTCCGCTATGGGTTGGCTGATCGGTGGGAGGCGTACGCTTCTTTGGGATTGGCAAACTTGAAAATGGATAATTATAAAGAAAGCGGCTTGACGGATCCGGATTTTGGCATCAGATACCGCGCCAGCGAAAATTTGGCCGGAAAGGATTTGCTGTTGGATTTAGGCGCCCATTTCAGCCCGGCTATCTTTGATTCCCCTTGGGATAATAGCCCTGATGGGGTGGCTAAAGGTTCTACGGATTTTGGCGTGGGCGGACTGATAGGGCGCCAGGCTTCTTCCGTTAAAGAATGGACGTGGGGAGGCTTCGCCGCGATCAACTTTGTAGGAAGCACAGACCAGGGCAAAAGCGCCACGGATTTTTATTTGGGCGGACTGGGAAAGTATTATGTAGATACAATCAATTCCCTGGATGTGGAAGCCCGCCTGGGTTTGCTCGGAAAACGTGCAGACGGCGGCGATAGCGACACTTCTTTCCGTATTTCCGGCGGGTACAGCCGTGTGCTTGCGGAGGATGTGGATTTAATGAGCAAATTGGGTTTCGCCACCCACAGTGCCGACGGTGCCAAAACGGAAGTTTTCCTTTCTGTTGGGTTGCGTTGGCTTATGTAGTATTTATGGCATATCAAAACGCTCCGGCTTAACCGGAGCGTTTTTTGTTTCTGCCTTCCTATCAAAGGGTTTTGCGGGGTGTCGAGGTCCGGCCCTTATCCCTTCCGGCGTAAGGGCGGCATCGGGGTTCCCGGCGGATTTCCCCTTATTTCCCTTTCGGGTTTACTGTGCAAATTTCTTCGAATGGGGGGAATCGGCAGGATGAGGCCGCTCCTTACCGGAGGCAATCACTTCTTTTGTTGGAATAAGGTTTTTAGCGCTTGCGTGCATAAGGCGGACGGATTGTAGCGCCCGACTTTGCTGCCGGGAACCGCGGCGCGCAAAATGGCGGTATAGGTTTGCCCGGCGTGAGCTTTACGGATGATGTCATCTTGCGAGATGACGCCTTTGGGCAGGTTCTTGGCGGAGCCGGTGTTGTACTGCACTTTGGCTAACGCATTTTTTTTAAGCAAAACCAATCCGGCGGTTTCCCGGGCGGCTTTTTTAACTAAATCGCTGGGGAGTTCTTGGTCATTTACCCGTTTGCGGCAATTATAGGCTTGGTCGGCGGGGGAGGCAAGCAGCTGGAAGAACTTCCAATTCGGGTTCCCTTGCTGGCGGGATTCCAAACGATTTTGCACCATATACAGCGCAAAGGTGCGCACGATGACGCTTTGGGCTTTTAAGGCGTGCAGGGAAGATTCCGACCCTAATTCGCAGTTGACTACATGGGTGACGTAGTTTTCCAGTTCGGCTGTTTCTACGATATTAATTCCTTTTTTTGCAAATAAGGTTAACGGACCGTTGTAGGTAATGGTACCCCCATAAGACGGATGGCGGAACGAAACGAACGCCCCTTTTTGGGACGGGAATTGCTGCCATTTTAAAAAGGGAGGCAAGGGCTGTTTCTTTAGCGAAGAAAGCGGTTTGGGCCAGTTAAAATTAATGCCGGGCCCCAAAGAGCGCACCAAAAAGATGGGGCCTTTGGAAGCGCCTAAATTTTTATGAACTTTGGTTTGGGCATTGCGCACGGTTAAGCGTATTCCGTCGGCGCCGGAAGTCAGGCGCAGCTGGTTTTGGGACGAAATGGGCCCGTAGAAATTTTTTCCAATTACAATGGCGTAATTTTGCGAAAACGACAAGTTCACCCGCGGTACGTGTTTGGCAATCAGCACATTGACCGAATGCCCCCAAACGCCCGCGTGGAACAGCAATACGAACAATAAACCGATACAAGCATTCTTCATACTTATATTATAAAAGTCTGGTTATTCAAAACCCAGGGTCTTTCGTCCCAATAGCGGCTGGGCCTAAAGGAACGGGGGTTTCTGGGCCTTTTGGGTGGGAAAAGAGCGTTCTAAATATAATTGGAATGGGTTATTTTATCGGAAAAATGTTCTTGTTACAATATACTTATATGAGACGTTTTGGTTTGCTGGTCGGGTTACTGCTGTGTTGCTGTTCTGCTTCTTCCCAAATTTACCGCGTAAATGAGAAATCGGTTTTTTCTAAAGAATCGGTGCGGACGGAATCGTGGGAAATTTCTGGCGGCGTATTTGCCTCCACCGCTTCGCTCCATTCGCTGGAAGAAGAGCGCGTTTTTGGAGGGGATATCGGTTTTTCCGCCCGTTTATTGTATGCGCTGAACCGCTGGGCGGCGCTGGGGGTGGAAGGCAGTTTTTCCCGCGAGGAAAGCGCTGCTTTTGTAATAGAACAGTACCGCGTGTGGCGTTTGGGCGCCGCGGGGAAGTTTACCCTCACCGCGGGCACTAATCCCCAAGTATATGTTTTGCTGGGGGCGGGGGTAATCAGCCGTAAGCTGCAGACCTTGTATTTTTTAGCCGATGAAACCATGACGGGATATGTGACAGTTGGCTGGGGGATAGAAGCCCGCACCGCAAGCGGGTGGTTCGGTGCTTTGGAGTTGTATGGCGCCTATGATAAAGCCCCGCGGTTGAACCGCTATTTTTATGTGCCGCACCGGTGGACGGCCGGGGCGCAGCTGCGGTTTGGTTTGCACTTTTAAGCGGCTTAGGGATGTTTTTTTCGGCCCGGTTTTTTGAACGCGTTGCGTTTGCCGGGCTTTTTTTTCGTATCGGTTTTGACGCCGTAAAAATTCAAAATTCCTTCATACAGCGCTTGCACCAACGGTGCGCGTCCTTGCTTGGTTTTGGCCATTTCTTCTTGTTCCGGCAAAATCAGATACGCATTTTCCACCAAAATGCTGGGCAGCTGCGGAATACGCGGAATAAACAGCACATCGTTGGCAATCATTCCATTATCGGGCAGGGGTACAAGGCGGGTGAACGCGTCGTATACCGCTTGTGCCAGCGGGAAACTGTGCGGGTAATTGTAGTAAACCGAATAACCCCGTGCCCGGGAGAGGGGATTGATGGTTTCCGGCAGGGCGTTATAGTGCAGGCTGACAAAAATATGCGCTTTTTCTTTGAGGGCCAGCTGGTAGCGGCTTTGCAGGCTGCGGTAGTTATTGCCGCGGCGCGTCATAATCACGGTGGCGCCGGCTTTTTCCAACAGCGGTTTTAATTCTTCAGCCAGGGCCAGGTTGGCTTCGTACTCCAAGTAACCAGTCGGTCCGACGGCGCCATCATATGGAACGGTTCGGCGGGGGCTGTGCCCGGCGTCCAGCAGGATGCGGGCCCCTTTTAGCGGCGCGTTTTTGGCCGGGGTTAAAACCGGGCGGTGCATTAAATCGATAATTAAGTTCTGTCCGTCAAAATCATAGGCGTGCCCCCATAGCGCGGCGTCTTTTTTAAAATAGATTTTAAATAACAGCGTATCCGGCGCCGGTTGGGACCAAGTGATGTTTTCGATGATGGAATGATTGGGGTCCAAGGTATAGTTTTCATCGAATCCGTCTACATAATAGAGCGTTAGTTCCAACCGGTCGTTAAATTCGTGTATGCTGATGGGGACGGGCTTCTTGCCCGCAAACACGATGCGGGTCTTTTCCGCCGAGGCGGATGTTTTCAGTCCAAAAAGATGGTTGGGTTCATAGTTGGCGAAAAAGACGGTTTTGAGTTTGTCTTCCTCCAGCCAGGCCGATTCGTTTTCGTTAAGCGCAATACGGTATTGCCCGTTCATCCGGCCGTTAATCAGCACATCGCCATAGGCGCGGTAAAAGGGATATAAGTTTTCGCGCGGGGTGGGAATTTTGCGCAGTTTGACGCCCGGCGAAAGAACTAGTGCGTGGGTGAACGGATCCTTTAAATCCAGCACTTTTATTTTAGCCGGCGCGGTGATTTTGGCACTGGTTTCTCCCGGTCCATTTTCCATCTTGTAGGTCACTTTCACCGTTTTGGGCTTTTGTTCGGCGTCAATCAAATACTTGGCGCGGTACATCCCGGGGGAGGAAACATCTTCTTTCATTGGAATGTTTTTGGCGTTTTTTAGGCCCGATAACGTAAACGTCACTTCCGCCCCTGGCGTGCCCCGTACATAAAGGCCCACCACATCGCCCGGGATCAGCTCTACCGGCGTTTGGGGGAAGACTTCTTCCGGGTCAAATTCGGCGCGCGCGGAAAAATCTTTGATATCCGCCCCCGGCACCACAATGCGCCGCACCGCTTGGACTTTTTGCGTAGGGGTGGAAGCTGTCAGTACGAAGGAAAATTCGCCGCTTTGGACGGGTAAAAACGCAATAAACGCCCCGTTGTTTCGCACGGGGATTTCTTCGCCGTTGATATCCAGGGTAACGGGGCCCTTCAGGTTGATTTGCCCAAAAAGAAAAATCTTGGAAGCTCCGCGTGATACCGCCATTTTTTCGTACGGGAATTGTACGGTAATGGGGGCGTCTTCGGCGGAAGAACCGCTTTGGGCCGGCAGATAGGGCGCGGTGGGGATTTCTTCGCCGCGGACCGGGAGCCCAAATAAGGAGAGGAAAACGAGTAAAAAAAGGGTTCTTTTCATTCTTATAAAATGATAACATAAATCTATGGTCAATTGCGAAGACGTCATCCGTTTTTTAGATACCTACTTAAACATCGCTCACATTGCCGATGCCAGCCGCAATGGGCTGCAAGTGGCGGGCACTCCGCGCGTGGGCAAAATTGTGTTTGGGGTATCGGCCTCGCTGGAATTGTTCCGCAAAGCCAAATCGGCGGGAGCGGATTTGATTGTGGTGCACCACGGCTTATTGTGGGGGCAGGAACAGCCGCTGACGGGGATGTTCCGCGAACGGATTGCGTTTTTGCTAAAAAACGATTTAAATTTGGCGGGCTACCATTTGCCGCTGGACCGGCACCCGGTGGTGGGGCATAATGCGTGTTTGATGCGTGCCCTGTGTGCCGAGCAGCCTCAGCCGTTTGGCGATTATCACGGCGAGCTGATTGGTTTTTCCGGGCGGTTAAAGCCGGTGGCTTTACCGGAGGTGGTGGCCGCACTGGAAACCCTTTGCGGAGGAAAAGCGCAAGTGTTGGCATACGGCCCTAAGCAGGTGGAAACCGTGGGCATCGTAAGCGGCGGGGCATACAGTATGTTGCCGCAGGCTATTGCCCAAAAGCTGGACGTATATGTAACCGGCGCATTGGACGAACCCGCCCAAGAATGGTGCCGCGAAGGGCATATCAACTGCATTGCTTTAGGGCATTACAATTCCGAAAAACCCGGTGTGCTGGCGTTGATGAATTTGGTGGCCAAACAATTTGACGTGCAAACGGAATTTATAGACGTTCCCAACCCGATTTGATCCGAAGTACGGAGGAAAAAATGGAAAAAGAGATATTTAAAGCGATTGATTCTTATAAGCAGACTGTTATCGATTTGCAAACCCATATGATTGCCTGCCCGGCGGTTTCCCCGCACCAGGGCGGCTTGGGCGAAAATGCCAAAGCGGCCTATTTGCTGTCCGTGCTAAAACAAATGAAATTTGACGAAGTATATGTTATCCCCGTCAAAGACGCCAAAGCGCAAGACGGCGTCCGCCCCAACATTGTGGCCAAATACTATGGCGAAAACCGCAAAAAAACCCTGTGGGTGATGGCTCATATGGATGTGGTGCCCCCCGGGGATTTATCGCTGTGGAAAACGGACCCGTTTAAAGCGGTGGTGAAAGGCGACAAAATTTACGGCCGCGGCTCCGAAGATAACCAGCAGGGGCTGGTATCGGGGTTGTTGGCGGTAAAAGCGATGATGGATTGCGGCATTCGCCCGCCGTGCAACTATGCGCTGTTGCTCAATGCGGACGAGGAAATCGGCAGTGCTTATGGAATTGACGCTATTCTAAAAAAGCACGCCAAAACCTTTGGCAAGGACGATGCTTTCCTGGTTCCGGACGGCGGAAACCCGCAAGGAACGATGGTGGAAATCGCCGAAAAAAATATGCTGTGGGTAAAATTTACCGTTCAAGGAAAGCAAACGCACGCTTCCACGCCCCATTCCGGCTGCAACGCGCACCGCGCCGCGGCCCATTTGGTGGTGAAGCTGGATGATTTGTACAAAAAATTTAATAAAAAGGATAAACTCTTTGCCCCCGAAAGCACCAGCACCTTTGAACCGACCAAACGCGTGGCCAATGTGCCGAATGTAAACACCATTCCGGGGACGGATGTGTTCTATTTGGATTGTCGGGTTTTGCCTTGCTATAAAAATGCGGATGTGCTGGCCGAAATTGCTAAAATGGCTAAAGCGGTGGAAAAGCAATTTAAAGTAAAAATTAAAATAGAAACGGAAATTAACGATTTTTCCAAACCAACGGACAAAAACGCTTCCGTTGTGAAATTAACCCAAGCCGCCGTGAAGGCTGTTTACAAAAACACACCCCGCACCATGGGCGTCGGCGGCGGAACGGTGAGCTCGTTCCTGCGTAACTATGGTTATCCGGCGGTGGTATATTCCAAGCTGGATGATTTGGCTCACCAGCCCAACGAATACTCCAGTATTAAAAATACGCTGGGGGATGCAAAAGTATTCGCGTTGGTTGCGCTGAACTTCAAATGAGGTGCTTATGAAAAAAGGATTTACGGTGACGGAAATTCTCATTACGGTAGTGGTGTTTGCCCTGTTATTGGGGTTTACCGTACCGAAATTTCTGATGTTAGTGCATAAAGCGCAGGAAGGCAGCACTAAACATCAACTGGTCAAAGTACGCAGCGCTATTGCCGCCTATTACGGGGAACATCAAGGAACGTATCCCACGGATGACCTTTCCAGCTTGGTGCCTACGTATATTGAAAAAATTCCGCAGGCCACCATTCCGGGTTATACTCCTTCTTCGCACGTGTCCACCGGCAATTACGAGGAATGTTTTACCAAAACCGGCGGCTGGGCCTACGTCAACGACCCGACCGACCCCCGCTATGGGGACTTCTTTGTAAACACCGACCAAGAAGACAGCTACGGCAAGGCTTGGAACACCCATTAATAAATCTTTTCCCCCGCTTTTCGGGCGGGGGTTTTTATTTACTTTATGCCCCCTAGAAAGGGCCGCAGGAGAGTTATGGATACACTGATTTTGTGCTTTGCTTTTATTTTTGGTTTGTTGTTCGGCAGTTTTTTAAATGTGTGCATTTACCGTATTCCGCGGGAAAAATCGATTGTATGGCCGCCGTCGGCGTGTCCGCATTGCAATGCGCACATCAGCTGGTATGATAATATCCCGTTGCTTAGTTATTTGGTGTTGCTGGGCAAGTGCCGCCATTGCAAAAAACCGATTTCCATCCAATACCCGATTGTGGAACTGCTTACCGCCATACTGACGTGGCTGTGTGTGTGGCGTTTTGGCTTGAGCGTATGGACGTTTGTGTTGATTGCGGCGGTATACGCGTTGATTATTTTATCCGTCATTGATTTGGAATTGATGATTATCCCGGACCGTTTTTCGCTGGGATTGATTGTATGGGGATTGCTGTTTGCGTGGGCGAACCCGAATTTCGCCGGACTGTGGTGGCAGAAGGAATTGGCCGCGTTGCTGGGTGCGGCGGTGGGTTTGTTTGGCGTGCTGGCCATTGCGCTTTTGGGCACGTGGATGTTTAAAAAGGAAGCGATGGGCGGCGGTGATGTAAAACTGATGGCCGGCGTCGGCGCGCTAATTGGCTGGAAAGGGGTGATTACTACGGTGGTGTTTGCGTCGTTTTTCGGGCTGATTTATGCGCTCTTTTTAATGATTTTTAAAGGCAAAAAAGGCGGCGACGCAATTCCGTTCGGCCCGTTTTTAAGTTTGGGCGCGCTGATTAATTTGTTCTATTTGATTACGCCCGGAATGTTGGTGATAGAACTGTAAGAACGGTTTGGCAAGGTTTGTTATTCCCCGGGCCAAGTGCTCGGGGATTTTTTTGCCTAAATAAATATAACGGTTCTACACAAGCCGCGCGGGCGGGCCTAGAGAGGGGAGGCCAGCCCCTGGCCCCGGCTCGCCTTTTGCAAAAACATCCACAACTGTTTGTTCCCTCTTGCGTAAGTACCGTATTTTGCAAATCCCTGTCCGAGGCAGAGCTCCGTCCCCTGGAAGGGGCCCTTTTTCTGGCGCCAGAAAAAGGGCGAAAAAGAGCGCCGCCCCAGGGAGCCACAAAAATCACTTTCAAACGGGAAATTTTATAACTCGCGCGGTACCCGCGCTCAAACAATAAAATTTCTAATCCGTTTGAAAGGCTTTTTGTAGACGGCTCTAAAGGGGCGGTTAAACAGCCACGGCTACGGCAAAAGCAACGGCAAAAGCAACGGCAAAAGCAACGGCATAAGCGGAAACGGCTTCCTTCCTTTTTGTTGTTTTTGGGGCCCTTTAGAGCCGCTTATAAAATACACCTTTCGGGCGGGCGTTTATAACTCGCGCGGGGTTCCCCGCGCTCAAACAATAAAATTTCTTTTCCGCTTGGAAGGCTTTTTATAGGCGGGGCGAAAGGGCCGGTTAAACGGCAACGGCAACCACATAAGCGGAAACGGCTTTCTTTTTGAAACAGTGCGACTTTGCCCAAACAGTGTGGCCTAAACTAGTTGCGCTAGTGGGCCTAGAGTAGGGAGGCTAGCCCCTGGGCCGGCTCTGGCCTGTTGCGTAAACATTCTCAACCAGTTGTTCCCTAATTGCGTAAGCACCGTATTTTGCGAAACCCTGTCCGAGGCAGAGCACCGCGGCCTGGAAGGCCCTGCCCCCGGCAAGGGGGTTGATTTGTTTTTTTTTTTTGATAAATTTTGCATATGAGCAAAATTTATCAAAAACCCTACCCGGCGGGGAAAAGCGCCGGATTTACGCTAATAGAGTTATTAGTGGTCGTTTTAATTATTGGCATTTTGGCGGCGGTGGCTTTGCCGCAATATCAAGCGGCGGTGTTAAAAGCCCGCTTGGCTACAACGATGTCCGGGGTGAAAGCGATTGCGGAGGCGGCCGAAGTATATTATATGGCCAATGGCGCCTATCCGCCGGATGACATCAGATTGCTGGACATTTCGGCTTTTTCCGGTTGCCAAACAGAAAGCGCGGGGTGGATTTCTTGCGGGAATATCCGCTACGATTTAAATTCGGGCACTGCTGAATGGGCGCAGAATGAATACGTACAGGGGCGGGTGTTTGAAAACGGGGAAGTGGTGGTGCGGTACAATCAATATCTGAATTACAGTCCAAACCACGCCGGGGAGCGTTTTTGCCAAGCAACAGTAGGTTCCGAGTTGGCACACAAAGTATGCAAAAGTTTAGGCGGCGTTGCGCAGAGTGACGACCCCACTTATTACCGGCTCCCTTAATGGCGGGAGATTACGTACATAAAAACCCCCGGCATTAGGTCCGGGGGGTTTTAGGAGTCCTGCAAATTATTTTCTTTCTTTCAGCAGCACCAGATGATCGGCCAGCTTTTTAAACGCTTTGGCGCGGTGACTGATTTTATTTTTTTCCTGCTCCGTCAATTCCGCCAGCGTTTTTTGGCTGTCGCCTACCAGGAAAATCGGGTCATATCCGAACCCGTTTTCGCCCCGGTACCCAAAGCCGATGTAACCATCCAGCGTGCCGTCAAACATTTGGACGCTTCCTTGCGGCGTAGCCAGGCAAGCCACGGTGCGGAAGCAGGCCGCGCGTGCCGGCAACAATTGGCCTTCCAAGGCGCCCAAAAGTTTGCGGTTGTTATCGTCCGCGTCGGCGTGTTCGCCGGCGTAGCGGGCGGTGTGTACGCCGGGCGCTCCGTGTAAAAATTTTACTTCCAGCCCCGTATCGTCCGATACGGCGGGCAGTCCGCTTTCCCGCGCGGCATAAACGGCTTTTATTTCGGCGTTGTCTTCCAGCGTGTTGCCTGTTTCCGGCGGGAGGGTTAATCCCTTAAAGTCTTTCAAGCTGACGTATTCAATCGGCGTGCCGTTTTTTAATTGAGTCGGCAAAATGCCCATCAGTTCTTGAAACTTATGCGGATTGCCCGTGGCGATTAAAATTTTCATAGACCTATTTTGAAACTTTCAATTGGGCTACTTGCTTTTGGGCTACTTGCTTTACCAAATTCAAAGCTACTTTATAGGCCTTGAACATATCCTCTTCGCTCAGCCATTCGGTGAAAGCGTGCGGATTGTTCTGCCCGGTGAAAACCGTATATCCGCCGAAACCGTGTTTGGCCATAATCATAGCGGAGGTGGTTCCGGCGCGTTCTTTTTTGGTGTCGGGCGTTACGCCGGCTTCTTTCATAGCGGCGGAAAGAATCGAAAGCGCTTCCGGTTTTACGCCATAAGCGACGTTTTCATATTGCTTGATAACTTGTACCTTGATGGCGACATCCAACGCTTTGGACAAGCTGTCTGCCGCTTGTTTGATATTTTCCAAGTAGCGTTTGCCTTCTTCCTGGTCAAAGTAGCGCAGGCGGAAGTCCACCGAGTGCGTATTTTTGACGGGGTCGTATTCAATGTGGTGCGGTTCCACGTAGCCTTGTTCGCCGCGGCTGTTGTTGGGCAGATTGGCCGACGGAGCGGCTTTGGCAATTAAATCGCCGGCCGCTTTAGCAGAGTTGCGGTATCCGTTTTCGGCCGCGTACGATTGGTGCCCGTTGACGCCTTGTACCGTCGCCACGACGCGGTCCGCCGAGAAGTTGGCCACAACCACTTCCCCGTTTACGCCGCCGTCAAAATCATACGCATAGTCCGGATGGTAATACTTCAGTTCCAGGCGTTCGGCGCTGCGACCCACATCTTCGTTCGGGGTCAGCACAATATGAATCGGCCCGTGGGGCATTTTGGGGTTTTCGGCTAAGGTTTGCAACAAGGTAACCACAATGGTTACGCCCGCTTTATCATCGGCGCCCAGGTTGGTGGTACCATCGGAGGTAACGATGGTTTTCCCTAACATATTTTTTAAATACGGGTCGCTCATAAAATTAATTACGTGCCCGTTTTTAAGGGTGATGGCTTGGCCGTTATAGTTCTTTATTACTTGCGGTTTTACGCCGTTGCCGATAATATCCGGCGTGGTGTCATAGTGCGCGCTGATACCCAACACCGGGGCTTGGCGGTTTTTAAGATTGGACGGGATGTTTACATAAATATATTTATCTTTGGAAAAATGAGTCGGAAAACCAAAAGCCTTGATTTCGTTATATAAGACTTCGGCCATCTTTTCCTGCCCGGGGGTCATCCATTCGACGCTGTTATCACTCATACTTCCGATTTGCACATAAGACAGAAACCGGGGCAGCATTCCAGCTCTGTATTTGTCAGCTATTTTACCTTGGGCAAATGCCATACTGGCGCTTAAAAAGAAAGCAGCAATAATAGGCCATGCCAATAATTTTTTCATATTGAGCTCCTCTGATAGAATTTGTTGCAAAACATAGCATCTTTTTTCTTCCCCTTTATTGTATTTAATCCGTTTTATTTTGTGCAAGGGCCAAAGGGCCTAGATAGGACTAGGCCTTGGCCGGTGGCCGCCGACGGAGGGCAAAAAAACGCCCGCCGTTTTAATCGGGCGGGCGTGTAAAACGTGCGGGAACAAGCTACTCGGCCGCTTGTGCCGGCTGAGGCTGCTGGAGGCTCCACAGCGAAACCAGCCGCAAAAGCGTGCGCAGCGAGGCTTCCATCACGTCCACATCGGCATATTCCAGCGGGCTGTGGATGTTGTACTGGCCGGCAAAAATATCCGGCGTAGGCAAGCCCATATAGGAAAGCGTAGAGCCGTCCGTCCCGCCGCGTGCCGCGGTGAGGACGGGGGTGATGTCTTCGCTTTTCATCGCCAGCTGGGCCAGCGACACCATTTGTTCCGGCAGGACCGCTTTCATATTTTTATATTGGTCGGTAATCGTCAGCGCGAAATTTTTGCCTTTGTAATTCATCCCTTTTACGGTGTTAAATGCACGGGTGACCTCGTTTACCAGTTCCTGCATTTCTTCATCCGAGAACGCGCGGATAATGCCCTTTACTTCCGTGCGGTCGCCCGCGGTGGTGATGGAATCTACCAGGATAAATCCACGCCGGTCGGCGGTGGTTTCGGGTCGGCGGTGGCGGGGGAGCAAGGTGTGAAAGTCCGACGCCATCAGCAGATTATCGGAAAAAGCGGAGTTCATCGCTTCGCCGGGGTGAACGGCGCGCATTCCTTCAAACACGGCGGTGAAGGCCTTGGCGTTGAAGGTTTCGTTGGTCAGCTGGCCTTGGTCGCCGCCGTCTACGGTGTAGGCGTAATCGGCGCCAAAGGAAGCCACATCAAATTTTTCCACGCCGGCGCCGGTTTCTTCGTCGGGCGTGAAGGCAATTTTAATCGTGCCGTGCTGCATTTCCGGGTGGTCATAAAGGTACTGGACCATCGTCATAATAATGGCGACGCCGGTTTTATCGTCCGCCCCCAGGAGCGTATTGCCCGACGCGGTGATGATGTCGTGCCCGCGCGCACGGGCCAGCTGGGGCGCGTTGCCGGCGTTTAGGCGCAAATTTTGCTCGGCGTTGATGACGATATCGCCCCCTTGATAATTGGCGTGTACTTGGGGTTTTACGTCTTTGCCGGAGGCTTCCAGCGCCGTATCCATATGCGCCAGGAAAGCCACCGTCGGCACGTTGGCCGTGGTGTTGGCGGGGATTTCCGCCGTGACGATGGAATACTTGTCCACGGTTACATTTTTAGCGCCGTTTTTTTTGAGTTCTTTGGCCAGCGCTTTGGCCAGTTTGGTTTGGCCGGCGGTGCTGGGCACATTGGCGGTCTGGTCGCTGGATTGGGTGTCGTAGGTGACGTACTTGGTAAAGCGTTCGGTCAGCTGTTTTTTGGCCTCGGCTTTGTCGTAACGGGTGACGGATTTCCAATCCATATCCTGCGCCGCCGCCGTCAGCGGCAAAAGCGCGGCGGCCGCCAGGGCGGCTGTTTTGATGAGTTTGTTCATTAGGCTAAATCCTCCAGCGAAGCCGTTACCTGCGCCAACGCCATTTTGGCGGCGGCCAGTTCGTCCTTCGTCTTTTCGATTTGTTCTTTGGGCGCGTGTTTAATGAAGTTTTCCTGCGCCAGGCGCGCTTCGCGCGAAGCAATGTTGGCTTTGGCGGCGGCGAGGTCTTTTTCCAGGCGTTTTCTTTCTTTTTCGAAATCAATGAGCCCGGTCAAAGGTACATAAATGGCGATGTTTTCAAACACGGCGGTGGCGGTTTGTTTGGGTTTTTCCAAATTTACGCCAATTTGCAGGTTGTCCGCTTTGGCCATTAATTTGATATAGCCCTCATATGCCTTGACCACAGCCAAATCCGCCTCGTCTTTGGCCGAAAGGACGGCCGTAATTTTTAGGCCCGGCGGCACGTTGAACTGCGCGCGGATGGTGCGGATTTCGCGCGTGACGCCCTGGATGATTTCCATTTTGCGCACGGCTTCTTTATCGCACCAGGCCGGGTTGAACTGCGGGTAGGACTGGTTGAGCAGGAATTCCTCTTTTTCGCCGACATACGGGCGCAGGGAAGCGGCGATTTCTTCGGTGATGAACGGAATGAGCGGATGGAGCGCTTTTAACGTGCCGTAAAGAATGTTGACGCAAAGCGCCATCACTTTTTCCTTTTCGGCGGTTTGGAAGCGCTGTTTGGCCAGTTCCACATACCAATCGCAGAAATCGCCCCACAGGAAGTGGTACAGCGTGTTGGCCGTCAGCGCGAGGTTGTATTTTAAAATGCCTTCGCGCGCGGTTTTGATAGCGTTGTTAAAGCGGTCCAAAATCCATTTATCCGCCAGCTCGGTAATGTCGGTGGGCATCGCCAGCGGGCCTTGGATGCCTTCCATATTCATCAAAATAAAGCGGGAAGCGTTGTAGATTTTATTGCAGAAGTTGCGCGCCCCGGTGATGCTTTCTTCGGAATACGGAATATCTTTGCTGGGCACCGCCTGCATTAAGAGCGAAAAGCGCACCGCGTCGGTGCCGTATTTGGCCGTCATATCCAAGGGGTCAATGACGTTGCCTTTGGACTTGGACATCTTCTGCCCGTGTTTATCGCGCACGATGCCGTTTAAGTATACATCTTTAAACGGCAGTTTGCCGGTAAATTGCAGGCCGGTCATCACCATACGGGCCACCCAGAGGTACAAAATTTCGTACCCGGTGACCATTACGCTGGTGGGATAAAAATGTTCCATTTCCGGCGTTTTTTCCGGCCAGCCGAAAACGGACATCGGCCACAAGGCGGACGAGAACCACGTGTCCAGCACGTCGGGGTCCTGCACTAAATCGTGCCCGCCGCAGACGGGGCATTTTTCCGGTTTGTTATACGAAACAATCGGCTGGGCGCCGTCTTCAAACGATACTTTGGTAAGTTGTTCGTGCCCTTGTTGGTCGGTGGCAAAAGTGAGGCCTTTTTCGCTGCAGTGGCGGCAGTACCACACCGGGATGCGGTGCCCCCACCAAATCTGGCGGGAAATGCAC
Organism: Candidatus Avelusimicrobium pullicaecorum; assembly: GCA_944322825.1. Taxonomy (GTDB): domain Bacteria; phylum Elusimicrobiota; class Elusimicrobia; order Elusimicrobiales; family Elusimicrobiaceae; genus Avelusimicrobium; species Avelusimicrobium pullicaecorum. Next base: position 17,738 of record CALUQD010000021.1, read on the forward strand.
CAATCTTGGATGTTTTTGAGCCAGTTTAAAAACGGGTTTTTCCAGTTGGCCGGGTGGAATTGCAATTCGCCCGATTCGGCCGCTTGGATGGCCGGTTTGGCGATTTCATCCATTTTCACAAACCACTGTTCGCTCATAAACGGTTCGATGGCGCTGTGGCAGCGGTAGCAGGTGGAAACGGCGTTGTTGTATTTTTCTTCTTTCACCAAAAGCCCGGCGGCGTCCAAATCTTTGACGGTTTCTTTGCGGCAGAGTTCGCGGTCCATCCCCAGGTATTTTTCGGGGCAGTTAATCATCTTGCCTTTGTCGTTGATGACCGTCATAATCGGCAAGTTGTGGCGCTGGCCGACTTCGTAGTCGGTCGCGTCGTGCGCCGGGGTGATTTTTAAAGCGCCGGTGCCGAAGCCCAGTTCCACGGCTTCGTCGGCAATAATCGGGATGGCGCGGTTGGCCAAAGGAATGATGACTTTTTTGCCCACCATCTTTTGGTAGCGTTCGTCTTTCGGGTTGACGGCGATGGCGGCGTCGGCGTAGATGGTTTCGGGGCGGGTGGTGGCAATGACGATACCGTCCGATCCGTCCTCGCCTTTGTAGCGCAGGTGCCACAGTTTGCCGGCGTGCTGTTCGTGTTCAACTTCAATATCGGAAAGCGCAGTGGAACAGCGCACGCACCAGTTGATGAGGCGTTTGCCGCGGTAAATGTATTTTTTCTCCCACCATTGGCGGAAACATTCGTACACGGCTTTGGCGCGTTTTTCATCCATCGTAAAACGGATGTCGGAAAGGTCCAAGCTCCAGCCCATTTTGCGGAACTGGTTAAAAATGGCGTTGCCGCAGTCGTGGTACCAATCCCACACGGTTTTGACGAAAGCTTCGCGCCCCAGGTCGTGGCGGGATTTGTGTTCCTCTTTGGCGAGTTTCTTTTCGATGACGTTCTGCGTAGCGATACCGCCGTGGTCCGTTCCCGGCACCCAGTAGGCGTCCTCGCCGAACATCCGGTGGGCGCGGATTAAAACGTCCTGCAGCGTGTTGGTGGAGGCGTGCCCCATATGCAAGGCGCCCGTGATGTTGGGCGGCGGGATAACGATGACAAAAGGTTTTTTGTTTTTATCGGCTTGGGCGGCGAACAGTTTGGCTTTTTGCCATTTGTCCGCGAGTTTTTGTTCTACTTCCTGCGGTTCGTACGCTTTGGGTAACATATAAGTCCTCTTTGCTTGGTTTCTTCGCGTAATGTGACGTTACGCGCTTAGGTATATTTTACCAATTTAAGAGGGCTAAAAACAGCCGCCCCGCACGGGGCGGAGCGGCTGTATATCGGGCAAACGAGCGGGCGGACTTAAGCGCCCAGTTTGTCGGCCACTTTAATCGCGGCAAAAACATCCTCGGGCGTTACTTTAAACGGCATATTGTGGATGGTTTCGCCTTCGGCGCAGCTGGCCGCGGCCACTTTTTTGAGTTCGTCGTCCGAAACATCCTTTAGCCCCAGCGCGGCTAAGTTGGTGGGCAGGCCAACTGCCCGGCAGAAAGCGAGCACTTCGTCAAATTCCGCCTGCGGGGCGTTTTCCAGCGCCAATTGGGCCAAAAGGCCAAAAGCTACCTTTTCCCCGTGCATAGCGCCGTGGGTCTGCGGCAGGACGGTCAGCCCGTTGTGAATGGCGTGCGCCGCCGCCAGACCGCCGCTTTCGAAACCGACGCCGCTCATATAAGTATTGGTTTCCACGATGTCGTCCAGCGCGCTGGAAACGGTTTTGGCCTCGGCCGCCAATTTGGCGCGCAAGCCGTTTTTAAACAAGCTGTCGCGGCAGGCGCGTGCAATCGCCAGTGCGGAAAGGGACGAACGGCCGCCCGCCGTGGTAGCCTTGCCGGAAGCAAAGCAGGCGCGGGCTTCGTAATAGGTGGCTAAGGCGTCACCCATACCGGCCACCAGCATACGCACTGGGGATTGCGCAATGACGGCGGTGTCCACCAGCACGACGTCCGGGTTGTTGCGCAAAATCAGGTAACTTTCGAAAGCGCCCTCTTCGGTATAGATGACCGACAGCGCACTGCACGGGGCGTCCGTGGAGGCGATAGACGGCGCAATAATCACGGGCAGTTGGGCGTAGTAAGCAGCGGCTTTGGCGGTATCTAATGTTTTGCCGCCGCCAATGCCAATAACGGCCCCGCAGTTTTTTTCGTGGATTTCGTTGACGATTTTCTTTATTTCCGCCATCGAACATTCGCCCCCGAACGTATGCGCGTGCAAGGCAATGTTTTTAGCGGTAAACCCTTTTTCTACCACAGGCCAATAGTGTTTTAGCACGTGCGGGCCCGCCACGGCGTACGCGCTTTTGGCGCCCAGCGCGGCGGCGTAATCGGCCAGCCGTTCCCACGCGCCGGGCCCTTGTACATATTTCATAGGCGAGTAGATTATCTTATCCATAAGTCCCCCTGTTTGATTTTTCTTTATTGTATCTCTTTCGGAGCGGAAAACAAGGGGGAAAAATAGATTAGCTTCTAGCCCTTTATTGGACTGGGAAAAAGGGTGCGGATTATGCCATAATATACCTATGGAAGAAAAAGAAATTATCCGTACCGAAGAAGTGATTGAACCCGAAATTTTGGACGAACACGGACGCCCCATCCATACCGGCCCCGCGAAAGATTCCGCCCGCCCCAAAGGCGATACGGGGGGAATTATCGGCGGGGTGTTTGTGCTGGCGTTTGGGTTTATTATGACGCTTTTGGTAGCGGTGTTTAGTATTTGCATCGTGCTGCCCCTGATGCTGTTGGGGCGTTTGTTGGGAATGCAAATTAAAACTTTCCGCCGGTAAGTGCACCAGCTTTAAACCTTACAAAAAAGCCCCCGTTTTGCGGGGGCTTTTGGTTTACAGGTACAAAATTTTAAATCCTAGCATAAACTCCCAATCGTAGGAGTATTTGTTGCCGCCCAAGTGCCAGCCCCCGCGCACATACATAGAGGAGCCGACGTTAATCATGGTGCCAAGTTCAAACTCGCCAATGAGTTCCGTCTCGCCGGGGTTTTCGTAATCTACTGTGTAGCGCGGGTCAAATTCAAACCACCAACCGTCTGGGCCGATAATCCCAAAAATCATACGGTAGCGGCTTTCGTTGATGTCTTCCCGCCCGCTGCTGCCAGCAAAGGAAAAGATGTGGCGGTATTCCGCTTCCACAAAGAAATTGGGGCTTAATTTCCAAACGGTAAAGATTTCCGGTTCCGCCACCCATTTGCCGTCCCCCAGGCTGTGGTCTGTGGCGGTGGGAGTGGTAAGCTCCATAGCCAGCCCATACGAGAAAATTTTGTTGGGGCTGTAGTCTACATAACTGCCGGATACCATAATGTCGCCCAAGCCTTTGGCGGAGTGTTCGTCGTTCCCCACGCGGGCTACCGGAATTTCGGCGCCGAATTTCCAATGTTTGTTGAGCTTAAACGAAGGTTTGATTTCCAACGTGGCGGACATATCGTTTTGGGCGTCGTTTTTGGCTTTAAAGCGGGGTTTAAATTCCAACGAGGTGATATTTTCCGTGGGTAAAATATCCAATACCTGCAAGTTTTCCTGCAGTTGGGCTTGCCCGGGCAGCGCGCATAACAGCGCCCCCAAAAGAAACATATATTTGCGCATAATACCTCTGTGTTGTATAACGATTAAAAAAGCCCCATCACGGGGCTTTTAAATGGCGGAGAGGGAGAGATTCGAACTCTCGATACGGTTTCCCGTATGCAGTCTTTCCAGGACTGTGCCTTAAAC
>CALUQD010000022.1 GCA_944322825.1 Candidatus Avelusimicrobium pullicaecorum
GCCATTCGTGCAGGTCGGAACTTACCCGACAAGGAATTTCGCTACCTTAGGACGGTTATAGTTACCGCCGCCGTTTACCGGGGCTTAAGTTCGCAGCTTCGCCTTGCGGCTAACCACTCCCCTTGACCTTCCGGCACCGGGCAGGCATCAGGCCCTATACATCATCTTGAGATTTCAGCAGAGCCCTAAGTTTTTGTTAAACAGTCACGAAGCCCTATTCACTGCGACCCTTTCCCAATACATTGCTGCACCAGTACTTGGGCACTCCTTCTTCCGAAGTTACGGAGCTAGTTTGCCTAGTTCCTTGACGATGGTTATCTCGCGCGCCTTAGGATTTTCACCCCATCCACCTGTGTCGGTTTACGGTACGGTTATAGTAAGAACTCCCTACGAAGTTTTTCTAGGCAGCGTGATTGGACCACTTCGCAACCTTACGGTCGCTCGTACTCGGTTTTCGACTTAGCCTCCGAACGGATTTGCCTATCCGGAGATGCCTACGGCCTTGAACTGGCATATAGCCAGATGGTTTACTCTCCTGCGTCCCTCCCTAGGTTATGACGCGCTTACTATAGTTCAGGAATATTAACCTGATGTCCTTCGCCTACGCCTTTCGGCCTGAGCTTAGGCCCGACTGACCCTGAGCCGACGAACGTTGCTCAAGGAAACCTTAGATTTTCGGCGGGAAGGATTCTCACCTTCCTTGTCGCTACTCATTCCAGCATTCTCACTTATTAGCGCTCCAGCACTCCTTACGGTATACCTTCGCAGCTGCTAATAACGCTCCCCTACCACTGTACAAAGACGAATCAATGTACAATCCGTAATTTCGGTAGTATGCTTAGCCCCGAGTCATCTTCGGCGCAGATTCACTCGACTAGTGAGCTATTACGCACTCTTCAAAGGGTGGCTGCTTCTAAGCCAACCTCCTAGCTGTTTAAGTAAATCCACATCCTTTACCACTTAGCATACATTTTGGGACCTAAATTGACGGTCTGGGCTGTTTCCCTCTCGCACGTGAAGCTTATCCCTCACGAACTGACTGCTGAAATATACGCCGAGGTATTCAGAGTTTGACAGACATCGGAAGGAGGGTCGCTCCCCCTAAATCTACCAGTGCTTTACCCCCTCGGGTTAAATTTCAACGCTAGCCCTAAAGCTATTTCGGGGAGAACCAGCTATCACCAAGTTCGATTGGCCTTTCACCCCTAACCCCACCTCATGTAGAAACTTTTTAACGTTTAACACTCCGGACCTCCATTCTCTGTTACGAGAACTTCATCCTGGACAGGGTTAGATCACTTGGCTTCGGGTCTAATATGACGAACTAATCGCCCTGTTCGGGCTCGCTTTCACTACGGCTGCGGAGCTCTTCACCCCTTAACCTTGCTCGGCACATTAACTCGCTGGATCATTCTTCAACAGGCACGCCGTCGCACATTCCCTTGCGGGCATAGTGCTACGACAGCTTGTAGATGTACGGTTTCAGGTTCTATTTCACTCCCCTCTCGGGGTTCTTTTCGCCTTTCCCTCGCGGTACTGGTTCACTATCGGTTGCCAGAGAGTATTTAGCCTTGGAGAGTGGTCTCCCCGGATTCCCACCGGATTGCACGTGACCAGTGGTACTTAGGTACTTGCTAAGAGGCAACTAGGTTTTCGTTTAAGGGGCTGTCACCCTCTATGGCCGGACTTTCCAGACCGTTCAACTAACCTGTTGCTTGGTAACTCTTTGTGTCTAACACGAGCAAGCCCTGCAACCCCAACCTACGCACTCTATACACCGAACTGATGTATACAGTGCGGAGGTTGGTTTAGGCTATTCCCGTTTCGCTCGCCACTACTCAGGGAATCTCTTTGATTTCTTTTCCTGTAGGTACTGAGATGTTTCACTTCCCTACGTTGTCTTCTATCACCCTACCTCCGAGTCCGAAGACTCGGCCTTTAAGTGATGATCTGCAAGCTCTCACCTGCAGGGGTTCCCCCATTCAGAAATCCGCGGATCACAGGATATTTGCTCCTACCCGCGGCTTATCGCAGCTTATCACGTCTTTCATCGACTTCTGGCACCAAGGCATTCACCATACACCCTTGTAGCTTGACCATATTCTTTAATCCGACAGATTTTCATCTATCCAAATTGGTCATTTCAAATGCTAGATATTGCTATCTATATTTTTTTAATGATAACCATTAACTTTTCAGTTAATTGCGTTCTCATTGCTTAATTGTGTAAGTGTAAGTATATTCATATCACATTTAGAATATACAAACGCTTGGCTTTTCTAAAATATACTTTCATTCCCTTTGCTGCCCGGAAAACATTTTTATGATTTAGAATGTTTCCCTTCCGGAGACTTACAAGAGAAGATTGAGTATAAGTTATCTAATTTTCAAAGAACTACAAATTTGACGCAACATTTACACACGGTTATATTGGAGCTGATCGGGATCGAACCGACGACCTCCTGCTTGCAAAGCAGGCGCTCTCCCAACTGAGCTACAGCCCCTTTAAACAAGTTGCTGTGGGCCCGGAAGGAATTGAACCTTCGACCTCACGCTTATCAAGCGTGCGCTCTAACCAGCTGAGCTACGAGCCCAAGCTATTCTAAAACCTTTCAAAAGAGCCTAAGCTCTATAACCATCTATGTGCGAGTGGCCGACCTGAAACGGATAGCGCTTTTGCGCACCAGTTTAAAGCTACCGACCTATTCTAAATTCCGAAGAAAATAGAATAAAGGAGGTGATCCAGCCGCACCTTCCGGTACGGCTACCTTGTTACGACTTCACCCCAATCACCAATCACAACTTAGGACCCAGACGACCTGGATACTTCTGTTGCAATTGACTTTCGTGGTGTGACGGGCGGTGTGTACAAGACCCGGGAACGTATTCACCGCAGCGTGCTGATCTGCGATTACTAGAGATTCCGGCTTCATGTGGGCGAATTGCAGCCCACAATCTGAACTGGGGCATAGTTTAGGGATTGGCTCCACCTTACGGTATTGCTGCCCTCTGTCTATACCATTGTAGTACGTGTGTAGCCCTGGACATAAAGGCCATGATGATTTGACATCATCCCCACCTTCCTCCACGTTATCCGCGGCGGTCTCCTGAGAGATCCTATTGCTAGGCAACACAGGATAGGGGTTGCGCTCGTTGCGGGACTTAACCCAACATCTCACGACACGAGCTGACGACAACCATGCAGCACCTCGGCTGGCTCCCTTGCGGGTCGCCTCTACTTTCATAAAGGCTACCACCAGTCGTTCGAGCCCAGGTAAGGTTTTTCGCGTAGCGTCGAATTAAACCACATACTCCACCTCTTGTGCGGGTCCCCGTCAATTCCTTTGAGTTTTAACCTTGCGGCCGTACTCCCCAGGCGGATAACTTAATGCGTTAGCGGCGGCACGGAAGGGGTCGATACCTCCCACACCTAGTTATCATCGTTTACGGCTAGGACTACCGGGGTATCTAATCCCGTTTGCTCCCCTAGCTTTCGCACTTTAGCGTCAGTAAAGGCCCAGAAATCCGCCTTCGCCACCGGTGTTCCTCCTAATATCTACGCATTTCACTGCTACACTAGGAATTCCGATTTCCTCTGCCTCACTCAAGAACGCCAGTTTCCGTTGCAGTTTCTGGGTTGAGCCCAGAGATTACACAACAGACTTAACATTCCGCCTACGCGCGCTTTACGCCTAGTAATTCCGAGTAACGCTTGCCACCTACGTCTTACCGCGGCTGCTGGCACGTAGTTAGCCGTGGCTTATTCGAGAGGTACCGTCATTTTTTTCTTCCCTCTCAAAAGGAGTTTACAATCCGAGAACCTTCATCCTCCACGCATCGTTGCTGGATCAGGCTTTCGCCCATTGTCCAAAATTCCCCACTGCTGCCTCCCGTAGGAGTAGGGCCCGTGTCTCAGTGCCCTTGTGGCCGGTCGCCCTTTCAGGCCGGCTATCCGTCGTCGCCTTGGTAGGCCGTTACCCCACCAACAAGCTGATAGAATATAAGACCGTCTCCAAGCGATAAATCTTTGATCTCTAAACGATGCCGCTTAAAGATGTTATGGGGTATTAGCAATCCTTTCGGACTGTTATTCCCCACTCAGAGGTAGGTTTCTTATACATTACTCACCCGTCTGCCACTAAACTTTACTCTGTATTGCTACAAAGCAAAGTCCCGTTCGACTTGCATGTGTTATGCACGATGCCAGCGTTAACTCTGAGCCAGGATCAAACTCTCCATTAGAATTAATTACCTTTAAACCGCAAGCGGTTCAAAGGCGATCAATCGCTAACAGCGAGCTGTTGACTTTTGACTCTACTCTTTTGAATTAACTTTGGTGTCATACTATAGTATATGACTTACTTTAATGAGCTCTGAACTGTCAAATCCGAAGGATTTGTCCCTTTCAGATCGCCCATTCGCACATTGCTGTCAAATTTTCAGAGAGCGAAATTTCCTCGTTGCTTTTTTCCTGCTTGAAAAAAGCAATCGGAAATTTATTTTAACTTCTTTCCAGCGATCAACGCTGTAAAGATATTATAACAAAATTTATTTTTGTTTGTCAAGCATTTTTTTGAAAACTTTGTTTTCTGCTGCTCGACTTTTCTTACTACTCTTTTATTAAAGCATATTTTTTTGTGTTTGTCAAGCGTTTTTTAAACATCCAAACCAGCGCCTGCTTACGGCTCTATATAAGGTACTGCGTGTAAGCCTGTTTTTGTACTTCTTGATTATTCAAGGAAGTCATGGCCGCTTGGGACCGAAGGGATAAGGCTTACGTTAAGCGTTTTTACGAACCTTTATAAAACTAACTTGATCAGCTCGGCTCAGTCCATCGTCTGCCTTTTCTAATATAAGGTGATGTTTCGCTGCCGAAAAGTTTTCTGTTTATAAAACGGTTTATAAAAACAAGTAAGAAGTTTTGTTATTACGTTTACAAAGATCAATTGCGACTACTTGTATAGTCTAGCAAAAAAAGACAGAAATGTCAAGACCCATTTTTCTAATTTTTCAAAAACTGAAAAAGGGTTCTTGAAAACTTCCGTGGAAACAAACCTTTTTGTTTCCTTATAAACCTAGTATAGATAATTTTATTTTATTTGTCAACTCTTTTTTCCCCGTCGGAAAAAATAAGTTTTTAGACTTTACCTGAAACTTTTTCGCTTCAGCTGCTAAGTAAATCATCTTTCCTAGATAGGTATAGTTTATCAAAATTTTTGGGGCAGGTCAACGGTTTTTCGCCGCGGCGGGCGCACCTTCGAAAACTTTCGCGTCCGTTTATGCAGCCTCGCGGCACCGATGGAAGCGTGGTATCCGCTTGTGCAACGCCCTGCGGGGCAGGCAGGCCTTCCCCCGTACGCGCACGCGTGCGTGCACATAATTATGTCCGCATTATGTCCTGCAGGGCACTATGCCGCCCGCGGCGGCGCAGGGAAGATCCCCAAATAGAAAGAAGGATGCGCTAAAAGCGCAACCCTTCTTTATTTTTGTTGTACCCGTTTTGTTTTTTCACTCCGGTTCAATGGAACCGGTATATGAAATCGTGCTAAAATAAAAACCCCGCCTGGTTTTATCAAGCGGGGTTTTTAAAAAATACAAAATTCAAATTCTTATACTAAACACCCGCATCAAATAGAAATATCCTTTAGACCGTTGAACGATTTAAAGGAATTCCAATTGATAGAATGAATAGTATTTAGCTGCTGCATAAATATATTATGCTTTATTTCCGACAGGCTGTCAATTATTTTTCGCTGTGAAATTTGCTATCCTTATTATATGGATTTACAAACGCTTTTAAAAAATACCTCCCGCAGCCTCTATTTAAGCGTACAGGCACTGCCGCGCGCGATGCGGCCCGCCTTTGGCACCGCTTATTTGCTGTGCCGTTATGCGGACACGATTGCCGACACGCCGATTTTGCCTTCTTCGCGGCGGTTGTATTGGATAGAGCGTTTCCCGCACTTATTGCAGGAGCAAACCCCGTCAGACACGGCCCAGCTCGCGCAAGAAATTTCCGCTCCGTCGGAAAATCCCTACGAAACGGAACTTATTAAACATTTACCCGCCTGTTTGGAAGCGCTCAATACGCTGGATGATACGCTGCGCGGGATTATTATGGATGTTGTGTATGCCGTGTGCGAAGGGATGAAAACAGACTTAACGTTTTTTCCTGCGGAACATTCCCGCGAGTTGCGCGCCTTTGATACGCCGGCGGAATTGGAGCGCTATTGCCGTTTAATGGGAGGAGAACCGGGCCTTTTTTGGAGCCGGCTGATTTATCACACCGCACCCATAGCTATGCCGGAAGAAGCGTTCTATGCGCTTGGGCAGCAAATCGGCGACGCTTTGCAAATCGTCAACATTCTGCGCGACTTGCCGAAAGATTTACGCATCGGCCGGTGTTATTTCCCGCGAATGGATTTAGAAACGGCCGGATTAAGCGCGGCGGATTTATTAGCTCCGGCAAATTCCGCCCGGTTTGAACCCGTCAAGCGCAAATGGATTGCGTGGGGATTAAACAATCTAAAAAGCGCGAAGAAGTATTTTCCGCAGCTGCCCAAAACGCAGCCCGGGCAGCGGGCGGCGGTGGCGTGGCCGGTTCTGTGGACGGCAGACACGCTTTGGAAAGTATACCAAGAACCTTGCCTGCTGGACCCCCAACGCCGGGTAAAAATTTCACGCGGCGTCATCTACCGCACGATGCTTTGCACCCCTCCGCTGCTCCTAAGCAACGGACTATTTGCCTACTGGCTGGACAAAAAGCTGCGCCGCTTTCATTAATTTCTGTTTCCCCGCCCGTCTAAAAAAGCTATACTGTAAAATGTGTTTTTAAAACACCCCCGTTTTGTTATTGTACCCGCAATACCAATACCAAGGAGTTGTAATGACTGATATTTTAACGCAGGCCATAACCCTGCTCAACGACCGTTTCCTGGGTTATGTGCTGATGGCCGCGCTGTTGTTTGCGGGGCTGTATTTTACGATTGCCACCCGCTTTGTGCAATTCGTCCGTCCGAAAGAAATGCTCCGGCTGATGATGGAAACTTCGGGCAAGCCCAAAGAAAAAGGTCACATTTCTTCTTTCCAAGCGTTTGCCATCAGCACCGCGTCGCGCGTGGGTACCGGCAACATTGCCGGCGTAGCGCTGGCGATTACGATTGGCGGCCCCGGTGCTGTGTTTTGGATGTGGCTGATTGCCGTCATCGGGTCCGCTTCGGCGTTTGCCGAAAGCACCCTGGCCCAAGTATACAAGGTAAAAACGGGCACCCATTTCCGCGGCGGACCGGCCTATTATATGCAAACCGCTTTGGGCAGCCGCAAATTGGGTTTGGCCTTTGCCGTCATTATTACGCTGACGTTTGCCTTTGTGTTTAACTCAGTCCAGTCCAACACGATTGCCCAATCGCTGGAGGCTTCCTTCCAAGTGGACAGCTCGTTGACCGGCATTGTGCTGGCGGCGCTGACGGCCATCATCATCTTTGGCGGATTGAAACGCATCGCTAAATTTTCAGCCGTCATCGTTCCGATTTTTGCCCTCGGATATATTGGCGTAACCCTATTGGTGGTATTGCTCAATGCGGAAAAACTGCCCGGTGTCTTGCAAGTGATTTTCTCCGACGCCTTCAGCCTGCGCAACATCGCGGGCGGCACGCTGGGCGCCACGATTATGACGGGCGCCCGCCGCGGGCTTTTTTCCAACGAGGCCGGTATGGGCAGCGCGCCCAACGCCGCCGCCACGGCCAACATTTCGCACCCGGTCAAACAAGGCTATGTGCAGGCATTTAGTGTATTTGTTGATACGCTGGTTATTTGCAGCTGCACCGCGTTTATTGTGATGTTGGGCGGCTATCAATCCTTCCCGGGTTTGGAAGGCATCGCCCTAACGCAAAAAACACTCACGCAAACGCTGGGCGTGTTTGGCAATTATTTTATTTCGGCCAGCGTACTGCTGTTTGCGTTTACATCCATTATCGGCAACTACTATTACGGGCAGGCGAATGTGGAATTTTTAACCCGCAAACGCTGGGTAATGGTGTTTTTCCGCACGGGGGTAAGCGTGATGGTGTTGCTAGGCGCCGTCTTGCAGTTGAAGCTGGTGTGGAACCTGGCGGATTTGTTTATGACGGTGATGGCCTTAATGAACATCTACGCCATTTTGCGCTTGCGCCGGCAGGTGGTGGATGTTTTAAACGACTACCGCCAACAAAAAGCAGCCGGGCAAGAGCCGCAATTTAATCCGGCCCATGTGCCCAGCGTCCAGCACGCCGACGCGTGGATAAAATAGTTTTCGTCAGAAACAGAAAACCGGGGCTTTACAAACCCCGGTTTTTTAGGGACCCAGGCCGCTAAATAGGCCTTGAAAAACAGCCAAACAGGCTTATAGTAATAGTACTAAGTACTTGGGAACAGCCCGATTGTCCTTGGTTGCAGTTGTGAAAGCACGGCGTGTTTTCCTATTGCGTGAAGACCCGGATACGGAGCCTCCCTAGGAAAGAGGAACATAAGTCATGATAATGACACAAATGAGCTAAACCCCCGAAATAATACGCGGGGGTTTATTTTTGGGCAAAATACCCTTTATACGCAAAAAAGCGGCCCGTTTTAGGCCGCTTTTTGTTGGGAACAAAACTTTTTGCCGGGAACAAAAGTTATTTTCCGGCCCGTTCTTTCTTTTTCATTTCTTTCCACAGGGCCAGCGCTTCTTCGGGCGAGGCGGCTTGGGTGTGGCCGCCAAACACATGCGGATGGCGGCGGTGGAGTTTATCGTATAATCCCTGGATGACGTCATCAATGGTGAATTTGCCTTCTTCGGCGGCGATTTGGCTGTGCATCAGCACCTGCAACAGCACATCCCCCAGTTCTTCTTTCATATTTTCGGTATCGTTGTTGTGGATGGCGTCTATGAGTTCCTGGGTTTCGTTTTGCAGGCATTTGATAAGGGTCTCGTGCGTTTGTTTTTTATCCCATGGGCAGCCGTTAGGGCCGCGCAAAACGGCAAAGGTTTCCACTAAATCGCTGAAATTGTTTTTTGACATTGTTCACTCCCGGGAAAAATGGTATACAATTATTATATGAAAAATAACATCGCCCGACTGATGGTCCTGGCCGTATTTGGATTGTTTCCCGCGCTTGGCAGCGCGCAAGGAATGGTGGTCCGCGTGGACGGCAAGAAAGTCTATTTGGATACTACCTCCTTCAAGCAAAAAGTAACCAAAGGGCAGTCTTTCAAAGTTATTTTATCGTCGGAAAAACTCGTCAATCCCAAAACAGGCAACGATTTAGGGGAAGTACACACGTACTCTCCCGCCGGAAAAATCATAGAAGTACAGGAAAAGTACGCCGTCGGAGAATTGGCCGATACGGCTAAAATTGCCGTCGGGCAGGAAGCGGTGCTGGAAGAAGCCGCTCCGGCTGCGCCCACTGCCGCTCCGGCCGCGCCCGCCGGCCAGGAACCCGCCGCAACAATTTCTTCCCGCCGTAAAATTGTGTATGAACCGGTGGAACAGGAAATCGTCAGCTTAAGCCAAGCCGACGTCACCGCGCCCGGCGCCCAAAACATTATTACGCTGTCGGACAAAGGGGTCGTTACCGTATGGAGCCGGGGAGAAAAAGACACCCTGCGCCAAGAACTCTCCTATCAAATCTCCCGCTCCGCACAAGCCGTCGTGCTTTCGGCCGTACCGGTGAAAGCGGGGCTGGCGCAAATTTTCGTATCGGTCTATGAGCCTTCGCGCAAAACATTTTCCACCCTCGTACTGGAAAACCAAAACAACGCCTTGGTCCAAACCGATAAACTGCCCTATTTTATGAAAGAAGTGGGCTGCGGAACAGATAAAAAACTGTGGGCGCAAACGCCGTTTGCCACGGCGGGCCGCCCCGGCAGCGCACGCGAGGTAACGTATGCAGACGGGCAAATCACCGTCGGAAAGCCGACCGTTTCCACCCAGCGCAACTGGCTGAGCGGCGTCAATTTTTACGAGGTAGAAAAACCGGGCGATTCCAATCTCATCTACACGTCCGCCAACGGCACAATCCGCCTGAGCACCGCCAAAGGCAAACGCGCCGAAAGCAAGGATTTGTTCGCCAAGGCTCCAAATCGTGTAAAATATAAGCAGGAGATTGTGGATTTCTATCCGTCCGTACAGGTTTTCGGCCCGGCCGGCAACGCTACTGTGGCCGCCGTGGAAAACAAATCCAAGTACGGCATATTGTCGTCAGCTTTCGGCCAATACCACAGCAGTAACATACATTTTATGGCGTTTGAAAAAGGACGTTTGAACATCACGGACACCCTCCCGTTGGACGGGTACGTGTATGATACCGCTTGTTCGGACGACGCCATCCTGACGGCCGAGGTGCTGCCGGGCGGAAACAGTTCCGTTGTAGAAATTTTCAAATAGTTAGGAGAACACCGTGCAACAGTCTAATGAAAAAATCAATGTGCTGGACAAAGGCTTCGTACGCCTGGTAGATTTTATGGGCGGCGACGACCGCGCCGTGCAAGCGGCCCGCGTATCGTTCGGGGCCGTTTCCAAAGGGCCGGAACAAGATAAACGGCTGATTAAATACTTAATGGAACACGCGCACCATACGCCTTTTGAACATTGTTATTTTCAGTTTCACATCTGCTGCCCGATTTATGTGGCGCGCCAGTGGATGCGCCACCGCTGGGGCTCGTACAACGAAATCAGCGCCCGCTATACCGAAGTAAAAGACGAATTCTATATTCCTTCCAAATTCCGCGGCCAGGACACCAAAAACAAGCAAGGCTCCGTGGCCGACAGCCAGCTGGATAACGACGCTCTGCGCAAAATTTACGAAGACAGCGTAGAAGCCTCTTATGCGGCCTATCATAAACTGTTGGAAGCCGGCGTGGCGCGCGAAATGGCGCGCGGCGTATTGCCGGTATGCCAATATACCCAATTTTACTGGAGTGTAAACGCCAGAAGCCTGTTCAACTTTTTATGCCTGCGCACGGATAAACACGCACAGTGGGAAATCCGTGTCTATGCCAACGAAATTGCCAAAATGGTGGAAGAAAAAATGCCGTGGGCGTGGGAAGCGTTCGAAGCGCTGAACAAGCAACTGCCGTTGGGCTCGGAATAAAAGTCTTATTAATAAGGGGAAACGTATGAGAATACTCGGCATGATTATGGCCGGGGGAAAAGGGGAACGTCTTTATCCGCTCACCAAAGACCGCTCCAAACCCTCCGTGCCGTTCGGCGGGAAATACAGAATTGTGGACTTTGTGCTTTCCAACTTCGTCAACTCGGGGATTTTTTCTTCCTACGTGTTGGTGCAGTATCTGTCGCAAAGTCTTATTGAATACCTGCGCACGACGTGGCGTTCGGAAGGTATTATTTCGGACCATTTTTTAACCTGCGTGCCGCCGCAGATGCGCTTGGGGGAAATTTGGTACCGCGGCACGGCCGATTCGGTGCGCCAAAACATCAACCTCGTCAAAGATTTCGCACCGGATTTGGTAGCCATCTTTGGGGCGGACCACATCTACCGAATGGACGTGCGGCAGATGATTGATTTCCACCTCAAAAACAAAGCGGACGTCACCGTAGCCGCCAACACGGTGCCGCTGGCGGAAGCCTCGGCGTTTGGCGTATTGGGCACGGACGAAAACGGCCGCATTATCCAGTTTGACGAAAAACCCGCCCAACCCAAATGCATTCCGGGCAACCCCAAAGCGGCGTATGCCTCGATGGGCAACTACATTTTTAATACGGACGTACTGCTGCAAGTACTGCAAAAACGCTTTTGCGACGTACCCGCCCTGGACTTTGGCAAACACATCCTGCCTAAAATTTTGACCGACCATCGCACCTTTGCCTACAACTTCCAAAGCCAAACGCTTCCCGGCGCCAAGCCGCACGAAGAACAAGGCTACTGGCGCGACGTGGGAACGATCGAATCCTTCTGGCAAACGAATATGGACCTGCTGGGCCCCAAGCCAAAATTGGATTTAAACAACCCCAAATGGCCGATCAGCACCACGCTCAACCGCGTGCCGCCTACGAAGTATTTAGGCGGAACAGTGAATAATTCCATTATCGGGGACGGCTGCATCATTCACCCGAAGGCCAAAATCAAAAACTGCGTCATCAGCGACAGCGTAATCGTGGGCGAAGGAGCCGAATTGGAAGGCTGCGTAATTATGGATAACTGCGAAATTAAAGCCGGCGCCAAACTCAAAAAAGTCATTATGGACCGCTTTAACACCGTGGCCGCCAAACAAACCATTGGGCACAATATGGATGCGGACTCCCAAAAATACTATATAGACCCATCCGGCATTGTAGTTATCCCGCGCGGAAAGAGCAAATTCTGATTAAAAGCGCGGCAAACGCCGCGCTTTTTTGTATATGATTAAAACCTTAAAACTCAAAAACCAAGAAGAAATTTTAATCGCCCTAGGCATCCAGGACCGCAAACTGCGCGCGTTGGAAAAAAATTTCAAAGTCACCGTTTTTGTGAAATACGATGAAGACGGCGGCGGCGCTTTATTGTCCGTGAAAGGTACAAACTCGCGCGTGGACAAAGCGCTGGCCAAACTGCAAAAAGACCTGGCGCTCAACGCCGAAAAACGCCCGCTGGATTTAGTCAAAGACACGGTTCCTTTTGCCAACAACATCGTTTTCCGCCCGGAACACGCCCGCCCCGTGGAAGCCCGCAGCGAGAACCAAAAGAAATATATCGAAGCCGTCTTCGCCAACGACTTGGTCATTTCGTCCGGCCCTGCCGGTACGGGCAAAACCTTCCTGGCCTGTGCGTGCGCTTTGCGCGCGCTGGAGCTGGGGCTGACGGAACGCATTGTGGTCACGCGCCCGATAGTGGAAGCCGGCGAAAAACTAGGTTTTTTGCCGGGCGATATCGAAGAAAAAGTAGACCCATACCTGCGTCCGATTTATGACGCTTTCTACACAATGCTGGGAATGGAACGATTTAATTCGCTTAAATACAATAACATTTTGGAAATCGTTCCGCTGGCCTATATGCGCGGGCGCACGCTGGAAAAAGCATTTATTATTTTAGACGAAGCGCAAAACACGCTGCCCGCCCAGATGAAAATGTTCCTAACGCGTATGGGCATTGGCTCTAAAATGATCGTGAACGGCGATTTATCGCAAATTGATTTGCCGGATAAAAAAGCCAGCGGCCTCTTGCAAGCGGCCGAGGTGCTGGGCAAATTAAAAAACGTGGCGTTTATCCAGTTCACCGGGGAGGATGTGGTGCGCCACCCACTCGTAAAAGACATTGTGGCCGCCTACGACAAATGGGAAAAGAAACACTCGGGGAAAAGCAAATGATTGCCCATATTTTTTATCAAACCGACGTACCCACATATTTACGCCGCACGGGTTTATTCAAAGCGGCGCTGGAAAGAGGCCTCAAAAAATTCGCCCGGCAAAACATTGAGGTCAACGTGATTTTCGTGGATGAAAAAGAAATCCGCCGCGTCAATGTGGAATTTTTGGACCATCACTACGTAACCGATGTGATTTCGTTTAACCACGAAAAGCCCCCCTTCGACACCGGCGAACCGTGGGCGTTTGGGGATATTTTTGTCTGTTACCCGGTGGCGCGCCAAAATGCTAAATCGTTTGGGCACACCATTTTGCAGGAAATGCTGATGTACGTCACCCACGGGGCGCTCCACTTATCCGGGATGGACGACCACGCCCCCCAAGACCGCGCCGAAATGGACCGCCAAGCCGAAAAAATCATCGCTTCCGTACTGGCCCGCTAGCTTTAACCCGCACATAAACGACAAAAAGGAACGGCTTCGCGCCGTTCCTTTTTTCGACACAAATCCACTTATGCGGCCGCGCTTTGCGGAACTTCCATAATATGCGGGACGCCGGCTTCGTCTATAATCAAATACTGCAATTTGCGGTGCATTCCCACATCCACCGGGATGATATTGGCCGAGCGGTCCAAAATAATCCGGTCCACCTGCGTATGCCCCACCACCTGCACCAACGGGCTTTTGGGGTACGAAGAAACCAAATCTTCCAAATCTTCCCAAAAGATTCCGCCAAAGCGGTCCGCGCCGCGGCGGCTGATACTGATGTTAAAAATGGGATGTTTAAAAAATTCGTGTTTGATAGACTCACGAAAAATCAAGTTAATCAGCGACGCGATATTGCTGGCATTGGGATCGTCCAATTGCATTTGAAAAATTTTATACAATTTGCGCGTCACGCCGGCGTGCGTAAACAAAATGCCTTTGTACGCATACGCCGCGCGCAGTTCGCCATTTAAAACTTGGCGGGTGAGTTTTTCCTGCATCAGTTTGGCTTCTTCCTGGCTGAACCCGGAAATGACAAAGTTCGAAAGCAAGGGCTCCAATTCGTGGTTACCTACCAGGCGCACCACTTCGCCCTCGGCAGCAAGTGCTTGTTTTTGGATTTTATCCAACAAATCATCCACCTTGCGCGAGGCGGGCCCGCGGTCCAAAATATCCCCCATCTGCACCAAGCGATTATGGCCGGCGGACCAATTTAGCTGTTCGTCCACCACGCCGGCATAGCGCAAGAGCTTTACAAACGGCTCAAATTGGCCGTGCACATCTCCCACCACAATCACTTGCTTTGGTTTTTTAGGGCTTTGCATTGGAATACTGCCTTATACAAATAATATAATAATAGTATACAAAAATTAATTACGCAGCCACGCTTTTACTCCATTTTTATGAAAATACCGGCCCCCGCTATACGCGCACTTCAGCAACTGGTTGGAAAAGAAAATGTCCTCACGGATGATGTTTCTCTTTCGCTCTATGCTTATGATTGCTCCCTTTCCCGCACGCGGCCGGATGCGCTCATCAACCTGCCTAATGAACAGGCTATCGCCCCCATCCTGCGCATTTTGCACCAATACGCTATTGCGTTTGTAGCGCGCGCCGCGGCCACCAACCACGCCGGCAGCTGTGCGGCGTTAAACGGCGGCGTGATTGTAAATACGGCCGGGCTGAACCGCATTTTGCAAATCAATACGCAAGAAGGGTATGCCCTCGTAGAGCCGGGTGTAATCACCGGGGACTTGCAGGACCAGCTGGCGCCCTTAGGCTTTTTCTACGCGCCGGACCCGGCCAGCGAACGCGTCTGCACGTTAGGCGGAAACCTGGCGCAAAACGCCAGCGGCGCGCGCTGTATGAAATACGGCGGCACCATAGACCACGTGCTGGAGGCGGACTTTGTCTTGCCGGACGGAACGGAAATGCATTTATCCCGCCAGGACCCGGGGCCGGATTGGATTGGCCTCTTGGCCGGGAGCGAAGGGACGCTGGGAATTATCAAACGAATGAAGGTGAAAATTCTGCCGGCGGCCAAGCACATCAAAACTTTTTTGGTTACGTTTCCCTCGCTGGCCGACAGCGTACAAACCGTCAGCGATTTAGCGGCCCAAGGCATTATCCCGCGCTGTGTGGAAGCGATGGACCAGGTAACCACCCGCGCCGTGGAGGAATTTGCCCACGCCGGCTATCCAGCCGACGCCCAAGCGTTGTTGATTTTAGAACTGGACGGCACGCCCGCGCAAATCGAAAAAGAAGAAAAACAACTGGAAAGCATTTGCCTGCAAAACCACGCCCAGCAATTTATCCCGGCCAAGACGGAAGAAGAACGCCAAAAACTCTGGTTCGGCCGCCGGGCGGCGTACGCGGCGATGGCGCGGCTGGCGCCCAACGTAATGGTGGGGGACGGCACCGTCCCGCGCAGCGAACTGCCGCGCGCACTGCAAAAAGTACGTCAAATTTTAGACGATAACCATATCTACGCCAGCCTGCTTTTCCACGCGGGGGACGGCAATTTTCATCCGCAAATTGTGTTTGACGAACGCAATAAGCCCGACGCCGTGCGCGTCACCCGGGCGCTCAAAGAAATTTTGCAGGCGTGCGTGGATTGCGGCGGCACGGTATCGGGAGAGCACGGCGTCGGCGTGGAAAAACGCGCCGTAATGGCGTACCAGTATGATGCGCCCACGCTGGATTTATTTGCCAAAATCAAACGCGCAGCCGACCCCCAAAACATTGCTAACCCGTTAAAGCTTATCCCGTTGGATTACGCCAACAAAGCACGCCCGGCCTTGCCGCCGGCGCCGGCGGTGCAAGCGTTGGCGGAAATGTTGCGCATCCGCCGTGAGGCACACGATCCTATTGCGCTTATTGGCGGCAACACGCGCCTGCGCACCCACGCGCCAAATACGCTATCCACACGCTCGTTGAACCGCATACTGGAAATAGACAAAACCAACTATACCGCCACCGCCGAAGCAGGCGTAACGCTGGACGAACTGGCCCAGGCCTTGGCAAAGGAAAATGTCTTTTGTGCTTTGCCCGCCGGCAAAGGCACGCTGGGCGGCGCATTTGCGTCGGGCTGTATGCCGGATTTTTATCCGCACGTGTTGGGCTTGCAAGCCCTTCTGCCGGACGGCTCTTGCGTCCGCTACGGCGGGAAATTAATGAAAAATGCCGCCGGCTATCATCTAACGCGTTTATTTGCCGGTTCGCAAGGGACATTGGGACTCGTCACTCAACTGACTTTTAAAATTTTTGCCCAGCCGGTTCGCCCCGTGCGTGCGTGTTCTTTCCGCCCGGGAAAGGCCACCCCCCTGTGGCGCGCACTCAAAACACAGCTCGACCCGGAAGGCTTATTCCCTTCCCTGCCCGGAGGAACCAATGCCTGATTTCTATACACCGCAGCTGGACCCGCAGCACCCTGCACGTCACCTGTGCAGGCTGGAAACGCCGTTTGGCGCGCGCACGGTGTACGATTCCGTTTCTTATTGCAACCGCTGCGGCAGCTGCCAGCAAGCCTGCCCCACGTATTTGCTCACGTCGCAGGAAACATTTTCCCCGCGGGGGCGCAACCAGTTGGTGCGTTTGGCCGCGGAAGGGAAACTAAATTTAACCCGCAACCGCCGCCAGGCGGAAGAAACACTGAACTCCTGCCTGCTGTGCGGGCGATGCACGCAAGCGTGTGCGGGCAAAATCCCCACCGCCGAACATATGCTGGAACTGCGCCGCACCTTGCGCACCCAGGCGCTGCCGGCTTTGCTTTTTAAACTGCTTTCGTGGCGGGGAACCCGCCCCACCGCTTTCCGCCGGCTGGTACACACAGGGCTATGGCTGCGCCGGTTGGGCTTACTGCGCTTTGCCCGCGGGTGCGGCTTTACCCGCCTGCCCGGGCTTTCCTGGCTCAACCACGCCGACGATATCCTGCCAGCGTTTCCGCCGGCCGCACAACGCCGCGCCCTGCATCAAGCCTTCGCCAACACTCCGGCGGAACCGACGCTTATTTATTTGCCGTCCTTGGAAGCCGAATTTTTCCTCCCGCAGCTGGCCTTGTCCGTCTTGCAATTGGCTTCACAAAAAAAACACCAAACGCTGCTTTGGCCAAACACCTCCAGCGGATTATTTGAATATGTATACGGCGACTTGCGCCAAAGCCGCCGCTGGGTGCGCCGGTTGATTTTGCGGCACGCTTCGCTGCACAAAGGGAAGCTGCCGGTAGTAACAGACAGTGTGGATGTGTATCTTTTCTTGCGCAGGGCGCCGCAATTATTTGCCGCGTGGCCCTATTGGCAAAACAAAGCCCAGGCTTTTGCCGACTGCGTCCTGTTTGTCACCGATTTATTCCCACCTAAACTTTCTCCCGCCGGGGCGTCCGCCCGCGTGCGCTTGGATTGCGGCGCGCTGTTTTCCCGCGAAGGAAAACCCTTTGAAGAAGCCCGCAAAATTTTAAAAACACATTTTAAGAAAAATTTTGTAGAGTGTTTGTATAAGGACGCGGGCACGCCCGCGTTCGGTTATAGTTTTGTACGGGGAAATTTGGGTGAAAAAATTTGTATGTCCGCCGTACGAAGCATCGCCCGAACACAGACGGGAACTGTGTTTACATTGTCAGGGCTCGCCGCCTTGGAACTTAATTTTCAACTCAAGCGGTTTTATCCGCAGGCCAAGGCAGACCATTTAGCACGCTTAAACGGGTGAACATATGCAACCTTTCAGGCCAGAAAGCAGCAAGCTCTCCGCTGAAGAAAAGCTGAACTTGCTGGTGGAATTTGGGGCGCGTCTTTCCTGCGAATTGCGCCTGGACAAGTTGTTGGATATCATCGGTCAGCAAATCACCAAAATGCTGGACGTAGGGCGCTGCACCATTTACCTCAAAGACGCGGAAAAAAACGAACTGTGGTCCAAAATCGCGCAGGGCCGCGGCTTGGAACATACCGAAATCCGTGTACCGCTTAACGGCAACGGCGTCATCTCGCTGGTGGCCCGCACCGGCGAAACCATCAATCTCCCAAACGCTTACGAAGACCCGCGTTTTTCGATGGATGTGGATATGGTCACCGATTTCCGCACCCATTCGATGTTGGCTATCCCGCTTAAAAACAACGCCGGCAAAGTGCTGGGGGTTTTTCAAGTAGCCAATAAATCCGACGGCACCGCCTTTGATAAAAAAGACGAAGGCATTTTGCAGCTGTTGGCCACCTTTGCCGCCAGCTCCATTGAAATCGCTAAATTGTACCAAGACGTCCACGTCGCCCAGTTGGAAACCATTTACCGCCTGGCCGTCACGGCCGAATACCGCGACCAGCAGGACACCCGCGCCCACTTAAAAAACATCAGCATTATTTCCTACCTGCTGGCCTTGGCCTTGGGAATGAGCAAAAAAGACGCGGACCTCATCAAAAACGCCAGCCCGCTGCACGACATTGGCAAAGTAGCGCTGGCCGACAACATTTTGCTCAAACCCGGCAAACTGACGCCCGAAGAATTTGAAATTATGAAATCGCACACCATCTACGGCGGGCGCATTTTGGAAGGAGCCCACTCCAAGGTGCTTAAAATCGCACACAAAATGGCGTGCTTCCACCACGAAAAATGGAACGGCTCCGGCTACCCCAAAGGGTTAAAAGGCGAAGAAATACCGATAGAAGCGCGCATCATTACGGTAGCCGACGTGTTCGACGCGCTGTGCGTGTTCCGCGTATACAAAAAAGCCTGGCCGACCGACGACGCCTACGCCTACATTTTGGGCGAATCCGGCAAATCGTTCGACCCGCACGTAGTGGCCGCTTTCAAAAAAATCTATCCTTCCGTACGCAAGCTCTACGCGCATATTTCCGTCAACCAGCCGCAGGCGCAAACCAGTAACGTGCCGGTGGACGAAAAGAAAAATTCCTAAATTTTTCCCCGCGCCTAAGCGGGGATTTTTTTGCCCGGGCGGCCTGCGTTGGCAGGGGTTTTGCCCGTGCACGAAGGCCGCAAGTGGCACGGCCGCGGCCGAAAATACTACAATATAGTGTCCTTTTGGCTTTCAACCTTAAGTACAATTTAACAAATGGAGTTGTTGATGGAAAAAGCGACAATACTTATCGGTCTGTCGGGCGGAGTGGATTCCGCGGCCGTGGCCGTATTGCTTAAAGAGCAGGGGTACCGCGTTATCGGCGCAACAATGATGATATGGGACCCTTCTTTGCCGGTGCCTGCCGGCGCTTACCAAAAAAATGCCTGCTTATCCCCAGAAAAAGAAGACGTTTCGGAAATCCGCGCACTGGCTAAGAAACTGGACATCGAATACCTAACGGTGGACTGCCGCCTGCCGTACCGCCAAGCGGTGCTGGATAATTTCCGCCAGGAATACGCCTGCGGCCGCACGCCCAACCCGTGCGTGTTGTGCAACAGTTTGATTAAATTTGGCATCCTGCCCGAAGCGGCCCGAAAGCAAGGCATTCATTTCGACAAATTCGCCACCGGGCACTACGCCCGCGTGGAACACGACCCCAAAACCGGAAAATACCTGCTGAAAAAAGCCAACGATTTATCACGCGACCAAAGTTATTTTTTGCACCGTTTGACGCAAGAACAGCTTTCGCGCGTGCTATTCCCGCTGGGCGAAATGACCAAGCCCGAAATCCGCGAAGTGGCCCGGCGCGCCGGCCTGGCCGTAGCCGACAAAGAGGACAGCCAGGATTTTTATTGCGGCGATTACAACGACTTGTTAAACTTTCCCAACAAGCCGGGCGACATCGTAACGCTGGACGGCACACCCGTCGCCCGCCACAACGGCATTTGGGGCTATACGATTGGCAAGCGCAAAGGCTTGGGCGTAAGCGGCTTTAAAACGCCGATGTACGTCGTGCGCATTGACGCGTCCAAAAACCAAGTGATTATCGGCCCGAAAGAAGCGCTGTATTCCCAAACGCTGCAGGCGGACCACGTCAGCTGGATAGCGGGCGAACCGCCGGCGGAAAAATTTACGTGCGAAATTAAAATCCGCAATTTGCACGTGCCGGCCAAAGCGCAAGTAACCGTAGAAAAGGACGGCACTTTTTCGGCGGAATTTGAGGAGGCACAACTGTCGGTAACCGCCGGGCAGTCGGCCGTGCTGTACGACGGAGATGTTGTGCTGGGCGGCGGAATGATTAAGTAGTTTTTGCTAAATAGCCCAACAAAAATCCCGCCGGAAGTATTGGCGGGATTTTATTTGAATAGGTTGGGCGGAATTTATTGTTCGGCGTTGATGATTTTGCAGAATTTTTTGCCCTTGTCGGTGTCCCCCAGGCACTCCCGTTTGCCCGGATTGGCGGAATTGTCTAACCATACTCTATAATAAAATTCCCTTTTTTGCGTACAATCAGATGACGTGGCCCCCGGGCAATACTGCAGACTTATATACAAATGGCTCGGAGTGCTCACAACCCCGGTGCCCGCCAATAGATCTATTAAAAAGTTGCCACACCAGAGCATATCATTCCCAGTACAAGTACCCTTGTAATCAAAATCCAATTTGTCCGCATTAGCCTCGTAATAACCGTTGGCCATATAATACACTTCTTCGGCTTTTTTTAGGTTCTCGGCCACCGTGCGCATGGTGGCAAAGCGGGATTTCATCACCGCCAGTTCATATTGCGGCAA
>CALUQD010000023.1 GCA_944322825.1 Candidatus Avelusimicrobium pullicaecorum
GTTATGCGGAAATGGATATTCGGATTGTGTTTGCTGGGGGTGTGGACGGGCGTGTATGGCGCCGCGCCGTGGGGAGCTACCTCTTCTTTTGAATACTCCCTCCAAAAAAGCCAATCCGACACGGGGGGCCAACGGCCAATCCCTGCTGTCTAAATTCTTGCAGGGGAAACCGGTGCGGATATCCGTCAGCACATTGCCGGAGTGGTCAAAAACGCCGCGGGAGTATTACGAGCAGTTGGACCAATTTTATAAAGAATGGTTTTCTTCGGTGATTACCATAATTGAGAAATCCGGCCGCCAAAACGAGTTTGCCGATTTGTTGCCTTTGTTTAAAAGAATCAAAACGCAATTTGTGAAAGAGGGAGAGCCAGCGGATGTTATTGTTAAAATTTTACCGGAAATTATTATCCAATTGCAATGCGGCGCTTCCGCTTGCTATATCGTAAAACCCTGCGATCCCGACTATGTTCCGCAAATGCTTCTGTCGCAAGAAAACTCCAAGGAGAGTCGTCGGGTGCAAGAAAGGACTTTTAAAAAGCAGGCGCTGCACGAAATCGGCCATTCCCTGGGCCTTAACGACCAATATGCCCAGGCGCGCAATAAAAATCCCAGCCGATATGCTTCCGCCTACATCTATGACGGAATAATGAATAAGAACAGTCGTATTAGCTGTGATGAGGCCGACGGACTCATTAATTTGTCCGATATTCTGCGCGGTACGGCGCGCGGCGGAAATAAAGGCTGGAAAAGTTTGTGTCCTTTTTCCAAGGATTACTACATTAGGGGGCGGTCCGCCTTGCGCGGGCCCTATTGGATCAGCTCCCCCTATCCGGGCGTTTTCGTTTTGGAAACCTACCAGGCCGGAAAGGTTATTTCCAGCCAAACCTATGCCTTGGCCGACCAGCCGGCCTTTGTGCCGCTGGACCCGCACATGCGGGAAAAAGTGCTCAAACGGGACTTGTTTGACCGTCCCGTGGTGAGCCAAGGGGCAAATGGCGAAAAAATCTATTATACTTACTTTTTTGAAGGATATTTCCGCTTGGCTGTAAAAAACGGCCAAGCGCTGTGGGCAGAAAAGGATGTTTCTTTCCGGGATGGATCGACGCCTATCCTGGCACACTCTTTCTTTTTTAAGCGGAAAGGAACCCCCACGGCGCTCGAGTTGGAAAAAATGGGGAAGAAGGATTTCCTGTGGTATAAGGAAGCCCCGCAGTTCGGTAAGGAAATCCAGTCCCGCTTGATTGTATTAAACGCGGACGGAAAAGCCATTGGATATTCGTTGGATGACAAGTCCCGCGCGTTGGCTTCGCTGCAAGCCAATTTATTGCACCCCAACAAGGCGCCCCGCTCCCCGCAGCAAAAAATGCAGCGGCAATTGATGGAATTTTTCCAGCAGGCGCAATTCCAGGAACAACTGCTGCAGTGGGCCCGGCAGAAAATCAAGTAACGTTTGCCCTTTGGCGGCTTTTGAAAAAGGCGGTTCCCGAAAAAGGAACCGCCTTTTGGTTAGAAAGGGTGCCGGCATATTTCCCGTTTAGGTGTTTCGGCCAAAGCGAATTGGGCAAAAATAAACCGCCCCGGGAAACCCGGGGCGGTTTGGATTAGTTGTCTTGGTAATCTTTCAACATCTTGGTGCGGCTGGGGTGGCGCAGTTTGCGGATGGCTTTGGCTTCAATCTGGCGCACGCGTTCGCGCGTGACGTTGAACATTTTGCCCACTTCTTCCAGCGTGCGGGGGTAACCCGAGTCTATCCCAAAGCGCAGGCTGATAATTTTGGCTTCCCGTTCCGACAAGGTGGCAAGCACGTCGGCCACTTCTTGCTTGCGCAGGAAATCCACCGCCGCGCTGGTGGGGTTTGGCCCGTTCTTATCTTCGATAAAGTCTTCCAGGTTGGAATCTTCGTCCTCGCCGATAGGCGTAGACAGGGAAATCGGGTCCTGCATAATTTTGAGCACGCTTTTCACTTTTTCTACCGACAGGCGCAGCGTCTTGGAATAATCTTCCAGCGTGGGTTCGCGCCCGTGTTCCTGGCGGAATTTGTTGGTAACTTTGGTCAGCTTGGAAACCAACTCCTTCATATGCACCGGGATGCGGATGGTGTTGGCCTGGTCCGCAATGGCGCGGTTGATGCTTTGGCGGATCCACCACGTGGCGTAGGTGGAAAATTTAAACCCGCGTTTGTATTCGAATTTTTCCACGGCTTTCATCAGCCCCAGGCCGCCTTCCTGGATTAAGTCCGACAGTTCCAAGTTGGAATTGACGTGCTTCTTGGCGATAGACACCACCAAGCGCAGGTTGGCTTTGATGAGTTTTAATTTGTCCTGCAAAATCATATCTTCAAAAAATACGATGCGGTCGTTGAAGGCTAAAAATTCCTTTTCCGTCATCGGCAGGGTGTCCACCATCTGGGCGTGGCGGCGCTGGACGTCTTCGATATTGGAAAGCGCGCGTTCCAATTCCGGCAGGGTGAACTTGGTGGCTTTTTTAAATTCTTTTTCGGTTATTTTGCCGGCTTTAAAGCGGTTTACCAGCTTTTTCACGTTGGCGTACGGGCCAAAATAATCGTCAAAGCGCTGCATATCGTTGCGGGCTTCGGTCAAGCGGTCGGCCAAATTTTTGATTTTGTTGGTCAAACGTTTGATTTTATTTTGGTTCAAATTCAGCTTGGTAATGCTGGCCACCACTTCTTTTTGTTTGGCTTCCAGTTTTTCAATGGCGTTGTTGCGTTTCTTTTCGGTCAAGTTGCCTTCGCGCAGTTCCTTCATCAGTTTGGTGATTTCCTGCTCGCGTTTGCCGATAAACTGCGCCGCGTCTTTGAGTTTTTTGCGCATATTGTTCAGTTCGCGCGTGGTGCGTTTGCCACGGGGCATTAATTCCTTGGTGGTCATTTCTTCCTGGTCCACCAATTCTTCCCAGTTGCAGATTTCACGCATGGTGATGGGGGATTCCAGCACCAGTTTGCGCAGTTCTTTTTCGCGTTCGCGGATGTTGCGCGCCAGGGTGATTTCTTCGTCGCGCGACAAAAGCGGCACTTTCCCCATTTCGGAAAGGTACATTCGGATCGAGTTGGAAATATCGGGGCTGGAGGACCAGTCTTCGCTTAGGGCTTCTTTGTCCGGGGCGGAAACGGATTTAAATTTTTTCTGGTCCACTACTTGGATGCCCAAGTCGTCCAGCGTGCCCATTACGCCGTCAATATCTTCCGCACTCATATCCGAAGCGGCAATAGAGCGGTTCAAGTCTTCCAAAGACAGAAAACCGCTTTCTTTTCCTTCTTCCACTAAATCTTTCAGCGCTTTGTTTCCAGATGCCATATTTCCCTCAACTGCGATATTTTTTAAGTTTGTTCTGCAACTGCATATATTTTTGAATCATTTCCGGCGGAACATTGCCCGCACCCAGCTGTTTCATCTGCCGTTTGACGGCTTCCAGCCGTTTGTGCAGGCCGGCTTGTTCCAGCTTGGCTGCGCAGGCGGCAATGTCGCGCGCCGGGTTGAAATCGTCCGGCGTTTGCAGCATAGCCAGTCTGACCAGTTCCTTTTTTTGTTCCGGTGCGTAACCGGCGGCTAATTCCGCCAGGTTTGTTGCTTGCGGGTTTTCCGCGTGGGCCCGTACCAGGGCCTCAAACATTTTCCACGCACCGGGGGTGGAAAAATCTTCTTGTGTCAGTTCCGAACATAACACCATATGTTCCGGGCTTTTTAAAAGCCAGGAAAGCAAATCTTCTTCGGCGGCGCTGATAACCGGCGGTTGGACCGGCGCTGTTTCGGCGCGGCGCTGAAACCCCGGCGCAAACGCCGCAGGCTTGCGCAGGCGTTCCAGCACGAGTTGTTCATCTACGCCTACGTGCTCGGCCACATATTTGGCCCATTCCCGCCGGACGATTTCATCCGGCTGCTTGGCAATGGTTTCCGAAAGCTCGCTGATGATGCGCGTTTTGTCCTGCGCTTGGAGCGGCTTAGGGTATAAGTCCAGCTGTAAACTGGTATGGAACGCAATTAAATCCTGCGCCTGGTTTAAAATGTTTTCAAAACTTTCTTTGCCGTATTTGGCAATATATTCATCCGGGTCCAGCCCTTCCGGCAGCGAGGCCACTTTTACAAACAGCCCGCGCTCAATTAAAATAAGCGCTCCGCGCAAGGCGGCTTTTATGCCGGCGGCGTCCGGGTCAAACAGTACGATAACATTATCCGTATATCGTTTGAGCAGCCGGGCGTGTTCCTCGGTCAAACTGGTGCCCAGCGGCGCCACCGTGTAATCGGCCCCCGCCTGGTGGCAGGCGATCACATCCATATACCCTTCCAAAAGTACCGCGTGCCCCGCTTTGCGGATGGCCGGCCCCGCAAAGTTTAGCCCATACAACACGTGGCTTTTGGTAAATAAAACCGTTTCCGGCGAATTTAAGTACTTGGGGTCGCCTTCCCCCAAAATACGGCCGCCGAATCCCACCGTGTCGCCCCGTTGGTTGATAATGGGGAACATCAAGCGGTTGCGGTAATAATCCCGCGGGCCGTAGGCGGTAATCACACACAGGCCGGCGTCTTTTAAATCTTTGTCCGTATACTTGGCGGCTCTTGCGGCGCGCGCCAATGAAGTGGCGTCGTTAGGAGCCAAGCCTAATTCAAATTTTTCGCACGTTTCCTTTGTCAAATTGCGTTCTTTTACGTACGCGCGCGCGCGTTCGCCGCCTGCGGACATTAAATTTTTGTGGTAGAACGCTTTGGCAAAGTCCAATAGCTTGCGCACATTGGCGCGGCGGATTTCTTCGCCGGTCATTGGGCGGGCGGGTTTGTACTCCAGCCCGGCCAGGCCGGCCAATTTTTCCAGCGCTTCGTTGAAAGAGAGGTTTTCCATCTTCATTAAGAAAGCGAAAATGTCGCCCCCTTCCTGGCAGCCAAAACAATAGAACAACCCCTTTTCGCTGCTGCACGTGAAAGAAGGGGTTTTTTCTTTATGAAAAGGACAGCAGGCCTTGTAGGTTTTACCCGCGCGTTTAAGGTCCGGTACGTATTGCCGGATAAATTCTACAATGTCCAACCTGTCCTTAATTTGTTCTGTTAGATTGTTATTCACGCCTATGCCGCCTGCTTTTAGATTAAAGGCAAAGAAGGCAATAGCCCGATACTTGCGTAAAGGACTATTGCCTGTGGTGCTTCTTTAATTAAAAACGTCTGCGTTTGGTGCGGCGGGCGCGGCGCTGAGCTTCCTGCGATTTGATTTTGCGTTTCACGCTCGGAGGCATGTAAGTTTCGCGTCTTTTGATTTCTTTCAAAATACCGTTCTTCTCACATTCTCTTTTAAAGCGTTTGAGCGCTTCTTCCAGGTGTTCGGCGTCTCTGACTTTTACAAAAACCATTCCTTTTTCACCACCTTCTATGGTCAATAGACAAAAATAAAAGGGTAATTTTTACCTTATATATATTATAGCTTATTTTAGCCGTTTTGGATACTTTTTAACCTGCCGGCCACAAAAAGCGCCGTCCGGCCATTAAGTGGAAGTGCAAATGGTCCACGCTTTGGCCGGCACCTTTGCCGTTGTTGGTTACGAGGCGGAAGTCTTTTAGATTAAATTGCTTGGCCAATTTTTTGGCAACCAGCAACACTTTGCCCAATAAAAGGGCGTCCTGCTCGTCTGCTTCGGACAAGCGCGCAATGTGCTTGCGCGGAATAATTAAAAGATGGGTGGGCGCCTGGGGGTTTAAATCCTTAAAGGCCACCACGTCGTCATCTTCGTAAATCAGCTGGCTTTTGATAGAGCCGTCGGCAATGCCGCAAAATATGCAATCCATATAGCTATTATACATATTTTGGGGGGTTAACTTGAAAAAGGAATTGACTTTTGATAAGATTTTAGAAATTAATTTATAAAGGATTTCTATGAAAAAAATATTTGTTTTGATATTTTCGTTTACAATATGTGTTGGTTGTTCTGCTTTTCGCCCCAGCAAAGAAAGTATTTCTGTGATGGCAAGTCAGCCAGATGCAGTTATATATGTCAATGGGCAGCCCGTGGGGCAAGGGTCAGTTACCACTCGCGTCAAACGGAATAAGAATGTACAAATAGTTGCTTCTAAACCGGGATACTATCCGGGATCTTATAATATTGATAGCAATTTGAATACAACAGGAGTGTTGGATATTATTGGTACTTTTTTCTTTCTAGTGCCGGTTATTGGGGTATTCTTTCCAGGAGCAAAATCCTTGGATGAAAACAATGTTTTCGTAAACTTGATTCCCCAAACAATGGTAAATCCAAGCTCAAATTAATGGCTTGTTGCCAGGAATGATTGTTTTTAAGAGAATTTGCCCAAATGGTTTTTAAGCCCCGGCGGTATGCGCCGGGGCTTAAAAATTGGTATCATATATCTATATTGTATTTTGGAGACTCCCAAATATGGCAAAAAACGACCTGACAACCAGAAACCTGATGTTAGACAGTTTGAAGCAATATGCGAAGAACCGGATTTCTTTTAACCTTATCCGGGAGCATGACGCGAAGAACGAAATTCCGTTAGACATTTTAAAAGAGATGTACGACCACGACGTATTGGGCGTACATCTTTTGCTTATTCCCGAAGAATACGGCGGACTCGGCGGCCAAACCACCGAAATCTACCGCGTGTGCGAACAGTTAGCCCGCATTGACCTGGGCATCGCCACCGGCGTGTTCGCCACCTTCCTGGGCAGCGACCCGATTAACGTAGGCGGCACCCCAGAACAGAAAGCCAAATGGTTCAAAAAAATCGCCCACGAAAATAAACTCGTGGCCTACGGCGCCACGGAAGCCGATGCCGGTTCCGACCTCGTTTCCCTGCGCACCCGCGCCGAACGTGTGATGAAAGACGGGCAGATTGTCGGGTACAGAATTACCGGCAGCAAAATGTGGATTTCCAACGGCGGCGTGGCCGATATCTACACCGTGCTCGCTTTGGCCCCCGGCGGCCCGAGCTGGTTTATTGTAGAAAGAGGCACCCCCGGCTTTACGCAGGACGTGCACGAAGACAAGCACGGTATCCGCTTGTCCAACACCGCCGGTTTGGCGTTTGACGACGTGTACGTGCCGGCTGAAAATTTAATCGGCCTCAAAGAAGGCCAAGGCTTCCTGCAGGCGCAGGCCGTGTTCGGCTATACGCGCCTGATGGTAGCGGCGTTTGGCTTGGGCGGCGGCGAAGAAGCCGTAGAAACCGCCTTGCAGTATGCCCAACAGCGCATCCAGGCGGGCGGCCCGCTGGCCGAAAAACAGGGCTTTATGTTAAAGCTCATCACCCCGCACTACGTACGCTTTGAAGCGGCCCGCGCGTATATCGACTGGACGGCCAAACAGCTGGAAGTCAACAACCACGGCCTGGCCACCGAAGGCGCCATCGCCAAATTGTACGCCACCGAAACCGGCAACAAAGCCGCCGAAGATTCCATCCAGGCCATGGGCGGTTTTGGTTATACCAAAGAATTTGCGGTCGAAAAAATCAAACGCGACGTCAAAATTACCTGCATTTACGAAGGCACCAGCGAAGTGTTGGAAATGACCATCTTCCGCGGGCGCTGGCAGGAACATTTAAAGAGCCGCGGCCAATACTATTTGAACCAGGCCGCCGAATTTGACGCCATTCACGCGCAGAACCCCAATGTGGGCGCCGACAGCGTGGCTTTGGGCTTTAGAGCCTTGGCCCGCGTATTGGACGATTGCCGCGCCAATAAGCTGACCCGCCACCAGTATGTAACCTTTATGCTGGGCGACCTCATCAGCGAAATGGAAGTGGCCGCGGTATTTACCCGCCAGTGCGCCAATAAGGTGATTACGGAAGGCAGCCGCTTTGACTTGAACACGCTTAGCACGATGGCCCGCGTCAACGCCCGCCAGAGCGCCTTCAAAACCGCTGCGGACGGTATGCGCCTTATCTTGGGCACCTGCCCCGACATCAACGCGGCGGAACTCGGCCAGGGCGTGAACCTGGTTGGCATCGAAGAAAAAATGCGCGGACTCATCGACGATATGGACGTCGTTTCCGCTAAACTCAGAGAAGTTTTCAAAAAATAGGATAAACGTATGAATATCATTGTTTGCATTAAACAAGTTCCCGATTCCACCCAAGTGAAAGTGGACCCGAAAACGGGTACGCTTATCCGCGCGGGTGTACCCAGCATTTTAAACCCGTATGACCATTACGCCTTGGAAAAAGCGTTGGCCATCAAAGCCAAAACCGGCGCGAAAGTGACGGTTTTGTCTATGGGCCCCAATCAGGCCGTGGCCGTACTGCGCTTGGCGTTGGCGTTGGGCGCGGACGAAGGCGTCCTGCTGTCCGACCGTGCGTTTGCCGGTTCGGATACGTGGGCCACGTCCTATGCGCTGGCCACGGCGGTGCGCAAAATCGGCCAGTACGATTTAATCCTCTGCGGGCAAATGGCCATTGACGGCGATACCGCTCAAACCGGCCCCGGCATTGCCTACCACCTGGGTATTCCTCAAATCACGTTTTGCGAAAGCATCGATGCCAACGGCAATCAAATTGTGGTGAAAAAACTGATTGAAGGCGGCCACCAGATTTTGGAAGCCGACCTGCCCGTGCTTGTTACGATGACGATGCCCCACGATTATGCGGCCAAATATCCTTCCTTTATGGCTGCCCATAAAGCGCAGGACAAAGCCATCCATACCTGGACGGCGGCCGACATCGGCGCCGACCCGCATAAACTCGGTTTGGAAGGCTCGCCCACGCGCGTGGACCGCATCTTCCCGCCGCCGGCCCGCCCGAAAGGCGAAATGTTCTCCGGCTCGGCCGTGGAACTGGCGGATAAATTTGTTGAAATTTTGAAAAAGGAGAGTGTAATCAAATGATTCAGGTAGCTTCTAATTGCGTAGGTTGCGGCAAATGTGTAGGGGCTTGTCCGTTTGGCGCGCTCTCTTTGGTTAACCGCAAAGCGGTGCCCAACGCCAGCTGCACGATGTGCGGCGCGTGCGTGTCCGTCTGCCCGGTAAAAGCCCTGTCCTTGCCGGCTTCCGGCGCGGCTAAGAAAGACCTTTCTTCCTACAAAGGCGTGTGGGTGTTTATTGAAATTTCTGACGACGGAAAAACCCAAAAAGTACGCCCTGTGGGCTTTGAACTTTTGTCCAAAGGGCGGGAACTTGCCGACCAGCTGGGCGAAGAACTTTGCGCGGTGGTAATTGGGGACAATGTTTCTGCTTATTATGCGGAGCTTTCCCAATACGGCACGGACAAAATCTATGCCGTCAACGGGCCCGAATACCACACCTACAACACGATTGCGTACGCCAATGCGATGGTGACGCTGATTAAGAAATACAACCCCAGCGTGATGCTGTATCCGTCCACCTATATCGGGCGCGATTTGTCCCCGCGTATTTCCTCGGAACTGTTCGTCGGTTTGACGGCGGACTGCACGGGGTTGTCCATCAAAGACGGCAATTTAATTCAAACCCGCCCCGCCTTCGGCGGCAACATTATGGCGGATATTAAATGCCCGGACTATCGCCCGCAAATGTCCACCGTGCGCCCCAATGTGTTCAAAAAAGTGGTCACCACGCCCGGCAAAATGGCCCAGGTAGTGACCGAAGCCATTGCCATCCCGCCGCAGGCGGCCAAAGTGCGTGTGGTCAATACGCACATTGACGAAGTGTCCGCGATGGATAAACTGGACGAAGCCCAGGTGGTTATCGCCGGCGGCCGCGGGATGAAAGACCAGAACGGTTTTAACCTGCTGGAAGAATTAGCGGCCGACTTGGGCGGCGCCGTGGGCGCCAGCCGCGCCGCGATTGACTTGGGCCTCAAACCCAAAGACAAACAAATCGGCCAGAGCGGCGTGACCGTGGCGGCCAAGCTGTATGTGGCGTGCGGTATTTCCGGCGCGGTGCAGCATATCGTAGGGATGGAGCACAGCGATGTGATTATCGGCATTAATAAAGACGCTAACGCGCCGATTTTCAACGTCTGCAAATACGGCTTCGTCGGCGATGCGCACCAAATCCTGCCGCGGATTATCGAACAAGTCAAAAAAAATAAATAGACTGTTTGATGTTTATTTTAGAGGACCTAGATTTTCTAGGTCCTCTTTTTTTGCCGAGTAGGT
Source organism: Candidatus Avelusimicrobium pullicaecorum (assembly GCA_944322825.1). Taxonomy (GTDB): domain Bacteria; phylum Elusimicrobiota; class Elusimicrobia; order Elusimicrobiales; family Elusimicrobiaceae; genus Avelusimicrobium; species Avelusimicrobium pullicaecorum. The sequence continues at coordinate 10,087 of CALUQD010000023.1, forward strand.
CCAAAGGCCCTTTCTGCTTGTTTTTTAAAGAAAGACAATATAAGTAGCGGGTTCCCTATGAAAAAAATTATTTTATTGGCTTTATCGGTTATTGTATTGAGCTGCCCGGCTGAGGCGCAGCTGCAGAAATTGCCTTCGGCTGTGGCCAAAGAGATGTTTGCCTCTTCGGCTGCATCCGCGGTTTTGCACCGCTCAGCCGTTCCCGCCGCGCAAAGCACTTTAAACCGCTATTTGCGCAGAATGAATCAGGTAAAATTTAAACCGATGGATAGGATGTTAGAAAGTTATTTTACCTTAAATCCCAAATACGCAACCTCTAAAATGCTGGCCAAAAACCAAACCATTGAGCAAGAAATGGTGCGCAACTGGGTGGAACGTGATTTTTACGCTTCCCAACGTCAGCAAGCCTTGCAGCAAGGGGTGCGCTTTGAAACCGTGCAAGGCAAAGTGGCGTATTTGGACTATATCCCCTATGATGCCCAGTTGGTGCTGCTGGGGGAAGTGCACGAAATACCGTGGATGAGCAACCAGATAGAAACAGCCCTTTTGCAATTTAAGCAATCCCACCCGGATAAAAACATTTATTACGCTTCCGAATTTATAGACGCAACGCCCGGCGAAGAAACATATTGTTTAACAAGTAAAAAAGAGGTGGAAACGTTAATCACCAAACGCCCGTATTACCAACAAATTGCGCACCGGCTGATAGCGGCCGGCGTGCGGGTGGTGGGGCTGGAAAACCCCTCTTTGACAAAATCCTTTCTGCGCCGGGGGCGCAACGCGGATTTGGACAATACCGCTTTTGCCTGGGAAGCCATTTCTCCCGCGGCTGTTCAAGAACGTAATACATACTGGGCACATATAATCCGCCGGATTTACCAGCAGGACCCGGATGCGGTTGTATTTGTGCACGCCGGGCTGGGACATACAGACTACAATCATCCATCTGCGTTGCCGTGGCTGCTGAAGACACATAAACCGTTTGTAATTGAGTTTTCCGCCACCGAGATGGAACGGTTAAATACCTTGTTGGAGCGGAATATCCCTATCCCGCCGGAACAACGCAATAAAGCGTATGAATTGCTTTTGCGCAACCCGGAAAGTGAGGTCTATTTTATTCGGCATATGAAAGATAAACGCAGCGCCTTGGTGGCCGGGTGCGATTTGCATATCAAGAAAAATTAGACGTTTTTGCGGATACAAAAAGCCCGCCTAAATGAGGCGGGCTTTTTAATAAAGTTAAAACGGAAAAAAGCTACATATACACGGCATAGGAAATTTTGCCCGGGGCGGGCGGGGGCGGAATGCCCAGCCGTCTTTTCCGTTTGGCTTCTTGCCGTTGGGCGCGCAAGAGGCGGCGCGTTTCCAACGCTACAAAAGCGGCTTCTTCCTCGCTTAAAGTGATAATCTGTTCCCGTATGCTGAAGGTATACATTTCTTCGCGGCGGATTTCTTCGGCTAATCGTTGGAGCCAGACCCGGCGCATACGAGACGCTATTTGTTTTAATTTCTTTGTCATATTAATACTATAAATCTTATCGGCGGCAGGAACCAGGGTCAAAGGGCCCGGTTCTTGTTGGAAAAAAGGCCCACTGTTTGGGCTCATACAGGCCCAGCTGTTTTTAGGCCTTTGGGCCTGGCTAAAAAATCTCCGTTTGCCCGCACCGAATTGATATAATGATAATAAGGTAAATTATGTCTATTTTTTCCAAACTTTTTAAATTATTTTTGGCCGTGGTATTGATGCCTTTGGTGCCAATGCTCTTGCTGTTGGCTTATTACCAGGTGCATTTAAAGGACAATATCTTGGAAACGCACGCCAACTTAGCGCAAATTGTTTCTTCTTCCTTAAACCAACATATTGAAGATTTATCCTGGCGTTTGGCGTTTGCCCAGCACTTAACCGACGTTTTGCAGGAGGGGAAAAACCCTCAGGCGGTTTTACAGGAAGCCCTCAATGCCAACCCCGATTTTTTAATGCTGGCTGTATTGGATAAAAACGGCAAAGAACGTTACCGCGCGGGCGATAAACAAGTGTTAAACCAGGTGCCCATGCTGGACTTAAAGGATGATCCTTCCCTGCCGGACCTTTCACGCGAGAAACGTTTATCCGTCAGCAGTTTTGACGTAATGGCGGGCCGTCCCATCAGCGAATTTATTTACCCGCTGCCAAACGGCGATTTTTTGTACGGGATTATGAGCTTCTTTGGCTTTTTATCCCGGGTGCAGGAGCAGCGCATCGGCGTGACGGGGCGCATCTATATTGTGGACCAAAATGGTTCCGTCTACGCCAATGATTACCAATACAAGCCTGCTTTTGATGCGGAAACCTTGCAAAATGCCTTTGCCTCGCAGGACCAGTTGATTAAAAAATTGAAAACCCCGCAGGAAACGTATGTGGGCGCTTTTGCGCCGTCACCCATTTTGGGAGCCTATGTGGCGGTGCTGCAGCTTAAAAGCGAGGCGTACCGCAGCATCTACTATACCAACACTATTTTGGCGCTGTTTTTGCTGTCCATCGCCACGCTGGCGTATTTTGGCGCGCTGACGTTTGCCGAGCGGCTGGGCGAACCCATCGAGGCGCTCTCGCACGCGGCACAAGAAGTAAGCCGCGGCAATTTCGACGAAAAAATAGACGAAGAAATCGGCTGGGGCGAATTTAAACAACTGATTGCTTCGTTTAATAAAATGACAGCCGATTTAAAAGATTACCAGGTGCTCCAGCTCCAGGCGCAAGTAAGCGAAATGAAGGAACAAGTGTTCCGTTCCGTGGCGCACGATTTGCGCGCCCCCTTGCTGGGGCTGCAAGGATATTTGTATATTTTGCAGAGCGGCAAAGCCAGCCCGCAGGAACAAAAAGAATACCTGGAACAGATGAGCCAGGCGGCGCGGAATTTGTCTTCTTTGTTGGAAGATGTGCTGGATGTGTCGCGCGTGCAGGCGGGGATGATGTCCCCAAAAAAGCAAAGTGTGGACGTGCCGGCGCTTTTGAAAAATGTAACGGATACTTTGGCTCCTTCCGCCAAGGAAAAAAAGTTGGCTTTATCTTTTGAAACTTCGGTAAACCATTTGCCGGCGGACCCCAAGCTGTTGCAGCGGGTAGTGATGAATTTAGTATCCAATGCGGTAAAATTTACAGAAACAGGCTTTGTGCGCGTGCGTGCACGGCAGGACGAAAAAGCGTATTATATTGTGGTAGAAGACAGCGGTATCGGTATTTCCGAAACCGAGATGAAAGGACTCTTTCAAAAATATCACCAGGTCCGGCCGGACCGGCCCGGCTACGGGTTGGGGCTGTTTATCAGCCGCCAAATCGTGCAGGCGCACGGCGGCACGCTGGACGTAACTTCCCAGCCGGGCCAGGGGAGCGCTTTTACCGTTAGGCTCCCCAAGGAGACGAAATGATTGTATTTTGGCGTTTGTTTTTGGCGTTTTTTCTGACGGATTTTGTGTTTTTCCATAAAACAATTAACATCATGGAGGAACAAAACCGCCCGCGCGCGATTGCCTTGCACGCCGGTGTATTTTTGTGCTGGTCGTTTTTATTGTGCTACGGCTATTTAACGATGAAATGGCCCTTTTTGGGCTTTTGGGATATACCGGGTTGGCTTTGTATTTTGCTGTTTTGCGCCTTTTTGGTGTTTACGGATCGTTTCTTCCAGTTCGGGGGGAAATTCCGCCACGGCTACGTGTTGACGTTTTTTGTCAAAACGATTGTCAATTTGTTGTTTTTGTTCTTGTGCGTGCCGTTTAAAGTATTGTATGAAACGGGCAATTTCTTTGCCGAGCCGTGGGTAATTTTCTTTGTGGGGCTGGTTACAGCTACCCGGGTGCTGGGGTGGTTTATCTTTGCGGTGGAACAGGACCGTTACGGGCGCGATTACCCCACCTTCGACGAACGCTGGATGCTGACGATGATGTGCGCCATTTTCTTTTTGATTATGCTGCTGCCGGGCTGGCGGTGGGTGGTATTGCTGGTGGTATGGTTTGCCGCGTGTGTGTATGCACGCAAAATCCGGCTGATGGATGTATCTAATTTTGCCTTTTACATAGGGGCTTTGGGTGCGGCGCTAATTGGGTTTTTGGTGCGGCTGCGCTTTTATATAAATTGGTAATTTATGCAATTAACGGACGTCAAATTTGCTTGCTTAGATACGGAAACCACAGGCCTGTCGCCGGAAGGCGGCGGCAAAATCTGTGAAGTGGCTCTTTCTGTTTCCCGCGGCGGCCGGGTGCTGGAGGAATTTTCCACCCTGTTAAATCCCGGTATGCCGATGCACCCGGACGTAATTGCCATCCACGGCATTACCAACGAAATGGTGGCTTCGGCCCCTTCTTTTGCCGATGTTTTGCCCAAACTGCTTTCCTTGCTGGACGATTGTGTGATTGTGGCGCACAACGCCGATTTTGACGTCAGTTTTCTAAAAAGCGAATTTGCCCAATGCGGGATGCATTTCCCGCCCTATCCGGTGGTGGATACGTTAAAACTGGCCCGCAAAAGCGGAAAATTTGCCAAGAATAATTTGGGCTGTATTGCCGCGGACCTGGGCATTAGTGCCGAAGGCTGGCACCGGGCGATGGCCGATACCAAAATGGCCGAGCAGATCTTCTATTATTTTCTTACAATATTAAGTAAGCAAGGCGTGTCTACCTTGGAACAATTGCAAAAGTTCCAGTATGCCCGCTGGAAAGATTTGATTAGCAGTAAATAAGGAGAAATACGTATGAATAAAGTGGTTTTAATTATTAGAGACGGCTGGGGGAACGCCAAACCCGGCCCGCACAATGCGGTCACCAACGCCAAAACGCCGAATATGACCAAATACTTGGCCGAATATCCGCATACCCAGATTGAAGCCTCCGGCGAACAAGTAGGCTTGCCGGCCGGATATATGGGGTCTTCCGAAGTAGGACACCTCAATATGGGGGCGGGCAGAATTGTCATCCAGGAACTCAAACGCTTGAAAGATACCATCGAAGACGGCTCGTTGTTTAAATCCGCCGCGTTTTCCGCTTGCATTGATAACTGCCTCAACAACCATAAACCCTTGCACGTGATGGGCCTCGTGCAGGACGAAGGCGTCCACGCCCACCAGGACCACCTGTTTGCTATTTTAAAATACGCCGCCGAAAAAGGCATCAAAGACGTGTACGTGCATTTCTTTGCCGACGGCCGCGATACGCCGCCGCAGAGCTCGGTGGGCTTTATCCGCACGTTGGAAGAAAAAATCAAAGAATGCGGCGTGGGCCAGATTGCCACCATCCAAGGCCGCTACTACGCGATGGACCGCGGCGAAGACTGGAGCTTAACCGATAAAGCGTATAATTTAATTGTCCGCGCCGAAGGCTTGCACGGCGCCACGGCGGAAGAAGTCGTGTTGACGGATTATAAAACAATGAAAACCCCCGACGGCGGCCCGATGGTGGATGAATATATCCCGCCGACCGTGCTGGGCGATTACAAAGGAATGGAAGAAGGTTCAAGTGTGATTTTCTTTAACTTCCGCCAGGACCGCGCCATCCAGCTCACCCGCGCGTTTATTGACGACGATTATCCGGGCAAAAACCGCGGCACCCGCGTCCCGTGCGTCTATTGCGGTTTGACCAAATACTACGATGCTTTCCCGTACAATGCGTTGCCTTCTATGACGGACGGCGGCGGCATGAACAACCTGCTGGGCGAAGTGATTTCCAAAGCCGGCTTAAAGCAGCTGCGCTTGGCGGAAACTCAAAAGTTTAAACACGTCACTTCGTTTTTTAACGGCAAGCTGATTAAACCTTACCCCGGCGAAGACCGCATCGAAATCAAGGGCCGCTTTGATCCCGCCACCTTTGCCGAACACCCGGAAATGGAAGCCTATATCGTCAAGGACGAAGCGCTCAAACAAATTGCCTCTAATAAGTATGACTTTATCGTCATTAACTTTGCCAACTGCGATATGGTGGGCCACACAGGCAATTTTAATTCCGTGGTCAAAGCCGTAGAAGTGGTGGACGAATGCACCGGCGCCGTAACCGAAGCCGCCCTGGCGGCGGGTTATACGGTGTTTATCACCGCGGACCACGGCAACGCCGAAGAAATGTGGGACGACAAAATCAATATGCCCAAAACCGCACATACGACCAACTTGGTGGATTTTGTGTACGTCAGCAAAGACCACAAAAACGCCAAAATGGCCGCTACGGGCAACCTGGGCGATATTGCGGTAACCGTGTTGGACGTGATGGGCTTGGAAAAACCGGCCGATATGACGGCCAAGAGCCTGATTGCTGAAAAATAACCTTTCAGCAGATTTTTAAAACGGGGAGCGAGCGGCGGCTTGCTCCCCGTTTTGCGTGGCACGGCGGGAAAAAGTACAATAGCAGTATGGAAACTTTTATAAAAGTCAAAGTCCACGCCGGCGAAAAGAAGAACCGCCTGGAACCCAAAGGGGCGGACGCGTATGAAATTTGGGTGAAAGCCCCGGCCGAACAAGGGCGCGCTAACGAAGCGGTGCGCGCGCTTTTGGCCCAGCACTTGGGCGTGGCGGAAAACAAACTTTCTTTGATTAAGGGGGCTGCCAGCCCAGCCAAAATTTTTTTAAAACGCGGCTAGCAGCTATATGTTCCCCGCGGTTGGGTTTGTTTTTAGACGCAATCCCGGGCAAAAAGCTGCGGCGCGCGTTCGTACGTACGGGCGTCTGTTTCTGCGGGCAGTTTTCTGCCTAAGGCCTAGCCCCCTTCCGGGTGGCAAGCCCTGCGCCCGCCGCCTGCCCAGCCTCGTGCTGGGGGCCCCCGGTCCCGCCGCACAATAAAATCCCCGTTTTGGCGCTAATTTTGTTATAATATCCATAGGGTTAGGACAGCCCAGGCCACAGGTGAGTACGGCCGAAGAAGTCCGCAAAAACTCTCCGGGTAGCAATGCCCGCGGGGGCTTTTTGACCCTGCAAAACGCAATAAAAAGAATAATTGGTATATGAGAACTTACGAAAGCGTAATCATTGTTAAACCCCAACTCTCCGACGGAGAAGTGGGCGAATTCGTGACCAAGGCCAAAGACCTGATCGCGAAAAACGGTGGAGAAGTCGTCAGCGAAGAAAAACTGGGCAGAAGAAAATTCACCCACGAAGTAAACCACGTTCGCGACGGTTTTTACCTCTACCTTAAGTTCAAAGCCGAACCCAAATTCGTAAAAGTGTTTGAAGACGCTTTGAAACTTAACGAAAAAGTACTTCGCTCCATGACGATGAACGCCGTGGAAGTGAAAGTAAAACCGGCTCCTGCCGTTGCAAAATAAGGTCGCTATGACAGCACAAATCAGATTACCGGAACAGAACATTGTACTTCTGGTCGGACGGTTAACACGTGACCCGAACGTGTCTTTTACGCAGAAAGGGCAGGCAGTGTGCCGTTGTGACATTGCGGTGAACCGCAGATACTTAGACGCTAGCACAAACGAGTGGAAGGATGACACTGTGTTTGTTCCCATAGTGGTTTGGGGTGCTGCCGCCGAACGGTGTAAAGACCGGGTGAAAAAAGGGACTCCCATTCAAGTGGAAGGCCGCCTCACCAGCAGCGAATACACCGACAAAACTACCGGACAGACCCGCAGATCTATGCAGGTAACCGCCCGGAGAATCCAAATACTGGAATCCGGCGCCGCGGCTTCGTACAACCCGGAAGTAGCCCCGGCCGCCAAGGACGACGTTCCCACCACCGACGTGATGGAAGACGACGTGCCTTTTTAACAGGAACCAAAGAGAGATAACAAATGGCTGAAGAAATGAAAAACACGCAAGCCCCGGCCGCGGCTCCCGCCGCTGCCAACACGGCCGCCCGCCCGGAAAGACCGGCGCGTCCGTTTATGGGCAAAAAGCGCTTTGAAAGCAGAAGAAAAGTCTGCAAAGTCTGCGCTGAAAAAATTGAAAATGTCGACTATAAGAACTTTCAGTTCGTAAAGTCTTTCACGATGGAAAGCGGCAAAATCCTTTCCAGAAGAATCACCGGCACCTGCGCCAAACACCAGCGCCAAATCACCAAAGCGATCAAACGCGACCGCAACTTGGCGATTTTGCCGTACTCGTTGCCCAAGAAATAAGCCGGAGGACCTGGAAATGAAAGTTATTTTGAAACAGAACGTGAAAAACTTGGGTATGGTGGGCAGCATTGTAGATGTAAAGCCCGGCTACGCCCGCAACTTCTTGATCCCGCACCGCTTGGCGGAACTCGCCACCGAAGGCGCGATTAAGAACTGGCAGCTCGGCGCCGAAAGACGCGCCAAACGCATTGAAGCGGAACTGGCTGAAGCCCGCGCCATCGCCGAAAAATTGGCCGGTGTGGTACTTCCGTTCACCAAAACCGTCAACAGCGACGGCGTAGTGTTCGGTTCCGTCAACAAAGCCGATATTTACAAAGCCTTGACCGCCTTGGGCCACAACATTGCCAAGGACGCCATTGAGCTGAATATGCCGATTAAAACTTTGGGTGAAACCGAAGTAGGCATTTATTTGAAGCCGACCGTGACCGCCACGATTAAAGTGCAGATCAACCCCTTGACCCCGGTGGAAGAAAAAATCGCCGATGCCAAGCCGGAAGAAAAAGCCGAAGCGGTTGCCGAAGCCAAATAAAAACCGACTGTTTGCGTTTTGTAAAACCCCCGCGGAAGCGGGGGTTTTTGCATAGGGGCGTTGGGCCGCGCTCCCGGGTTTGGAAGGCCGTTGCGTAAGGGCGCGACAGGGCCGAAACAGTGTGGCTCCAGGAGTCGCGCTAACGGGCCTAGAGTGGGGAGCCCAGGCTCTGGGCCTTGATTTGTTTTTTTTTTGATAAATTTTGGCTATGACCAAAATTTATCAAAAACCCTACCCGGCGGGGAAAAACGCCGGATTTACGCTAATAGAGCTGTTAGTAGTCGTTTTAATTATCGGCATTTTGGCGGCGGTGGCACTGCCCAAGTATCAGTTGGCGGTAGCCAAAAGCCGGGCAGCAGCCTTTATGCCGCTTATTCGGGCCGTGGCGGATGCCAATACCCGCTATTATCTGGCCAATGGGGAATATACCACCGATTTTACACAGTTGGATATAGATTTGCCTCCCGGCGGTACTTTATCGTCCAATCAGGCTATAATGACTTACAAGAATCGCAGGATATTTCTTTGTGGGGAAGGCTGTTCGTATTCGGTGCAGGGTACGCCGGATTTAAATATCCCTTTCTATATTGAGTATTACACAAGCGGTGGAATCGTGTGCTGGGCGCATAATTCATCGGATTTGGCCAATCAAGTA
>CALUQD010000024.1 GCA_944322825.1 Candidatus Avelusimicrobium pullicaecorum
CTTTTTGCCGTTGTTTTTGGGGCCCTTTAGAGCCGCTTATAAAATACGCTTTCGGGCGAAAAAGGCGTTTTATTTGTCTGAGCGCGGGGGACCCGCGCGAGTTATAAACGCCCGCCCGAAATATGTATTTTATGGCTCCCTGGGCCCCGCATTTTTTGGCACTTTTTTGTGCCCAAAAAAGTACAGAGGCAATTCATCGTGCTAGCGGGTAAAGGAAGGGGAGGGGCGGCTCGCCTTTTGCGCGAGTATCCTCAACAAGTTGTTCCCTTTTTGCGTAAGCACCGTATTTTGCAAAACTCTGTCCGAGGCAGAGCCCCGCGGCCTGGAAGGCCCTGCCCCCGGCAAGGGGCCGTTTCGTTGGAGCGCGGTATTCCAAAAACAGTGTGGCTCAACCAGTCGTGTTAGCGGGCAAAGAGTGGGGAGCCCAGGCTCTGGGCCTTGATTTGTTTTTTTTTTTTGATACACTGGGCCTAGCGTTGATTTTTAGGCTGTTAATTATTGGGCTGTAGTTAAGCACTAAAATCAACTTGCTAAGGAGTATTTGATGAAAAAGGGTTTTACTTTAATAGAACTGCTGGTTGTCGTTCTAATTATCGGCATTTTAGCGGCGGTTGCGTTGCCGCAGTATCAAAAAGCGGTCTTAAAGTCCCGCTATGTACAACTGATGACGGCGGGGGATACCATTCAGCGCGCCGAAGAAATCTACTATATGGCCAATGGTACTTATACAAATACGTTGGAGGATTTAGATATTGAAGTGCCGCACGATGATTTTGAACTCAGATTAGATGTACAAGCAAGTGGCTTTGCGGCAATAAATGCCATTTCTCGTGACTGGGATATCGGCCATATTGTGTATTTTGATAACGCCGCTTCTAACGCCGGCACCCGCGAATGCCGGGTGTACCGGGACGAGCCCAACTTGCACCAAGTGTGTAAAAGCATATCTGGGGCAACCGCTCTTACAGGCACCTGTTCCGATGCTACGGGGTATTGCAAAGCGTATCGATTCGTCCAATAACTTGTCTGATTTTGCCCCATAAAGCAGGCTATTTCGGCCTGCTTTTTTTGTATTTATAACAAAACCCCGCGTTTGCCATAGCACCCGCGGGGTTTAAATGGTGGTAGGAATAGGATTCGCCTTCCGGTAAAATCCCTGACGGGATTTTCCTGCAGGCCGGGCTCGCGGTTTTGGCCTTGCGACTAGCAGTCGCAAACCAAAACATCGCTGTGCCTAGGGTGGGCTAGACGTTGCCGTTGCTCTATTGCGTTTGAGCCGTTTTTGGCAAGAGGTGCGCGGCAAAAAACAGGTTACAATGCCGGTTGCATTGTAGCCTGTTTTTTAACAAAGCAGAATGCCAAAAACGGCCAAACCTGAAGGGCCGGCTGATTTTTTGCTTATCGCTTCTTTTTTTATTGCAGATAGTTTTGCTATCTGCTGCTAAAAAATGACGCGCTAATCTAAAAAATCAGCTCGGCGCAAAGGCAAAAGCAACGTCTAGTCCACCCCAATCCCAACGCAGGCAAAGCAGTTTGCCTGCTTTCCTACCCACTTATAACAAAACCCCGCGTTTGCCAAGGGCACCCGCGGGGTTTAAATGGTGGTAGGAATAGGATTCGAACCTATGTAGGGCGTAGCCCGACGGTTTTACAGACCGTTGCTTTTGACCGCTCAGCCATCCTACCAAACAAATTTTCGCCGAGGCATCCGCCCCGGCTTTACTTAAACAACTAGGTACAGATATTATAACAAAAAAATTAGCGCCTGTCACTTTTTCCGGGGGTGTTTGCCGTGCCCGCCGTGTGCCCTTTTCCGTCGGGCAATAAGTTTGCAAAATTGCTAAAATATCACTATGCCAAAGACACATACCACCCCTTTGATGAAACAATACTATGACATCCGGTCTAAACACCCGGGCATTGTGTTGTTTTTCCGGCTAGGTGATTTTTATGAAATGTTTGACGAGCAGGCCCGCGAAGTAAGTGCCATTTTGGGCCTTACGCTCACCGCGCGCAACGGCACCCCTATGTGCGGGATTCCTTATCACGCGGCAAACAACTACATCGTACGGCTTCTCAACGCCGGGAAGAAAATCGGCATTTGTGAGCAAACCAGCTCGGTGATGGATAAAACCACCAAGCTCTTTGAACGCAAAGTGACGCGCGTCATCACCCCCGGAACCTTAATGGAAGATACCTTGTTGGATGCCAACCAATCCAACTATCTGGTGGCCATCAGCGTAGAACCAAACGGGTGGGCGCTGTCGTGCGTGGAAGTTTCCACCGGCGAATTTTGGGTCAACCAAAACGAAAAAGACCCTACTTTAACCAACTTGGCCGCCGCACTGGCCGCTATTAACCCTTCGGAAATCTTGGGGGATAAAAACACGCTGCAAGCGCTGCAGGCCAAGGTAGTCCTGCCGGGGAGTTTAACCCTAACCGAACAAGAACCCTTCGACGGGGATTACACCCTGCCGGCCGATTGGCCCGCGCTAAGTGCTTGGGGCAACAAACGCAAGGCCTTGGCCTGTGCTTTGCAGACGATGAAGTATTTAAGCGTTACCGAGCCCAGCTTTAAAACGGTTTTAATTCCATCTTACCGCGAACTCAAAGAATGTTTGCAAATTGACGAAAACGCCGTATCCGCGCTGGAACTGGTTAAAAGCCAGGAGGGCGGCCGCAAGGGCAGCCTGTGGGCGTTGCTGGACAAAACCCAAACGGCCGTAGGCAGCCGCAAACTCAAAGAATGGATTTTGCACCCGCTTATGGACCCGGGGGAAATTTCCCAGCGGCAGGACTGTGTGGAAGGGTTCGTCAAAAACCAGTCGGCCGTGGCGGATTTAACGGCCCTCTTGGAAAATATCTCCGATATCGAACGCATTATGACGCGCACCGCCACCGGCACCGCTTCGCCGCGGGATATGGCCGGTTTGCGCCAGTCGCTCTTAAACGTGGACCCGATTGCCCATTGGTTTGAAGCGTACGGCGCGGAGGTGGCCCCGCATTTGCAGGCGCGTTTTACGGCGGTTTTGCCGGTGCTGCAGCAGATGGCGCGCGTCCTGTACGACGCCATAGACGAAAACCCGCCTATCCGCTTGTCGGACGGGCACGTCATCCGCCGGGGTTATAACGCCGAATTGGATGAACTGCGTTCCCTCAAGGCCAACGGCAGCAAAACGATGGAAGAAGTCTGCGCCCGCGAACGCGAAAAAACGGGCATTTCTACGATGAAAGTGGGTTATAACTCCGTGTTCGGGTATTATTTTGAAGTGACCAAATCCCACATCGACAAAGTGCCTTATTCCTATGTGCGCAAGCAGACGCTCGTCAATGCGGAGCGGTTCATCACCGAAGAACTCAAAGAACTGGAAGACAAAATTTTAAACGCCGAGCAAAAAATTCTGCGTTTGGAAAGCGCCCTGTTTGACGAAGTGCGCAAAACGCTGGCCACGCAAATTAACGATTTAAAAACGTTTGCGCAAATCGTGTCGGAACTGGACGTATACGTGGCCCTGGCGCTGTGCGCGATGAAAGGAAACTGGGTAAAACCCACCGTGGACAACAGCACCGAAATCCATTACGAAAACGGCCGCCACCCGCTGGTGGAAGAAACCCTTCCCGCCGGCAGTTTTGTGCCCAACAGCTTGGATATCGGCACGGTGCAAACCCAAATTATGCTTATCACCGGCCCCAATATGGGCGGCAAAAGCGTGTTTTTAAAACAGACGGCTATTTTGGTTATTTTGGCGCAGATGGGCAGCTTTGTGCCGGCCACGGCGGCGCGTATCGGCGTGGTGGATAAAATTATGACGCGCATCGGCGCACACGACGCCCTGGGCCGCGGCAATTCCACCTTTATGGTGGAAATGAACGAAACCGCCCACATTTTAGCGTCTATGACGCCGCGCAGCTTGATTTTGCTTGATGAAGTCGGCCGCGGCACGTCTACCTTTGACGGGATTTCCATTGCTTGGGCGATTGTGGAGTACCTTTACAAACCGCACGGCGGCCCCAAAGTGCTGTTTGCCACGCATTACTTTGAACTGGTGGACTTGGAAAACAAATACGAAAGCGTGCGCAACTACCACGTGGAAGCCAAGGAATACAAGGACGAAGCCGGCAACAGCCGTTTGGCGTTTCTGTACCAAATTCTGCCGGGCGCGGCGGACCGCTCCTACGGGATACACGTAGCCGAGATTGCGGGCCTTCCCGCCGCGTGCACCTTGCGTGCCAAAAAGGTGCTCAAAGACTTGGAAGCCAAAAAAGGCGCCAAGATTTCCGCCAAAGAAAAAGATATGGTGAAAGATTTGTTTTCTTCACCGATAGTGGAAGAAATCAAACTGGCCGACCCGGACAAACTCACCCCGCTGGCGGCGTTGCAGTTAATTTGCGAATGGAAGAAACGGATCAATGAGTAACATACACGTTCTGGACGAAAAAACAGCCGGCAAAATCGCCGCGGGCGAAGTCATCGAACGCCCCGCGGGGGTGCTCAAGGAACTGTTGGAAAACGCCGTGGACGCCGGCGCCGTCAGTATTAATATAGACATTGAAGGCTCCGGGCGGGATTTAATCCGCGTCAACGACAACGGCTGCGGTATGAGCGCGGAAGATTTGGAGCTTTGCGTCCTTCGCCACGCCACGAGCAAAATCCATTCGTTCGGGGATTTGGACACGTTGCACACTTTCGGTTTCCGCGGGGAAGCGCTCTATTCGGCGGCGGCGGTTTCGCGTATGACGCTTACCAGCTGCACCGGGGACGGCGCCGGCAACCGCCTGGAACTGCACGCCGGCAAAGTGGTGGCCAAAAGCCCGGCCCCCGCCATCAAAGGGACGACGGTGGAAATCCGCAACCTGTTTTACAATGTGCCCGCGCGCCTTAAATTTTTGAAAAGCGACGCTTACGAACGCGCCTGCCTGCTAAAAGTAATCGAAGAAAGCGCCCTGGCCAATTTGACCGTCGGCTACCGGGTACACATCAACGGCCGCGCCGTGTATGATTTGCCCGCCCAAACCGGCCCGCTGGAAGCGGCCGTCAAAGCCCGCGCCAAACAAATTTTAGGGGGCGAAGTTTCTTCCACTTTGCTGTTTAAAGAATTTGCCGAGTTGGGGCTTAAATTGTTTGTCACGCCCGCCGATAAACTGGTGGCGGTGCGGGATATGCAGTATGTGTTCGTCAACCGCCGGCCGATTGATTCCAAAACCGTCCAGCAAGCTATTTATAAAGCGTATCAAAACGTCCGCTCCAAGGACCGCCACCCCGCGTTTTTGGTCTATTTGACGATCAACCCGGCGGATTTCGACGTCAACATCCACCCGCAAAAGCGCGATATCCGCTTTGTCAACGAAAACAAAGTCTTTGGCTTTTTAATGAATGCCGTAGGGGAAACCGTCTTTTCAAACGCCCGCCCCGTGGCGGTAGAAATGCCCGCCCCGGCGCCGGCAATCACCCTGCCGCCCGCGGCCCAGCCCGCGGCCGAAAAACTGTTTGCCCCTACGCCGATGGAAACCTTTGCCGCTGCCTGTACGCCGCAGCCGGAGCCTTCTCCGGCGCGCGCCTTTGCGCCCAAACCGCATTTTATGGTGAAGGAAACGGAAGAACCGGTGGAATACGTGGCCCGCGCGGCCGCCGCGCCCGGGGCAGAACCCGCTCCCGCCGCCGAATCGCCTGCCGCCCAACCGGCGGATTTGCACGCCGCGGGGGATCCGGCGTGGTATCACGGACCTTACCATTACTTGGGCCAGTTACAGCGCAGCTATCTGCTGTTTGAAAACCCGGAAGGGCTGGTGGTGATTGACCAACACGCCGCACAGGAACGCGTGTTGTTTGAACATTACTTGGACGCCTTTGACCGCCGAGACGTAAAAGTGCAAAAACTGCTTTTCCCGGTGCACGTGGATTTGCCTCCTTCCAATGCCGAAACGCTCCTTTCGTGGGCGGATTGGCTCAAAACGGCCGGGTTTGAACTGGAACCTTTTTCGGCCCATACCGTATTGGTGCGCACGATGCCGCATATGATTCGCTTTAAAGAAGACGATATGAAAGCGTTTATCATTTCGCTTTCGCAGGTGGTGGGGGACCCGTCCAAATCCACCGAAAGTTTAAAGCGCAAAATGGTGGCGATGTTGGCGTGTAAAAAAGCCATCAAAGCGCACGACGCCATTTCGCCCGCCGAGGCCGAAGCCCTGCTGGAGAATATGAAAAAGTGTAAAGACGGTATGCACTGCCCGCACGGGCGGCCTTGTGTGGCGCAGCTGAATATGAAGCAACTGGATAAACTGTTCGGGCGGTAAAATGAAAATAAATCAAATTTCGGTTGTCTTTTTTAGTGCAACGGGGCGTACGCGCCGCGCGGCGGAGCAGGTGGCCAGCGCTTTGCCGCTGGCGGCCGATTGGCTGGATATCACCCCGCACGCGGCGGACGGTTTGGCCCGCTCTTTCGGGCCGGATGAACTGGTTGTTTGGGCCGCGCCGGTGTACGGCGGACGCCTTGCGCTCCAGGCGGCGCAGCGTTTTGCCCGCTTGAAAGGAAAACAAACGCCGGCTGTTTTGTTGGCGGTATTCGGCAACCGGGATTATGACGACGCGTTGTTGGAAATGCAGGACATTGCCCAAGCGGCCGGGTTTGTGCCGTTTGCCTGTGCGGCCCCGGTGGCCGAGCATTCCTTAATGCCCGGTATTGCCGCAGGCCGGCCGGATGAACAGGACGCACAACAACTGGCGGATTTTGCCCGCGGACTTTGGCAAACGCTCCAGCAAGCGCCTGCCGCGGCGGATTTGCGGGTGCCGGCGGTAAAAGGCAAGCGTCCGTATAAAGACTATCCCTCTATCCCGTTTAAGCCGGCGGCTTCTCAAGCGTGCGTGCAGTGCGGCGTATGCGCCCGCGCGTGCCCGGCGGGGGCTATCCCGTTGGAACACCCCAATCAAACCGATAAAACGCGGTGCCTTTCTTGTATGCGGTGCGTGAGCGTATGCCCGCAGGGGGCGCGGAGCGTGAACAAACTTTTATTGGCGGCGGCGGGGAAAGCCTTTGCTTTAAAATTTGGCGCGCGCAAAGAACCGGAATTTTTTATTGGCAGATAGACATAAAACAAACAAAAAAACTCCGGGTTTAACCCGGAGTTTTTTTGTGTATGTGTCGTTTAAATATACGAATTGCCGTAGCGCAGGCTGTCCGGGTTTTTGGGTTTTTTGATGACGGGCGAAGCCGGCGGTTGTTGGACAGCGGGCATTTTTACGCCGGTTAACGGCAGGTAAATAATGACCTCTTTGCCGGGGATATTTTTGTTGTATAAGGGGAAAAAGGAGTTGACCTTTCCCCAAAACGGCTTTTTAGGGTCGGTCCATTCGCCAGACATTTCCATTTTGTCTAACAAGACTTGCTCTGTTTGGTCTTGCAGTTCATAGGATTGTTCAAGCACGCCCAGATTTTGCCGATCGGTATTTTCCGCGACAGATATATACGTTTGTTCTTCGTCGGGATTGGTGCCTTCTGTCGGAATAAAATACAGGTTAACAAAGTCCGGCGTATCCAACAAGGAGGGCAAATCGTTCGATAAAGTGTTTACTAGATGACCTTGGCCCGCGTATATGACAATGATGTCATAAAACGGTTGGACGGCTTTGATGTAGCGCTCCCATTGGCGGTTGCGTTCCAACATACCAAAAGGAGAGGATCCCAGCGTCATTTCAAGGACGGGATATAATTCTTGTATATCGGCTTCTTCTTGGCGTGTAAGATAGCGTTTGACGAGGTATTTCCCGCATTGAATAAGCAAAAAAGGCCCGTGGCCGTCTTCTTCCCAGCTGACATAGCGGCTGTCTAACCCCAGTTGGTCAATGTTTAGTGCATCGGCGGCTTGGTTGACTTCTGGGTAGAGATTAGTCAGAAAGTGAATCTCGTTGGCTTGCGCCAAAGGGAAACTGTCCAGTTCTTTCGCCACCGAAAATTCCGAAGCCAATAAAATGCGTTTGTTGGGGTGCAGCTTGCGCAGGGCCTGCAGAAGGCGGATTGTTTCCGCCGGGGTGGACATGGTGCCGTGATCTTCCCCTATGTAGATGTGGGTAAACCCTTTTAACAGCTCCATATAATCCGGCCAAGAGTTTTGAAAGGCTATTTTCCCTTTGTTCGCAGTGAGTTGTTGCTGGGCTAATTTTAAATCCATTTTCCGGGAAGCGAGCTCCCGTTCTTTTGCCCGGTTGTTCAAGGCTTCAAATTCTTTCCAGGAAATCGTTTTTATCGGATTTTTTTGAATCACGTCCTGCAACGCTTTTTGGGCGCGGGAAAAGGGCGAATTCTGCTGGGAGACCTGCTTTTTTATTTCTCTTTCAACTCGGTTGAATAGCACGGTCGGATTTATTTGCGTGACCGGCGGACGCATCGGGGATGCTTGCGCGGCCGCCAGGAGGGGGAAAAGAAAACATAATATAGAAAGAATAATGCGTTTCATATCTATTATGATAAATAAGAAATGCCGCAAAAAACAGGGTCAAAAGACCTACGGGGCATTGGCCCTGCCTTTTTGAACCCCGCTCCGGCCCGCCGGCCCCTGCGCCCGGGGCGGCAAACGGCTTTATTTTCGGGCGAAAAAAAGGTATCCTTTATGTATATTCTCTATTGGAGGGCTTATGCCTGAAAATCCCATTTTAGAACGTGTATTGTTTTCGGAAGAACAACTTGCCAAACGGGTGGCCGATTTGGGCCGCCAGATTTCGGCCGATTACCGCGGCAAGACGCCGCTTTTTGTGGGGATTTTGCGCGGGTGCATTTTGTTTTATTCCGATTTGATGAAGAACATCAGCGTGGATTGCAATATGGATTTTATGTGCTTGTCGTCTTATGCGGGCACGTCCAGCACGGGCCAGGTGCGCACGATGTTGGATTTGCGCGAAAGCATTAAGGGCCGCCACGTCGTGGTGGTGGAAGATATTGTGGATACGGGGCTGACGCTCAATTATTTGATGGGCAACTTGAAAAACCGCGGTGCCGCCAGCATCGAAATTTGCTGCTTGCTCGATAAACCGTGCAACCGCAAAGCAGACATTCACCCGAAATATGTCGGGTTTACCGTAGAAAACGAATTTGTTATCGGTTACGGGTTGGATTATAACGAGCTGTACCGTAATTTGCCGTATATAGGGGTATTTAGAAAATAATGAAGAACAACAAGAATCAAAACAACCGCCGGATTGTTTCCGTGGGACAGATTGCAGGCTGGATAGCCGTATTTGTGCTGGCTGTATTATTGTTTAACAAACCGGGCGCCAAACAGGCCGTATTGGATTATTCCGAATTTAAAAACAAAGTGGCCGCGGCCGAAGTGTCGGACTTAACGGTCGCTCCGGGCGTCATTTCGGGGATGTATAAAGATGAAAAGGGGGAATTTGCTCCCTTCAAAACAGTTCGTATGGAAGACCCCGAACTCGTCAGCCAGCTGTCCGCCGCCAACATCAAATACAAAGCAGAACAGGACAACAGTTGGGTGGGCAATATCTTGTTTAACTTGTTGTGGATTTTCTTGTTAATTGGATTGTGGTGGTTCATTTTTCTGCGTCCGCAAAGAAGCGACGGCCGCAGCGCCATGAATTTTGCCCGTTCCAAAGCCAAAATGCAGGACCCTTCCCAACAGACGGTTACGTTTAAAGACGTGGCCGGCTGCGACGAAGCCAAAGAAGAACTGCAGGATGTTATCAAGTTCTTAAAAAACCCGAAAAAATTCCAAAAACTCGGCGGCAAACTGCCCAAGGGCGTCCTTTTGTACGGCGCGCCCGGCACGGGCAAAACGCTGTTGGCCAAAGCCGTCGCGGGCGAAGCGGGCGTGGCGTTTTTCTCGGCCTCGGCTTCCGAATTTGTGGAAATGTTCGTGGGCGTGGGCGCGGCGCGCGTGCGCGATTTGTTCGACCAAGCCAAAAAGAATTCCCCGGCCATTATTTTTATCGACGAATTGGACGCCGTAGGCCGGCGCCGTTTTGCCGGTATCGGCGGCGGGCACGACGAACGCGAACAAACACTCAACCAGCTGCTGATTGAACTGGACGGTTTTGAAAGCAAGCAAGGCATTATTTTAATGGCGTCCACCAACCGGCCGGACGTGTTGGACCCGGCGCTTATCCGCCCCGGCCGTTTCGACCGTCATATTTCCGTTCCGGCGCCGGACTTGAAAGGCCGCGAAGAAATTTTGAAAGTACATGCCAAAAAAGTAAAACTGGCCCCGGAAGTGGATTTGAAAGTGGTAGCCAAAGGTACACCCGGTTTTGTGGGGGCGGATTTGGCTAACGTCGTAAACGAAGCCGCCATTTTGGCCGCCCGTGCCGATAAAGACGCCGTCACCAAAAGCGATATGGACGAAGCGGTGGAACGCGTGATTGCCGGCCCGCAAAAGAAAAGCCGCATCATCTCCAAAAAAGAACAGCGCATCATTGCCGCGCACGAAGTGGGCCACACGGTGGTCGCGCGGATGACGAACCACTCCGACCCGGTGCACAAAGTCACCATCATTCCCCGCGGCCAGGCGCTGGGATACACCTTGCAGCTGCCGCTGGAAGATAAATTTTTAACGAGCAAATCCGAACTGTTGGACAAACTGTGCATTTTGCTCGCGGGCCGCGCGGCGGAAGAAATTGTGTTTGGCGAAATTACCTCCGGCGCCAGCGACGATTTAAATAAAACCATGGCCTATGCCCGCAAGATGGTGATGGAATTGGGGATGAGCGACAAGTTGGGCCCGATTGCGCTCCCGTCCGGCGACGAAAGCGAAGTCTTTTTGGGCCGCGATATTTCCCGCCACAATATGTATTCGCAGGAATTGGCGCGAGAAATTGATGCGGAAATTATGAATTTGATTAAGTCGTCCTATGCGCGCGCGAAAGATATTATTACCAAAAACCGCGCCGCATTTGATAAATTGGTGGAAAGACTGCTGGAAAAAGAAGTGGTCGACGCCGCCGAAATCGACGAAATTTTGGGCTTGAAACCCGCGGCAACCGAGGACGCACAGCCGCAGCCCAAGGCGGAAGAACCCGTAAAAGAGGAACCGAAGGCGCCGAAAGCCCCACAGCCGGAGGCACAACAGGCGGAACTCTTTTAAGGTATTTCCTACGCCCGAAGGGAAATTTATGCGCCGCCTGGCGGAGCTGTTGGCCTGCCTCCGGCGCAAAAGGAAGTTATTATGGGAAAATACTTTGGAACCGACGGGGTGCGGGCGGTAGCAGGCCAGTTCCCGTTGGTGGATGATTTCATCCAAAAATTGGGCTATGCCGCCTTGCGCGAACTGCAGGAATACGCCAAGGACGAGCACCTAAAACCCCAAGTGATTATCGCGCAGGATTCGCGCGCGTCCGGCCCGGCCATTTTGTCTGCGCTGGAAAAAGGCATCCGCGCCAGCGGCGTGGACGTTATCAGCGTAGGCATCGCGCCCACCCCGGCCGTTGCCTATTTGGTTAAATATACCGGCAGTTTGTGCGGCGTGGTGATTTCCGCCAGCCACAACCCGGCCGAATTTAACGGCATTAAATTTTTTACCAACCACGGCACCAAACTCCCCGAAGAATTGGAAAATTCTATCGAAAAAGAAATCGAAACGCTCCAAGCCGTTCCGGTGCCCAAAGGCGCTTTTAAGCAAGACGAATCTTTGGTGAAAGCGTATGAACAATTTTTGATGTCCACCGTGGATGCTTCCCTCTTAAAAGGCACCAAGGTCGTGCTGGACTGCGCCAACGGCGCCAGTTCCAAAGTGGCGGTCAATGTGTTTGCCGGGTTGGGGATGGAAACCGTCGTCACCGGCGCCAAGCCCGACGGCACCAATATCAACAAAAATGTAGGGGCCTTGCATACGGAATTTATGCAGCGGCTCACCCAAAAGGAAGGGGCCTTCGTCGGCTTTAGTTTTGACGGCGATGCCGACCGCGTCATCGCTTCCGACGAAAAGGGCCGCCAGTTGGACGGCGACAACATCATCGCGTCTTCGGCACTGTGTATGAAGCAGGCCGGGTTGTTAAACGGCAACAAAGCCGTGCTGACTATTATGGCCAATTTGGGCTGTATCAATTACCTCAAAGAACACGGCGTGGATGTAGAGCTTACCACCGTGGGCGATAAATACGTTTCCGAAGCGCTGGAAAAAGAAAATCTTTCCATCGGCGGGGAAACTTCCGGCCATATTATTTTCCGCCGGTTCGCCAATACGGGCGATGGCATTTTGTCCGCTTTGCAATTTTTGCAATTTGTCAAAAAATCCGGGAAACCGGTCAGCTGGTTTGCCGACCGCTGGAAAAAATATCCCAGCAAACTCAAAGCGGTGCACGTCACGCAAAAGACCCCACTGGACAAGTTGGAAGGTTTTTTGCCGGGCGTAGCCGAAATCGAAAAAACGATGAACGGCCGCGGCCGCGTGATTGTGCGTTACAGCGGCACCGAGCCCAAACTGCGTATTTTGGTGGAGGGCGACAATGAAGCTGTGGTGGACCGCGTAATGGAACAAGTGGAAACGCTGTTCCGCCAAAAAACGGAGGTGTGCAAATGAGTTTGAAATTAGGGGTGAATATCGACCATATCGCTACGCTGCGCCAAGCCCGCCAGGCTCCCTGGCCGGACCCGATAGACGCTGCCGCCGTGTGTTTAGCCACCGGGGCGGATTATATCGTCGTGCACCTGCGCAAGGATGAACGCCACATCAATGAAAAAGATGTCGCCGCTTTGTGCAAATTATTCCCCGGCAAAATCCATTTGGAATGTTCCTATACGCCGGAGTTGGAAAAAGCGGCGCTGAAATACAAACCGTTTTCCGTATGCATCGTGCCGGAAGAACCCGGCGAAATAACCACCACCGGCGGCCTTAAATTTACGCCGAAAGTCACCCGCCGCCTGATGGAAATGGTGGAAAAATTGCACAAAAAAGGCATTTTGGTCAGTTTGTTTATCAGCCCAGATGCGGACTCCGTCCGCGCCGCCGCCAAATTAGGGGCGGATATTGTGGAACTTTGCACCCGCGATTACAGCGAGGCGACCTCCGCCAAACAAACGCGCAAACTCTTGCAGGATTTGGCGCTTTCTGCCCTTTTGGCCAAGGAGCTGGGCTTGGAAGTGCACGCCGGGCACGGGTTGGATTACCACAATGTGCTGGCTGTGGCGGACATTGGCGGAATGGCTTGTATGAACATCGGTTTTTCCATTATCACCCGGTCGCTGTTTGCCGGGCTGCCTACGGCTGTGAGCGAAATGAAAGGGCTTTTATAAGGAGCATTTTATGTGTGGAATTATTGGATATGTAGGAAACAACAACAGTGTTCCTTATATTATTGACGGACTAAAAAAATTGGAATACCGCGGGTATGATTCCGCGGGCATTTCCATTTTACAGGACGGCAAATTGGTCACCGTTCGTTCGGTGGGCAAAGTGGCCGAACTGGAAAAAGCCGCCCTGTTGGCTAACCCGAAAGGCAACACAGGCATCGGCCATACGCGTTGGGCCACCCACGGTAAACCCAGCGAGGAAAATTCCCACCCGCATACGGACTGCACCGGCGATATCGTGGTGGTGCATAACGGAATTATCGAAAACTATTTGACGCTGCGCGATAAATTGGAATCGCGCGGGCACCGTTTTAAAAGCGAAACGGATACCGAAGTCATTGCGCATTTAATCGAAGAAAACCTGCTCCACGTCCGCGCGGCGAACGACCCGGACCGCCTGTTAAAAGCCGTACAAAAAACCAATAAAGAAATTGCCGGCGCGTATGCGTATGGTGTGCTGTGGGCGCGCACCCCGGGGCTTTTAATCGGCGTAAAGAACCAAAGCCCGATGGTGGTGGGCCTTGGAAAGGACGAAAATTTCCTCGCTTCCGATGTGCCGGCTTTCTTAAAACACACCAACAAAGTGCTGTTTTTGGAAGACGGCGAAATCGCCCTCTTGCACGTGGACGGCGTAACATTACTGGATAAAGACGGCCAAGAAAAAGCGGCCAAACCCGTTAAAATTTCCTGGGATCAGCAAACCGCCGAAAAGGGCGGGTACCCGCATTTTATGCTCAAAGAAATTTACGACCAGCCCCAAGCCATCGAAGACACCCTGCGCACCGCGCGCACGGATTTTGGCAAAATTCTAGGGCTGGATACGCAGGGCATCCGCGATTTACGCAACATCCACATTATTGCCTGCGGAACGGCTTATCACGCCGGGCTGGTGGGCAAGTATTATATTGAACAGCTGGCCGGCATACCCGTCAGTGTGGATTTGGCCAGCGAATATAAATACCGTTCCGTACCCCAGCTGCCGCACACATTGGCGATTGCCATCAGCCAGTCGGGCGAAACGGCCGACACCATTGGCGCCGTTAAAAAAGCCAAAGAATTGGGCTTCCGCACGTTAGCCATTTGCAATGTGCTGGGGTCTACGCTCACCCGTACGTGCGACAGCACCTTCTTTACGCACTGCGGGCCGGAAATCAGCGTAGCCTCTACCAAAGCCTTCACCAGCCAAATTACTTCTATGTATGCTTTGGCGGCCTTTTTAGGGCAGGCCAATGGCAATTTAAGCGCCGCCTCGTTTGAGAAAGCCTATAAAGTACTGATGAAACTTTCCAAAGCGATGAGCGAAGTGATTAAGCTGGAGTACGAAGTGCGCCACTTAACGCGCAAAATTTACAAAGCGGACCGGTTCATCTTTTTGGGGCGCAACGTCAACTTCCCGATTGCGTTGGAAGGGGCTTTGAAACTCAAAGAAGTTTCCTACCGCAGTGCGGAAGGTTTTGCGGCGGGGGAAATTAAACACGGGCCGATTTCTATTATTGATAAAGGCACGCCGGTCTTTATGCTGATGCCGCACGATGACTTGTTTGAAAAAATGCTTTCGGCTTGTCAGGAATGCCGCGCCCGCGGGGCGTTTGTGGTGGCCATTACCACCAAAAACGGCGCCAAGCAGGCCAAGGACGTTTCGGACAAAGTAATTATCGTGCCGGAAACAGACGCGCTGCTGCAGCCGGTGCTCAATGTGGTGCCGCTGCAATTTTTGGCGTACTGGATTGCCAAACGCTTGGGCTGCGATATCGACCAGCCGCGCAACTTGGCTAAGAGCGTAACGGTGGAATAATGCGGGTTATCGGCTTAGGGACGGATATTGTGGAAGTAAAAAGGATAGAACGATTCGCCCAAAAGCCGGGTGCGCTGGAACGCATTTTTACCCCGCAGGAAATTGCCTACTGCTGTGCGCGCAAAAATACGTACCAGCATTTAGCGGTGCGGTTTGCCGCCAAGGAAGCCGTGTACAAAGCCCTGCCGTTTGACGGCGTGGCGTTTAAAAACATACAAGTCACCAATTTGGAAAACGGCCGGCCCGAAGTGCTGGTGGCGGATGAACGCTGCCGAGGGCTTTCGATATTATTAACGCTGTCGCATACGGAAGCATATGCCACGGCTACCGCGGTGGTGCAACAATGAAACAAATCACGCGTGAAACATTTCGTTCGCTTTTGCCGAAGCGTCCGCGCCAGGCGCATAAAGGTTCCTTTGGCCGGGTGCTGGTGGTGGCGGGCTCACGCACGATGTGCGGGGCCGGTTTGCTGTGCGCCAAAAGCGCTTTGCGCGCCGGGGCGGGGATGGTGTTTTGGGCGTTGCCGGAAAGTATGCAGCCGTCTTTTGCGGCGGCTTTGCCGGAAGCTATCACCCTGCCTATGCCGCAGAACCGCCGCGGCGAAATAGAGGCGGACGCTTTTTATGTGTTGCAGGAATTTATCCGCCAGCGGCAGCCGTCGGTAATGGTGTTGGGCCCGGGAATGGGCGAAAGCCCGCTGCTGCGGCCGATGCTGGAACAAGGGACCTTGCCCTTGGTGGCGGATGCCGACGCTTTAAACGCCTTGGCGCGGCAGCCTGGCTGGGAAAAAACGTGGCCCCGCCAGCGGCCGTGTGTTTTTACGCCGCATCCAGGCGAAATGGCCCGTTTGTTGGGTACCCGCACGGCCTTGGATGAAGCCGATCGGCGCGAACAGGCGGAGATGCTTTGCCAGCTGACGGGTTCTGTCAGTATTTTAAAAGGCGCGGGCACCTTGGTTTGCGCCCAAACGGACGGACAAATACAGATGTGGCAAAACACCACCGGCGGCCCGGCGCTTGCTAAAGCGGGGTCCGGGGATGTACTTTCCGGCGTGATAGCTGGCTTGTGGGCACAGCTGGGCAGCGCCGAAGGATTGAACGCGCAAACCGCTTGCAAAGCTGCCTTGTGTGGCGTATATTTGCACGGGCTGGCGGGCGACCTGGCCGCTTTAAAACGCACCGATTATGGGGTATTGGCCGGCGATACGGCGGATTTTATTCCCCAAGCCTTTTTGGAAGCGCTTTCGTAAATTGGTTGGTAAGGAGCAGGTATGAACCCTATCTTGTACATTATTTTGGCAATTGTATGTGTGTTGGCGCTTGTCGCGCTGGGCACCGTATATTTTTGTATGCGGGCAGCTAAAAAGGTGCTGCATCCGGCTTCCAAACGTAAACCGTTGGACGCGTGGCCGGACCAGTTTGGCCTGCCGTATGAAAACGTATACTTCAAAACGAAAGACAAGGTGCAAATCAAAGGCTGGTTTATTCCCAGTGAGTTGGAATCCAACAAAACCATTATTTTAATGCACGGTTGGGGGATGAATCGTTCCGATATTTTAAAAAACACCTATTTCTTGCACGATTTGGGATTTAATTTAATGTATTTTGATTTCCGTGCGTTGGGGGAAAGCGGCGGCAAGACGAGTTCCATCGGCTATTTGGAATTGAAGGATGTGGCGGCTGCGGTGCAGTTTTTAAAAGAAACCCGTCCGCAATTTTGCGAACGCATTGGCTTGTACGGCCTTTCGATGGGGGGAATGGTGGCAATTTGCGAGGCCGCCCGCAACCCGGAAATTGTGTGCGTGGTGGCGGAAGCGTCGTACTATTCTTTCCGGCGGGTGGTATCGCGCTGGGCGTGGGTGCACAACCGGGTGCCGTATTTCCCGTTGATTCCCATTATTTTGCACTATATCCGCAAGTATTTGCGGGTGAACCCGGAACGGTACAGCCCCAAGTATAACATCCCCAAAATTGCGCCGCGGCCCGTGTTTATTATTCACGGACGGTACGATAATTTAGTCCCTGCCGCGCAAGCCAAGATGTTATTTAAAAAAGCCGGTGAGCCCAAAGAAATCTGGCTGGTGCCCGGGGCCAAGCATAATAAATGCGCCGAGGTCGGCGGCTTTGAATACAAGCAGCGGCTGGCGGATTTTTACCGAAAGTACTTATAAATTTATCTGCCCGCCTTTTCCGGCGGGTCTTTTCTGAAGGAGTATGGAATATGGCAGGAACAGCGTTAGTAATTTTTGATTTGGACGGCACCTTGCTCGACACAATAGCCGATCTGGCCGCCGCCGCCAACGCCGCTTTGCAGGCGAACGGGTTTCCCGTCCGCACGCAGGAAGAGTGCCAGCGGTTTGTGGGCAACGGCGTAACCAAACTGTTGGAACGTGCTTTGCCGGAAGGACACAAAACAATGCAGGATGTAGAAAAAATCCGGCCTGCTTTTTTTGCGTATTACGATGAACATTTAATGGATGTCACCCGTCCTTACCCCGGGATGGCGGAATTGTTGGACGGACTGCAAAAACGCGGCGTGAAGTTGGCCGTGGCCTCCAATAAATACCAAAGCGCCACGGAGCGGTTGGTGAAACATTTTTTTCCCAACCTTTCGTTTTGTGCGGTGCTGGGCCAACGGGAGGGAGTTGCCGTCAAACCGGATCCGGCTATTGTGAACGAAATTTTATGGGTGTCCGGCGCCTCCCGCGAAGATACGTTGTATGTGGGCGATTCGGATGTGGATATGCAAACGGCGCATAATGCCGGTGTACGCGTGTGCGCGGTAACGTGGGGATTCCGCTCGCGTGAAGAACTGGCTTCTTTCCGGCCGGACTTTATGGCCGATCGGCCGGCGGATATTGCCGAGATGGTTGCCTAGTTAATTTCATAAAGAACAGACGGGAAACGCATTGTGCGTTTCCCGTTTTTTATTTTAGGACGTTGATACAGCGGCCTTGTTCATCGCGCCAAGGGGACCTGGTGCTTTTTGGGCACAAAAAAGTACCAAAAAATGCCCGCCCCAGGGAGCCACAAAAATCACTTGTTTTAGATGTACTTTTTCTGGCAGCAGAAAAAGTACCAAAGATGGGAGGGCAGGCTCTGCCCCGGCCCCTTTTTGAATAGCGCGACATTTCAAAAATAATGTAGCTCCACTAATCATATTAGCGGGTGAAGGAAAGGGAGGGGCGGCTCGCCCTTTGCGCGAGTATCCTCAACCAGTTGTTCCCTATTGCGTAAGCACCGTCCCTGACGTAACCCTGTTCGAGGCAGAGCTCCGCGGCCTGGAAGGCCTTGCCCCCGGCAAGGTAGGGGAGGGGCGGCTCGCCCCTTGATTTGTTTTTTTTTTTTGATAAATTTTGGCTATGAGCAAAATTTATCAAAAAACCCTCCCGGCGGGGAAAAACGCCGGATTTACGCTAATAGAGTTATTAGTGGTCGTTTTAATCATTGGTATTTTGGCGGCGGTGGCGTTGCCGCAATACGAATTGGCAGTGGATAAATCGCGCGTGATGACGATGATTCAAATTGCTACAAATATCCGCAAAGCGCAGGAAGTGTATTATATGGCTAACGGGAGTTATGTGGCAGAGTTGGGTGATTTGGATATTGATTA
>CALUQD010000025.1 GCA_944322825.1 Candidatus Avelusimicrobium pullicaecorum
GGTAGGGCGCGACATTTCAAAAACAGTGTGCCCTAAACTAATCGCGCTAACGGGTAAAGGTAAGGGAGGGGCGGCTCGCCCCTTGATTTGTTTTTTTTTTTTTTATAAATTTTGGCTATGAACAAAATTTATCAACAAACCCACCCGGCGGGGAAAAACGCCGGATTCACGCTGATAGAGCTGTTAGTGGTCGTTTTAATTATTGGTATCTTGGCGGCGGTGGCGTTGCCGCAATACCAGTTGGCGGTAGCCAAAGCGCGGTTTACGGAACTAATTACAATGGCGCGCAGTATCAAAAATGCGCAGGAAATTTACTATATGGCCAACGGCACGTATGCCACGGATATGGACGAGTTGGATATTTCGTTCCCGCCGCTTGAAAACCGGCAGTACATTAATTTGCAAAACGGCGGTAACCGCGTGGCGGTGATGGATTTGGGGAAATTATGCAACAATTATGAAATTTATTATGAGAATGCCGGCGGGGAACGGTCGGGGAAAGCCTTTTGCCGGGTGGCTACGCAAGCCACTTGCAACTATGAATTAGGCGAGCTCCTTTGCCGCTCCTTGGGCTGGGAGCAAGTGACGGATTATAAATGGCAGGAGCCTTAATCCGATGTGTTTTGCCACAAAAAACCCCCGCGGCAAGCGGGGGTTTTGTTATTTGCGAAGTTGGGGAATTATTTGCCTTCAAAAAGGCTTTCGTCTTTTTGAATTTTGTTGCAGATTTTGTGGCATTTGCAGGAGGCAACGCACACTTCGGGCAGTTTAAGCAAAATGCGGGTGTCGCAGTCGTTAAAGTCGTCGGCCATTTCGCTGATGATTTTTGCGTCTTTATCCGCCATTTTGGTAAATTCAATACCGATGGTATACACATTTTCGCGCTGTTTGACCCAAGCCAATTTGGCTTCCACTTCCATCTTGCCGGTACCGGGCAATTCCAAGCTGATGGAAAAACGGTCCGCCAGCGGCGCGCCCAAAAAGCTAATCATACGCATACCGGAAGCGGATAAATCCGCCAAGATGGCCACTAAAGAAGTTTCTTTTCCGTCTTCCGTTTTATAGTGCAGGTTGACCGGTTCAATCAAATTGCTGATAACCGGCATACGCGGATGTCTGCGTTTTTCAGAAAAATTTTTCGTCATACTTAATCCCTCGCAAATAATAATGTCCCGTCGGCCTTTTCAATTTCCACACGAACAATAGACCCCACAGGATAAGAATTTTTGGTTTTCACCCAAAAATTACTGGAGGAGCGGCCTTTGTTTTCCGTTTCCAAAAGCACTTCCTGCACGGTGCCCACTTGCGCTTGGTAAGCAGTGTCCGACAGGCCCCTTACTTTATTTAACAAAATATCCAGCCTTTCTTCCAGTACCTTTTGCGAAAGCTGTTCCATTTGCGCGGCCGGCGTGCCTTGACGGGGGGAGTATTTGTAACAGTAGGCGATAAAGAATTTGGCCTCGTCCACCAGCGTTAAGGTCTGCTGGAAGTCGTCTTCCGTTTCCGTCGGAAATCCCACGATAATATCCGTGGAAATGTTAAACCCGCATTCTTTCAGCGCGCGGATTTTTTCCAAAAAAACCTCGCGTGTGTAGCCGCGTTTCATTTCCTGCAAGACTTTGCTCGAACCGCTTTGCACCGGTAGGTGCACGTGGCGGGCGATTTTGGGGTTTTCCTTGACGGCGTTTAAAAATTCCGGCGTAAAGTAAATGGGGTGCGGGCTCGTAAAGCGGACGCGTTCTACGCCGGGCACTTCGCTGACGCGGTTTAATAAATCGGCAAACGTGACGGGACCGTTTTGATAGGCGTTGACCGTTTGGCCCAAGAGCATAATTTCTTTGGCGCCGGCCGCGGCTTTGCGGGCGGCTTCCTGCAGAATGTCATGCGAGTCCAAACATTTAATAGGCCCGCGTACGCTGGGCACAATGCAGTAGGAACAGGCAAAATTGCACCCGCGCATAATCGTCACATAGCCGGTCAGCCCCGGCGCGGGCTGTTGGCCGGAGGCTCCCGGCGCGCCAAACAGGCCGCTTGCGTTTAACGTGTCGGAAAAGTGCTCGATGTCTTTGGCGCCGGAAAGAATGTCTAAAAACGGGTACTTTTTTTGCAGAGATTTGCCCAAACGCTGGGCGGCGCAGCCGGCAAAGATAATCACGCGGCCGGGTTTTTCCTTTTTCCAGGCGTTCAAGCGGCCCAAAAAAGATACGGCGCGGTGTTCGGCGTGGTCGCGCACGGTGCACGTGTTGATGAGTACGGTGTCGGCTTCGTCCAAATTGTCCGTCAGCACAGCGCCGCGCGCCGCCAAATGCGCGAACATTTCGTCCGAGTCGGCCACGTTCATCTGGCAGCCGTAGGTTTGGATAAATACTTTATTCATAGCGTCAAAAAAGCAAGGCGGCCCCAAAGGACCGCCTTGCTGGAGAGTTGATTAGAACAAGCCGCTGAGTTTTTTGATGCTTTCCAAAATCGGCTGCGTGAGGTGGATTTTAATCACGCGTCTGCCTTTGGATTGCAGGGCTTGGAAGTCGCCCAGTGCCTGGGCGTTGCACAGCTGGCCGAACGTATAGTGCTGGCCGGGGATTTTGATATCGTTGGCCGGGTCGGCGGACAAAATCAAAAATACACCGTTGTTGCCGTCACCTTTGTGCAGCTGGCCGGTGGAGTGCAGGTAGCGCGGGCCAAAGCCAAACAGCACGGCGCGTTTGGTGCGGGCCATAATTTTATCGCGCAGCGCGAGCAGGGCTTTTTCCACTTCTGCAGACGGATAGACGTAGGGCAAAATGGCCACATAGTCGTTGCTTTCCAACAGGGAATAGAGGTCCTGGGCCAGCGTGTTGAGTTTTACTTCGTCGGCAATGTCGGCCGAAACCAAAATCGGCGCGGATACTTCGGCGGGAATGTCGCCCGCTTCCAATTTGGCCAATACGTTTTTGGTCAGTGTTTTGGCTTCCTGTACATTGGGTTGGTCAAACGGGTCGATACCTAAAATAGCGCCGGCGGCGGCGGTGGCGATTTCCCACAGCAGGAACATCGCACCCAGCTGATACAGGCCGCCTAGGCTGATGGTCAAAATCGGGTAGCCGCGTTCGGCCAGGTCATCGGCAATGGCGGTGACGCGTTTATCGTCTTCGCTGCCGGTGGAAAGGTGGACGAACAGGCGGTCGTCGCGGTAATCAAAATTGGGCTTTAACGTTTCGCCCGCCACCGGAACGATGCCTTTGCCTTCTTTGCCGGTGGATTCGGCCACCAGCTGTTCGGCCCATAAGCCAAAAGTGGCAAAATCTTTCGGGGTGAGCAAGGTCAGCTTGTCTTTGCCGTGGTTGACGTTGCACGCCCCCATAAAGGCGCCGAGTTTGACGGCGGCGTTGTCTTTCACCGGGGCGTCGGGGCCAAAAGTGGCGGCCTGTTCTTTGGCTTCATTGAGCAGGCGTTTGACGTCCACGCCCATAATGGCGGCCGGCACAATGCCAAACATAGACAGGGCGGAAAATCTGCCGCCAATGTCAGCCGGGTTTAAGAACGTTTTGCGGAAATGGTGCTTTTTAGCCAATGTTTCCAAGCCGGTGCCAGGGTCCGTGATAGCAGCAAAGTTTTGGCCGGGTTCTTTTACGCCGGATTTTTTGACTTCATCCCAGAAATAAGCAAACTGAGAAGACGGTTCCACCGTGCCGCCGGATTTGCTGGCAAAAATGAACAGCGTTTCGGCCGGGTTGATGCGCGCGCGGGCGGCACCGATCCAATCCGGGTTGGTGGTGTCTAGCACGATGAGTTCCGGCCAGCCTTCCTGCTTGCCGAATACGGTGCGGAATACTTCCGGCGCGAGCGAAGAACCGCCCATTCCCATAATCACACAATGCTTGAAATTCTGTTTTACGTCATGGGCAAATTTTAAAACATCGTCAATCCGTTCCAACGTCCAATCGTAGACTTTTTGCCAGCCCAAAAATTTAACGATAAATTCCATATGCTCTTTGTCTTGTTTCCAAAGAGTGGGATCCTTGGCCCAGAACTTGGTGTTGAAATCAAGCCCTTCCAGTTTGATTTCGCCTTCTCTGATAATGCCTTCGGCCATGGGGTTTGCTTGTGTATTCATAAGTTTCATCATCCTCAATCAATTTTATAAGACCCGTAAGTCTTATTTAAAATTTGCGTTTTCAATCGCTTTTACTTTATTAAGCCGTCCTTCGTGGCGGGAACCCGTCAAAAAAGAGGCGCTTAAAAAACGTTCGGTTAATTCTTCGGCCAAAGCCGGGCCGATGATGCGCGCACCCAGGCACAAGATGTTTAAGGCATCGTGTTCGACGGCCTGTTTGGCGCTGTATGCATCGTGGCAAACGCACGCGCGTATGCCTTTGGTTTTGTTGGCCGCCACGCAGACGCCCACCCCGCTGCCGCACAGCAGAATGCCGCGGCCCGCTTGGCCGCCGGCCACTAATCTGGCCACTTTGTCGGCATAGTCTGGGTAATCGGCGCGTTCGGTGCTGAAGGTGCCGCAGTCTATGACTTCGTGCCCCAGCCGTTCGGCCGTCTGTTTGACGGTTTCTTTAAGCGGGAAGCCCGCGTGGTCACAACCAATTGCTATTTTCATAAATTAGTAGGCCTGATCTACCAAATCGCACATACAATGGCCCATAAAAATGTGGCAGGCCTGGATATGCGGCGTGTCTTTGACGTTTACCACCAGCGGCAAGTCGCACATTTCTTTGATAATGCCCCCGTCTTTGCCCAAGAAAGCCGCCGTAAAGCAGCCTTTGCGTTTGGCCAAGCCTAAGGCTAAATAGACGTTTTTGCTGTTGCCCGAGGTGGAAATGCCGATGACGACATCGCCCTCTTTGGCAAATCCGTCAATCTGGCGGGAAAAAACGACGTCGTACGAGTAATCGTTGCCAATAGCCGTAAGGGTGGAAGAATTGGTGTTAAGCGCCAAGGCCGGCAGCGAAGGGCGTTCCTTTTTGAACCGGCCGACAAATTCCGCCGCGATGTGCTGCGCGTCGGAAGCGCTGCCGCCGTTGCCCATTAAAATAACTTTATTGCCTTTTTTGAAGGCTTCTATTACTTTGGCGGCGAGTTCTTCTACTTTGCCCGCTAAATTTTCTTTTACATACGTAACGGCTTGGATGAGCTCATCGGCTTGTTTTTGTACAAACATAATCAGATTCCTCGCGTTAAATTTGTTCTATGACGTTCTTTTCCACCCAGCCTTTGAGGCCTTGGGATTTGACAATCACTTCATACCAATTATCTTTGGCGTCTTGCACCGCCAGCAAATGGCCTTGCGGCACGCTGGCGCTGGCAGGGAAATTGGCGCCCGGCCCGCTGCGTACTTCGGCCACCGGGGCCGCTACTACTGCCAACTGGGTTTGTTCCAGCAGATAGCGCGCATACAGCCAGCCCCCGCTGAAAATCAAAAGGACCGCGCTGGCCAGCAGCACCCGTTTGAATTGGCGCTTGAGCAGCCAAACGGCGGCTAATGCACAAAATAACCACCACAGGATGAACGTCAACCCTTTTACTTCATTGTACGACAAATAAAAGAACGCTTTGTGCAGCACTTCCGGCATACCCGCCGGAACCAGTCGTTCGCCTCCGGCCGCCAGGGCCAGGGCTAAATTGTGGCGGATGTCGCTGTCGCGCGGGGCCAGTTTAAAGGCGCGGTAATAATTGGCGGCCGCCAGCCCTTTGCTTCCCATCTTAAAATAGCAGTTACCTATATTGTAGTAAACATAAGGGTCGTTTGGGGCGTTTTTTAGTTCTTTTTCATAAAGGCTCAAAGCGGCCGAAAATTTCCCTTCGCGGTAATCCGTTTCGGCCTGCTGCAAGGCGCTTTGACCCCAGGAGGCCGCTGCCAAGCACACCAGCACGGCGGTTAGCAAAATCCGTTTCATTTGGCTTCCTCCTCTAAGAGTTTTAAAATATCCAACGCTTGGCGTGCCAATTCCTGCGCGCTTTGTGTATCGGGGGATCCCGGTGCAAAACGGGCAATATCCAGCCGCTGCCACAAAAGTGCAAAGGCTTCCGTTGTGGCGGGGGCAATGCCGCGTTTATGTAAAACGGCTAAAATGGCTTTTAACGGCAAGCTGCCAGTGCTGATGTGCAGCTTTTGCTGCAGATAGTCGGATACGGCTTCCGCCACCGCCTCGCTGGAATGGGCTTTCTTCAAGCGGCTCTTGGCGCTGGAATAAGCGCGTTTGTGGGCCAGTGATTTGCGCCCTATGGAAGCAAACAGCAAGCTGGCCGCCAGCAGGCACAGCATTACCCAGTTCAGCGCTTTCCACGTGCTGATATGCACCAATACGGACGGGTTCGGCGCGTGATTGGTTTTTAAATAAGCAATATCCTGCCCCAGCGTTTGGATGCCGGCGGCCGTCGCCGCGGCGGCGCCAAAGTCGAAACCGCTGTCGGTTTTGGTGGAGGGGGATACTTGCAGCGTAATGGGATCGGTTTGCAAGGTTTTATACGAATGGGAATTGGGGTCGAAATAAGACCATTTAACCGAAGGAACCGTGTAAATGCCGGAGGCCGCCGGCACTAAAACCGTTTTGAATACTTTGCTGCTGCGGATTTGCCCGTTGGAAACGGCCGTGTCCGACGTCGGCTGGGCCGGATAGATTTTAAATCCGTCCACCGCCGGGAATTGCAAATCGTTCGTGGCCTTTAGGCTGCCGGGGCCCTTGACCGTGACCGTGACGGTGACGGCTTCGCCGGCTTCCACATGGGTGCGGTCCGCCTGGGCCGAGAGCGTAAAACCGGCTCCTACGGCGCCGTAGAACGAAGCGGGTTTCCCGGCCTCCGGTAGGGCGCGGACGGTAAGCGTAATGGGCGCGGATTGGGCGGTTTTTTCTTTATTGGCGGAAGAAGCCACGGCGAAAAAGCGGTCCAGCGCAGAGAAGGGAGAGGAGCCCACCATATACCGCACCGTGGCCGGGCCGATGGAGGCTTGGCCGGGGGCGGGGGCCGTCAGCAAGTAGCGTTGTTCTTCGTAGCGGTACAGGACGCCGCCGATGCTTTGCGACCCTTGCGAGGAACCGGCATCTTCCATAAAAATGTTGGAAACAGCCGGCTTTTGATACGGCGCGTCATAAAACGGCTGGCTGTAATAAAAACGCACCGCCAGCGTGACGGCTTGGTTGACGTAGGGGTTTCTGTCACTGACGGCGGCCACTAAAAAATAGTTTTCATCCCCGCGGGCGTAGGCTTGATTGGCTAAATTGCGTTCCAGCGGGGGGAGTTTCGGGTCGGCGGTTTCGCGCGGACGTTTGACGGCGGCCGAATCGTAATTGCCGTTGGAAACGGTTCGGGCGGAAGTGGCTGCCGGCCGCGCTTGCTGTACGCTTTGAGCGTTGCGGTAAATACTGATGGAAATGGGATCGGTCTTATACGTTTTGCCGTTGTAGGTGAATTGGATGGCGCCGATGGTGGCGTTGCCCACAAAGCGCGGCAGCATAACATAGCGGAAGACGGTAGTCGTTTTCCCGTTAATGGAGGAGCGCTGCACTTCGCGCGAATAGACGTTAAACGCCGGCAGGCTGGGCAGCTGGGGCATTACCATATTGCCCGAGGCACCATTTACCTCTACCGTCAGCGTCAGTTCGTCGTCCAGGGTCAAATTGGTTTTATCCACCCGCGCCGTGACCGATACTTGCGCCCCGGCCCATCCGGCCAGGCAGAGAAATACAAAAGAAAGAAAAAATTTTTTCATACGTTTACCAATCTTTTTCTACGCTGTTGTCTTGCGCGGCACCCGTTTGGGTGGGTTTTTTATGTTCGTTTTCCCGGGCCATTTGCATCACGCGGTCGGCGTCGTTTTTATTCATCGCGTCTTGCGGGTTGGATGGGTTTTGCCGCTGCTGCTGTTCATCCGGCGACTGCCCTTGCCCGTTCTGGTTCTGCTGGGACTGGTTGGGGGAAGCGTCATCCTGGTTTTGTTGGTTTTGGTTATCTTTGTTTTGCTGGTCTTGTTGCTGCAAAATCAGCTGCAAATTGTGGATGGCTTCCAAGTCCTGCGGGTTTTTGACCAGCGCCTGCCGGTACGCGTCTATCGCTTTTGGGGAATTTCCCCCGCGGTAGTAAGCGTTCCCCAGGTTAAACAATGCATCCTGCGCCAGTTTTCCCTCTTGCTCTGCCGTTTGTTCGAAAGCTTTTTCGGCAGATGCATAGTCCTTTAGATAATAAGCAGCCGCTCCGGCCCCAAAGGAGGCGTTTTCGTTTTGCGGGTCTTTTTGCAGGGCTTCCATATATTTATCCAGCGCCTGGCCGTATTTTTGGTCCTTATACAGCTTGCCGCCTTCACGCAAATCGACCCGCACCCCGCCGTAAGCGGAGGAAACGCTAAACAAAAGAACCAAACACAGCCATTTTCTCATACTATATTTTACCTTTTTTGAGAGGGTTTTTCCTCGCTTGAACGCTGGGATTTTTTCCCACGCGGCCATAACAAATAGCCCGCCAGGCACAGCATTGCCAGCACGAGCGGGAAGGCGTAGCGGTTCTTGTAAGCGGCGCGTGAAGCCGTGCGCGAAACCGAACGGTCCAGCCCTTTTACGGCGGATTCCACTTTGGCCGCCACCTGGGCCGGCGTGGTGTAGGAAATATATACCCCGCCAGTGGCTTGGGCCAATTCCAACAGGGTTTTTTCGTCCAATTTGGAAACGACGGTTTTGCCGTCTTTATCTTTTTTATATTCCACAATTTTGCCGGAGGCGTCCGTCTTGGAAGGAATAAGGGTACCCTCTTTGGTGCCAATGCCGATGGCAATAATGCGGATACCGTTTTTAAGAGCGGTTTCCTGGGCGGCTTGGAGTTCTTCGGGGGAATGGTCCTCGCCGTCTGTCAGCAAAATAAGGGCTTTGTGCCCCGGATATTTGGCCAGCATTCGCGCCGCCAGCGCCACCGGCGCTGCCAGCGAAGTGCCTGGTACAGGCAGCATATCGGGCTGCAAAGAGTCGATAAAATAGGTAAGGGCGTCTTCGTCGGTCGTGATGGGGCATTGAATATAGGCTTGCGAGGTGAACGCAATAATGCCCAGCCGTTCGTCTTTGAGGTTGTTAACAAGCATCCGCAGCATATTTTTGGCGTTGTCCAACCGGTCCGGTTTTAAATCCCGCGCGCGCATAGAGGCCGATACGTCCACCGCAATAACCGTTTGCGCAAAAGTGCCTTGGGCTTCTATTACTTCCGTACCCCACTGGGGGCCTGCCAATGCCACAAACAGGAAAAATACCGTCAGCAAAAACAAAGTGCCCCTCCAGCGCGATACCGGGCGCAGGCCCGCGGTGAGTTTGGCGTAGGCTTGCGGACCAAACAGCGCATGGATGAGGCGTTTTTTAAATTTCAGCCCCAGCCAGGCGGCCAGCCCCACAAGTACAGCGGCTGGAATAAAATACAGCAGATAAATGGGTTTGGCGAATAATTCCATATTAAGGCACCTTGATTAAAAACAGTTTTTCCAATACAAACGCCGCCAGCGCACACGCCAACGCCAAGAGTAAGAACGGGTGGTAATAGTCGCTGCGGTCTACGGTGGAGCTGGCGGTGAAAGTCGTTTTTTCCAGCTCGTTAATCGTATCGTAAATTTGGGCCAGTTCGGCTTCGTTCTTGGCGCGGTAGAATTTGCCGCCGGTCGCATCGGCGATTTCCATCATCAGTCCTTCGTTTATTTCGTCCTCGGCGCTGGAGTAGAGCGTTTCACCCGGGGCGCTGGCCGTGCCAATGGTATAGATGCGTATGCCATACGCCGCCGCGGCTTTGGCCGCCAGCTGGGGCGAAATGGTGCCGGCGTTAGAGTCGCCGTCCGTCAGCAGGATGATGATTTTGCTTTTGGCTTTGCTGTCCTTTAAGTGGTTGGCGGCTACGCCCAGCGCGTCGCCGATGGCGGTGTAGTTGGGGTCCACAATGCCTAAAAATAAAGTGGACAGGTATTCTTGCAGGGCTTCGTGGTCCAAAGTCAGCGGGGCTTGCAGCATAGCCTGTTTGGCAAAGACCACCAGGCCGATGCGGTCGTTAAAGCGTTTGGAAATAAAGCGCGATGCCGTTTGCTGGGCGGCTATAAAACGGTTGGGATAAAAATCCTGCTTTTGCATCGAGGCCGAAACGTCCATCAGCAAGATAATGTCAATCCCTTCGGTAGGGGGCAGCACCGTGCGGTCCACGCGCACCGGCCGCGCCAGGGCTACCACCATCAACAGCAACGATGCCGTATATAATAGGGTGGGCAGCCAGCGTGTAAACAATACCCACAGCGAAGATTGTTCCACCATTAAATGCGTCATCGGATAGGCGATCCGGCGGGCGAAGGCCCCGCGGAACACCGTTTGTGCCAAAAATACAGCCAACGGAAAAACCAACAGCAAAAAAGCCCACGGATGTAAAAATTCCGCCTGCCCTCCGGAGAGCCGTTCAAATAAAAGCCCGGCCAGGCTGACGAGCGCCAACGTCGAAAAACACGCCAAAAGGACGGCCATTGCTTTGGATGATTGTTTGGAAAAGAAATTTACGCCCAGTGCCAGCAACAACAATCCGACGCTGATTAAGAAAAAATAAATCATTTTTCCTCCTTATCGGCGGCAGGGGCCAATTCTTTCGGGGCGGTTTCTACAATAATTTTCCGCAGGGCGGTAACGTCTTTATCGCGGATTTGTTCATTGGGAATGGCTTTGGCAAATTTTACTAAATCGCCGGAGCTTAAAAATTCCCGCAGCTGGTACATCAAGGGCGCCATTTGCGGCATCGCTTTTACGCGCCGCAAGAGTTCCGCCGACGTATCGGCCGAGGCGTCTATATGAAACTGCCGCCACAGGTATTCGCGCAGAATATCCGAAAGCGTGATGTAGAAAAGTTTGTATTGCTGGTTTTCCCATAATCCGCTGTCTAACAGAGCGTCAATTTTGGACAGGGCAATCACGTTGCCGGGGCGCGTGTCTTCGGGTATATCTACGCGGCGGGCCCGCTCGTGCAGCCGTTTGTACCAGTAGTAGCCGGTATACCCCAGTGCCGCCAGCAGCAACAGGGCCAGCAGCCACATCAGCCAACTGGCGGGAATGTGCGGGGAGCGGATTTCGCGCAGGTTGGGGTCGTTGAAGGTTTTGGCACGGGCGACGTCTATAAAAATTTCTTCCGGGGCGGAAGCAAAGGTCTTG
The DNA here is from genome assembly GCA_944322825.1 of Candidatus Avelusimicrobium pullicaecorum. Classification (GTDB taxonomy): domain Bacteria; phylum Elusimicrobiota; class Elusimicrobia; order Elusimicrobiales; family Elusimicrobiaceae; genus Avelusimicrobium; species Avelusimicrobium pullicaecorum. The sequence continues at coordinate 11,136 of CALUQD010000025.1, forward strand.
CCGTTTTGAACCAGGTTGAAGGTGACGGTAAAAGTGGATTTGCCTAAAATAAAGGGCTGGGCGGTGACATCGTAGGAAACGGTTCCGGGAGAATTTTCCGAAGACGAAAGCTGGGTGATTTCAAAATCTTTAGAAAGCGAGTCCTCGTCCAGCGTGACTTCGTACCCCGGCGTGTGCGACAAGATAAACTGCAACGCAAACGGCTGTGCAAACGGCACGGCTTGGGGGGCGCGCCGTTCCACCACGTTGATTTCCTGGGCGGCTGCGGCCGAAGTTGCCAATAGAAAAATAGAAAGGAATATGCTCTTTTTCACACTATCTCCTAATCTTTTTGGCGCGTTGTTTAAAAAACGCGATTACCGGGTCCGCCGGCGGCAGGGCCGTGTCTACGCGGATGGGTTCTATTTTGTACGGATTAAAAAGCGCCTGCAAATTTAAGTTTTGGGTGCGGACGCGGTCGTCCAGCGCGTCGTTAATTTCCGGCGAGGAAAGGCACAAAAAATCTTCCTGCCCGGTTTCCGGGTCTGTTACGTCTATACAGGCGTGCACGGCCGGCAGGCGCGCTTCCAGCTTGTCCTGCACAATAACAGGGATTAAATCAAATTTGCGCGCGGCCAATTTAAATGGTTTGGAAAAAGAGGACACTGGGGCTAAAAAGTCCGAAATTAAAATCAAAATGCCTTGCCGCTTGATTACCTTGCTAAGCGTTTCCAAGCACAGGGCAATATCGGTGCCGGTGCTTTGCGGTTCAAAAGCAATCAGCTCGCGGATTAAACGCAGGACGTGTTTTTTGCCTTTGCGGGGGGGGACGAACAGCTCTATCTTGTCCGAAAACAACATCAGCCCCACTTTGTCGCTGTTTTTGATGGCAGAAAACGCAAACAGGGCGGCCAGCTCGGCGGCGATTTCCTGCTTGAGCTTGCTGGCGGAGCCAAATTGCTGCGAGGCGGAAACATCGCACGCAATCATCAGCGTCAGTTCGCGTTCCTCGTTGTATTTTTTGATGTACGGTATGCCCGTGCGCGCGGTGACGTTCCAGTCGATGGAGCGCACATCATCCCCGGGGGTATATTCGCGCACTTCGGCAAATTCTATCCCCTGGCCTTTAAACGCGCTTAGGTATTCCCCGGCGAACGTTTCCGACACCAACTTGTTCGTCTGGATTTCAATTTGGCGTACTTTCTTTAAAATTTCCGCGGTATCCACGGTTACCCCCTAGGAAAACTACGGTACGTCCACGGCGTCAAAAATTTGTTTGACGATTTGGTCGGACGAAATGTTTTCGGCCTCGGCTTCGTAGGACAGGAGCACGCGGTGGCGCAGTACATCCAGGCCGACGGCTTTGATGTCCTCCGGCGTGACGTAGCCGCGCCCGTTTAAGAACGCGTACGCCTTGGCCGCCTGCGTGAGGAAAATGGTCGCGCGCGGGCTGGCGCCGTAGGCAATAAACGAGGAAAGTTTCTCCAAACCGGCGTCTTTCGGGTTGCGCGTGGCAAAAACCAAATCCACGATGTAATTTTTGATTTTTTCGTCCACGTAAATGTTGTCCGTTACGGTACGGGCTCTTAAAATCATTTCCGGGGTGACGCTCGTGTGGATTTCAATCGTTTTGTGGGAGGCCATCCGTTCCAAAATCATTTTTTCTTCTTCTTTGGTCGGATACGTCACCAGCACTTTAAGCATAAAGCGGTCCACCTGCGCTTCCGGCAGGGGGTAAGTGCCTTCCTGTTCTACCGGGTTTTGGGTAGCCATCACCATAAAGGGGGAGGGCAGTTTGTAGGTTTGTTCGCCGATGGTGACTTGGCGTTCCTGCATGGCTTCCAGGAGGGCGCTTTGCACTTTGGCCGGGGAACGGTTGATTTCGTCGGCCAGGACGAAGTTGGAAAATACCGGCCCGCGTTTGGGGTAAAAAAGGCCGTCTTTGGGGTTGAAAATCAGCGTACCGGTGATATCGGCCGGCAGCAAATCGGGCGTGAACTGGATGCGCTGGAACTGCGCGTGGATGGCTTGCGCCAAGGTTTTTACGGCTAATGTTTTAGCCAGTCCAGGTACGCCTTCAATCAAAATATGCCCGTCGGCCAGCAAGGCCACCAGCATTTTTTCCACCAGGGCTTCCTGCCCTACGATGACTTTGCCCACTTCGCGTTTTAAATCCTGTAAAAAAATACTTTCCTGCTGGACTTGCTTGTTAATGGTTGTAATATCCATAATCCCCCTCCTGCTTCGTCCGGCGCGCGGGTAAGCGGCGCAACGGTTCTTTCCTATATTATAATAAATTGCAGAAAAAGGAATACTTTTGCAATCAGTTAAAAAGGGTTATATAAAAAGGATTAAAAAATCCTCGGCCAAAGTATAGCCGAGGATAGTATTTCCGCAAAACGGGACCGGCGGTTATTTCTTGCGCAAGAAGGAGGATAAACAGCTGATTAAATACCGCTTGCCCTGCCAGACGTTTTCGCCTTGGGCGGAGGGGGAAATGTTTTTGTACAGTTCCGAGGTCATTTGCGCTCCTTATAAAAATAACTTTCTATATTATGTATGAATTTTTCCCAAAATACAAGGGGAAAATTAAATCCCTTCCGCCACATTTCCACCGCCTGCAAATGCCGGACGGCAAGCCGGCGGCGCAGCGTTTAGCGGGGGACAGACCCTTTTAAGGCTTGCAATTTTTTGGCCGCTGTTTGAAATGCCCAATACCGCTTGATATTTCTCGCGCACCATATAGTCAGTCCCGCCACAATAAGGAGCAGGATGATCGGGAATACGGGGCTGATTGGCTGTTTAAATAAAAATAACGCTAACTTTTCCAAACACCTATCCAAGATGGCTACCCCCACGATCCCCAATATCGTAAAAATGGCACGGGGAAAAGGATATTCCGGCAGCAGCAACCCATAGTTGCGGTGATTTTCCAACTGTTCTTCCAAAAAGCGAATGAAATCCTGTTCTTCTTGGCAGGGGCGTTGTTTGGGGGTAAGCCGCTTTACATAAGCCGAATAGGAGCGGAATTTCTTGCCTTCGTCCAACAGCGTTTGTACGGCGGGCAGTTTGCCCTGATGAAAAACGGAATAGGTTTTGCCCGCGTGGGAAAAGCTCACTTCCAGCTCTGCCAAGTGCGGGAACGCTCGGCCGTATTTATTATAGGTAACAAATACCGGCAAACAGACGGAAAAATCGGTTTCGGCGTATGGCAGAATCACATCGGCACGCGATTTTTTGTACTCCAGCCGGACGGCGGTTTCTTCAAATGACAGAAAGGCAATCGGGTTTGTTTTGCGGGCTATGTTCCAGGCGCTCGCGCGGGACCAGAAGAAAAGCACCACCCCCAGCGCTACCAACCACGGGAAAATGAGAATAAATATATAGGAAACCAGTCTTTCCTCCCGCACCTGAGCCAGCATATCATTCCACGCGGCTGCCACGGGCTGAAAGTGGGTAACCAACAGATACAGCAAAAACAGCGCGATTAGCGCCAAAATGATATAAGCCAAAATATAGACGGGGGAAACAGCGGCGAGAATAGAATTTTTGATTTTTAGTTTCATAATGCATAGTGTATCAAAAAGAGAAACTAAGGGGAAAGGATATTTTCTTGACGGGTGTTTGCAGAGTTGTTAAAGTATGATTATGAAATCAGCTTTCAAAATAGCTTTTTGCTTGTCTCTTTGTTTCGTTGCCCTAGCGGCTTCTTCTCAGCCGTTTGCAGCGGACTTTTCCGCGCTTTCTTTGGACAGAACCCAACGCCAGGACGTGTACAACGCTTTTCCCCGGCCGCCTTATTTGGCGGTTTATCAAAAAGGGAATAAAAAACTGGTGTTGTTGGCCGCCAGTCACGGCGCCGCATCGCTGCCGGCCGTTCAATATGCGTTTGATACCTATTCCCCGCAGACGGCGTTGACGGAGCGGGAACCCGGGGAACCCTTTCTCCCTTGCACAGAGGGGGAGGACGGTTATACCGCCGCGCTGGCCAGCCGCCGTCAGGTGCCTTTGGTGCGGGCGGATATATCGCTGGAGCAACAATGGAAATTTGCCCAAAAAGAAGGTTTTTCGTATGACGATTGGCAAATGCTGTGGATTATCCGGGACGGCTATGGCCGCGCACGGGAAACCGACCGGCCGTTCCCAGCCGCCGAGGCGATAGCCTCGTATGCCAAGCGGGACCATCACCCGGATTGGGGAAAATTGTTTACGGAAAAACGCTTAAATGCGTATTTTAAAAAGCATTATAAACAAAACTTTGCCGAAACGGATTTTATCCGGCTCTACCAAGATTTGATGAATATCTATCCGGAAAAATGGGTTGTCAAAACGCCTTTCTACCGCTTAAATAATGCCACGGCTTTGGCGCGCAGCCAGTTTATGCTGGAAAATATCGCGGCCGCGCTGAATCAATATGATGTGGTGTTTGCGGAAATGGGGGCCGGGCATTATTTGGATTTGGCGCCCGCTTTGCAGAAGTGGCTGGGAATCCCCCAGGTAATTGATGCTAGACAGCTGCCGGTGCAATCTTTGTGGAAAGATTGCAATTGGAACGATTTACAAGAAAAAGTGCTTGTAAAAAAGTAAAGCAAGGGCCACCCGTTTGGTAGGAAAATTGCCTTGGCACAATATCATTAGCTTATGCCATTTCATTTTACAGACAACAGAACAATGTATAGAGTGAAAACATAGAGAGATACTGAATGAAAAATCTTATAGAGAAGAATCTTTTATCGTTGCCGAATGAAATCAGCGAGCAGGTAGCTGCTTATGCACCAGCAGCGGAAATAGATGCGCGTATTCTTCCAGTTTATCGGACGCTGCTTCAGGAACAAGCAAAGCAGCCTTATAGTATGAATTTGCTCCACTTAGTTCACACAGATGAAAACGCCCATTCCCGTATTTTATGTCGTTTGCTGCAGTATCCGGGAAGCGAACAGACGTACCCGTTTGCATTGCTGTTTGTGGAGCGGTTTATTAGTGTGGCTTTAGCAAAAAAAATTAAGGATTGTGAACAAGACCCGTCGTTTGTTTTAAAAATAGCGGCAGAAGAAAACCGTATAGATGTACAGTTGTTTATGCGCGGGGTGGCAGGTATTATTGTGGAAAACAAAATAGAAGGGGCGGTGGACCAGCCAAGGCAATTGGAACGATATATTCAGCGTATGCAAGAAAGAGGAATTAAATCGCCTTATATCGTTTATTTAACGTGGAATGGAATTAAAACCATTAGTCCAGATAGTTTATCGCTGGAAAAACAAGAAAAAATGTTGCAAACGGGGCATTTGGTGAAATTAAGTTATCAGTTTGACCTTATACCTTGGCTGAAAGAACAAATATTGCCCCAATGTCCTTATGGACAACAACAGTTGATTGCTGCTTTGGAACAGTATATAGAATACTTGGAATTTCGTTCCGGTTTACGCCCGCAGGATTCGGCTATTAATCAAGCGGTGTATCGTGCTTTTTGTGAACAGTTTATAACGGAGAAATAATATGACTGATTTTATTCAACATTATAGAGCCGTGGAAGAATACAGCCAGGCTGTAAAGGAAGCTCAATTTAATTTATCTAAAATGCATATGAGCGTCATTAAAACCTTTCGGCATCAAATGTTATTTAAGCAAATACAGCATAGCGGTGAAAAATATATTTCTTCCGCATTGGAGTATTGTGAGAGTCCGCAGAATGTTGAAAATGATTGGCTGCAGATAAGACATCCCGACCGGAAACAAATACATTTAGAATGGTTGTTGGAAAATGATGGGAAACCGGGGTTTCAGTGTGGCCCTGACGAAATCCTCCCTTTCTTTTTTCATATTGAAATTCCGGATAAACAAAAAATGGCGAGCCTTATTTTTGATAGAATAACAAAGCAAATGGAAATGCTCTTTAGTCAAGGTAAAATATTGCTGGGGAAATTGGACAAAAAGGAAGAAGAGCTAACGTGGCATAATGATAAGTGGAAAGTGAAACTTTTGGCTTCTTGTCATCGTAAATCTTCTAATGTTTTATGTGTTTTCTGTTCTCAACCTGTTTGTGCTACTGATCTGGAACACTGGCTTCCTGAATTTCTTGAATGTTTGCCCATTAAACTACTTTTAGCATTATTAACAGACGATTCTTTCTGGAAAGATAAAAAATTTTGATGGCTAAAGAAGAAACCAATTATCCCTTACCAGACACTCCCTGCTAATTAGGCAAAATGCGGGGAGCCTGCTTTCCCCTCTAAGTATACCTATGGGTTTTATTCTTTTTGTCTTGGTTTTCTGTGCTCGGCGTCCATATGGCAGAGTTCAGAATCGCTTGTGCCCTTATATGTGGCGCAAAAGTTCCTTTGTTTTGTACTCCAACAAATCCGCAAAAGGAAGAGGAGCGTGCTGACGGGAGTGAAACCTAAATGTATTTTTAAGATTACCGATGCTGTGTGTGTTTTGCTTCTCTTTATCGTACTTGTCCCTCAGTTCGGGGCGTTTATCGATAACTTTACAGAAATAATTGTACAATAAAGTATCTTATGAGTCTTCCGCAAGAATTCACTGAATATACCTCCCGATTATTTGGCGCGGCGCGTTGGGAACGTTTTGTGCAGTCGTTTGAACACGAAACGCCCGTAAGCGTGCGGCTGAACCCGTG
>CALUQD010000026.1 GCA_944322825.1 Candidatus Avelusimicrobium pullicaecorum
CAAAGGCCCAGAGCCTGGGCTCCCCTCTCTAGGCCCGCTAACACAATTAGCGGGGCCACACTGCTTTCGGAATGTCGTACCCTTACGCAACGGCCTTCCAGGCCGCGGAGCTCTGCCTCGGACAGGGTTGCGTCAGGTACGGTGCTTACGCAATTAGGGAACAACTAGTTGAGGATGTTCCTGCCAAGGGCCAGAGGCCGCACCGCCCCGCATAAAAATTTCTTCTGCCCTCTGTTTTAAAAACAAAAAACGGAACAGAAAATTTTTCCGTTCCGTTTTTGCATACCTCGTAAATCCCTTACTTTTTGCCAAACTCCTGGGCTTTGGCCACCGTAGCCGCAATGGTTTTAGCTAAGGCTTCGTCCATTCCGGTAGTTTTTAATACGTTCATACCCGCCGCCGTACAGCCGCCGGGCGTAGCCACTTTCTGCGCCAGCTCCGCAGGCGGGATATGTTCGTGCTCCACCATTTTCGCCGCTCCCACTACCGTCTGCAACGCCAGCGTGAGGGACTGTTCGTCCGAAAGGCCTTGCTTCACACCGGCTTGAGCCAGCGCATCGATAAAAGCGTACACAAATGCCGGTCCAGAACCCGAAACAGCCGTACCCGCGTCAAACAACGCTTCGGGCAGTTCTATCGTTTTGCCCAAACGCGCAAAAATACTTTCGGCCGCTTGGCGTTCGGCCGCCGACACAGACTCCCCAAAAGCAAACAGCGTCACGCCCTCCCCCAAGGCAAGCGGCGTGTTGGGCATAATGCGCACAACCGGCCAACCGGGCAAGGCGGCCTGTAATTTTTCCAACGTCCAGCCCAGAGCCATACAAATCACGGTTTTGGCCCCCAGCGGTTGGATTTCCGCCAATACCTGCGAAACAACGCCAGGCTTTACCGCAATTAAAATGACATCCGCCTGTTTAGCCGTTTGCATATTATCCGTGCCGGCACCAATGCCATACTGCGCGCACAAACGTTCGGCCGACGCCTGCGAATGAACCGACGCGGCTATATCTTCCTTCGGCCAGCCGCTTTTTAAAAGGCCCCTAATAATAGCGCCGCCCATTTCGCCCGCGCCGATAAAACCCAGTTTCATTTGATTGCTCCTATTTTTTTATGCGTAAACGGTTTGGCGTTTGCGCCGACATAGTCGGCCACGATTTGGCCGCTTCCGTACAGCTTATATTTATAAATCGTCAGTCCTTCCAGCCCCACCGGCCCGCGCGCGTGCGTTTTGCCGGTGCTGATGCCCACCTCGGCCCCAAAACCGTAGCGGTAGCCGTCGGCAAAGCGGGTGGAAGCGTTATGATACACGCCGGCAGAATCCACAAGGTCCATAAAAATTTGGGCTTCGTCGTGTTCCGCCGTCAAAATACAATCGGTATGGTGCGAGCCGTAGCGGTTGATGTGTTGCACCGCTTCCAGCACGTTTTTCACGTGTTTGACGGAAAGTTTTTTCTCGCCGTATTCGGTATGCCAATCCGCCACCGGGCCAGCCACCGGGGCCAGCGCGGCGATATCATCCCCGCCGAACAGTTCCACGCCGTTTTCGCGCAAGGCGGACAGCAACGCCTTCTTGTTTTTCTCCGGCCAGCGTTCATCCAACAGAAGCGTTTCCATCGTGTTGCAGGCCGACGGATATTGCGTTTTGGCGTCCACGCACAAGCGGCAGGCCATTTGCACATCGGCAGACGGCGCCACGTAAATATGGCATACGCCGTCCGCGTGGCCCAGCACCGGGATTTTGGTGTTGGCTTTTACGTACGCAATCAACGCGTTGCCGCCGCGGGGAATGATTAAATCGAAGTATGGGTCCAACGCCAGCATTTCAGCAGCTTCTTCGCGCGTGTGGATAAGCTGCAGCGCGTCTGCCGGGTAACCCGGCACCGAGGCCAACGCTTGTTTGAGCGTGTTTGCCATTGCGTCGTTGGTGTGGAGCGCTTCGCGCCCGCCTTTTAACATCACGGCATTGCCGGATTTTACCGCCAGCGCGGCAATCTGCGGCACCACATCCGGGCGGGCTTCAAAAATCACGCCAATCAGCCCAATCGGGCAGGAAATCTTATACAAGGAAAGTCCTTCGTCCAGTTCCGTGGCGGCTAATACACGCCCTACCGGGTCCGGCAATTCCACCAATTCTTCCACGCCTTTGATAACCGTTTCCAATTTTTCGCGTGTCAGTTTTAACCGCTCGTACAAAGCGGGTTTCATTTTGCCAGCGGCTACGGCTTTTTGGGCTTCCTGCAAGTCCAGCTGGTTGGCGGCTAAAATTTCGTCTGCGTGCACACGCATTGCACAAGCCATTGCATTTAAAGCGCGGTCCTTGGCTTCCGGCGACAGCGCGGCCAGGATGTACGAGGCTTCTTTGGCCCGGGCGGCCATTTCCGATACGTTCATATCAAAATTCCTCACAGTAAGACGATATTGTCGCGGTGGACGGCTTCGTCATAGTTTTTATAACCGATTTTTTTGGCGATTTCTTCCGAGCGGCAGCCGGCAATTTTGCGGCATTCTTTATCGGAATAATTCGCCAGGCCGCGGGCAAATTCCACGCCTTTTTCATCCAAAATGGAAATAGCGTCGCCCGCTTCGAACTCGCCCCCGACGGCTACAATGCCCGCCGGCAAAAGCGAAGAACCTTTTTCGCACACGGCTTTTTTGGCCCCCGCGTTGACGGTTACCCCGCCCGATACGTTCGTGGCGTAGGCCAGCCATAATTTTTTGCCGGGCAAATCTTCCACCGGCAGGAAAAGCGTGCCTTTAAAATCGGGCCCGAACACCGAAGCTACCGCCCCCGGCCGTTTGCCGTAGGCAATCACCATCGCCGCGCCCGAACGTGTGACCACTTTGGCGGCTTCCAGTTTCGTTTTCATTCCGCCGCGCCCACGGGAAGAAGCGCAAAACCCCAGTGACTCAATTTCCGGCGTGACCCCTTTTACCACGTCAATCAGTTTGGCGTTTTTGTCTTTGCGCGGGTCCCCGTTAAAAAGGCCTTCCACGTCGCTCATAATGCACAGCAGGTCCGCGTCCATCCCCGAAGCCACCAAAGCGGAAAGTTTATCGTTGTCGCCAAAACACACTTTGATTCCCTTTTCCTTATACCCGCGGATTTCGTTGGTGGAAACCGTATCGTTTTGGTTTATCACCGGGATACAGCCCAGCTCCAGCAGGCGGTTTAGCGTATCGCGCAAGCTTAAATAGCGGCTGCGGTGGGCAAAATCGTCCTCCGTCAAAAGCACTTGCGCCGCCACCAGGCCCAGCTGTTTAAAGCCATCTTCGTAAAATTTCATCAGGCTGATTTGCCCCACCGCCGCACACGCCTGCTTTAACGACACCACCTCCGGCGCGCTCGTCAGCCCCAAGCGGCGCTTGCCCATCCCCACCGCGCCGGAAGTGACTACCATAATTTCCTTTCCTTGTGCGCGCAGGGCGGCGATGTCTTCCATAAAAGAATACAAGCGCGACAACGCCAGATCGCCGTTTTCGGTGCTTAAGGCATTGGTTCCAAATTTAATAACAATGCGTTTTGCTTTTTTGATTAAGTCTTTCATCCTGTTCCCCAAAAAATAAACCCCGCCCCGAAAGGCGGGGAGTAAGATGTAGGATTACGCTTCTTGCGGCGGCTTGACCGAGGAATGTTCGCACCGCGTATTAAACGGACACGCCACGCAATGTTCCCGGTTGGGCTCGAAATCATTTACTTCTATTTTTTTGCCGATATCCATAAACGTATCCAAAATTTTCTTTTCGTCAAACGCGTCAAAGGGCGCGCTTACTTTTTGATTAAACGCCACAAAATAAAACGTGGCCATTCCTTTTTGCATATTCCACGCGCGGCGCGCGCCGACGGCGTAAATCCCCAGCTGCAGGGAATCCGTCACCGGCAAAGACAAATCCACATCGGTACCTGTTTTGTAATCGATAACTTCCCAAGTTCCGTCGGGGTGCTTGTCAATGCGGTCAATTTTACCGCGCAGCGTCCACTGCCCTTCCTGGAAGATAAATTCGCGTTCCGTGCTGTCCACCGTGGTTTTGCGTTCGTACTCGGCCTGGGCGTAGGTTTCCAACATCTTTTTGCCCTTCAAATACCATTCCATTTGTTCGCCGGCGCTGGCATAACCGGCGCCCAGCCAACAGTCGTCGTAATACGACAACAGTTCCGACGGGTCATTGGAATTGCGGTGGTATTCTTCCAGCGCGCGGTGGATGGATACCCCCAGCGAAGACGCCGGCACCAACCCTTCCCGTTTGCCTTCCATATACTTATATTTGTACAGAACCGGGCATTCCTGGTAAGTTTTAATTTTAGAATAGTTCAGCTCGTATACGTCGCTATACATGGGCGTCCTCTTTCGGTTTTTGGGCGGCGCGCAAAAAATGCACCAGCGTATCGCCGTATTTTTCCACACGGTAAATTTCCAATTCTGCGGGGACTTCAAATTCTTCCGTCTTGTGGGTTTGCAGCACGATAATCCCATTGGGCGCCAACAGCCGCGCCGCGGCCACATTGGCCAAAGCCGGTTGGGAAAACGCCAACATTTTATTGTTAATATCGCGGTAAGGCGGGCCCATAAAAATAATGTCGTACCCTTCGTTATCGCTGTACGGGTAAAGCCAATCCAACGGTTTTAGCACGTCGCCGCGCAACACTTTGGCGCGGTCGGCAAAGCCCAGATGTTCCAAGTTGCGGTGAATGTTTTTAATACAAGCGGGTTCCTTATCCACCATTACGGTTTTCTGGGCCCCGCGGGAAAGCGCCTCCAACGAAACATTCCCCGTTCCCGCAAACAAATCCAGCATAATGGCGCCCGTAATGCGCGGGCGCAAAATATCAAATAACGACTGCTTAATCCGGTCCGAAATCGGCTTTACCGGCAGATTTTTAGAAACGGAAAATATCCTCCGCCCGCGGGCGGTTCCGGCTATGATACGCATAAGCTCCTTATAACTGGGCGATGCCTTCTTTGATGGCGTAGCGCACCAGCTCGGCCTGTTTGTGGATGCCGAGTTTTTTCATAATGTTGTTGCGATGCACGTGGATGGTATTAAGCGACAAATTAAACGATTTGGCAATCTGTTTGCTGCTGTATCCTTCGGCAATCAGCTGCAGCACTTCTTTTTCCTTCGGGGTCAGCCCGGTAACGTCGCGCCTGCGGGAGGACGTTTTTCCCAAGAAGCCTTGCACGATATATTTAGATACTTTGCTGCACAAATAAAACCGCCCGGAGGCGACTTCTTCAATAGCGTCCACGATTTCGTCGGCAGTGGAAACTTTGACGATAAACCCTTTGGCGCCTGCTTTAAGGGATTTTTCCACCGACACGCGATCGTCGTACATACTCAGCATCACCACTTTGGCTTCGGGGTTGCGTTTAACGATGCGTTCCACGGCTTCAATGCCGTTTAACACGGGCATAGATATATCCACCACATACACATCCACGTCCGCACCGTGTTTTTGGGCATAGTCCACCAAGTCTTTCCCGTTGGAAATCTCGGCCACGATTTCCATATTTTTACCGAGTTTTTCCAACACCGCCCGCACACCGTTGCGCACAATGGCATGGTCGTCCGCCAACACAATTTTTCGTTTCATTCTTTTCCCCCATATACGACGCACGGACACACGACCTCGATGCGGGTGCCTTTGCCCGGCTCGCTTTTAATAGAAATGTTCCCGCCTAACAAGCGCACGCTGTCTTTCATAGCGAGCAAGCCTACCTTGCGGATAGAACGCTGTTTAATTTGTTTAAAACCAATCCCGTCGTCCTGCACAATCAGACGGATCTGATCGCCCGTCCGATCCAGCAGCACATAAATGCTTTTGGCGCGGGCGTGTTTAACGATATTATTTAACGCTTCCTGCACAATGCGGTAAAGCAAAATTTTTACACTGTCGGAGATGCCGTTTTCGCTGGCGGACGGCTTGTATTCAAACGTATACGGGATATGCACGTATCCGCTGATATTTTCCAACAATTCCCGGATGGAACCGCCCAAGGCGCCGTCGTTTTCCAAGCTGGGCGGACGGAGGGAAACAACGATATTTTTTACCCGTTCAATACTGTCTTTAATCTGTGCGTCCAATTTGGCGATATCGGCCAGGGCCTGTTTGCGGTCGCCTTCTTTTACGCTCGCTTTCACCAGGCTTAAAAGCGCCGTCAAAATAACCACGGCCGAGCCAATTTCGTCGTGCAGCGCTTTGGAAATTTCTTTCTTTTCGGCCTCGCGGGCAGCCAATAAAATCTGGGAAAACGTCCGCGGCGGGGTACCTTCCCGCAGGATATCACCGCCTTGATACGCGCCGCCCCAATGGGTAATGTCGCGCGTAAGCGAAAGGACATTTTCCACTTCCGCGTGTTCCCCGCGCAGGGGAATGAGCGTCGTTTGGTAGAAATAATGTTTGTCGGCCTTTTCCAGTCCCCATTCGTAGTGCTGGGTCTGGCCGGACAGGGCTTGCTTAAAAGCCCGCTGGTGGACAGAGCGGTCTTCCTGCAAATCTTCGGGCGCAATCCGGCCCGAGAGATTGCTGAAAATAACCGCCTGGTGGGTGCCGGCGTCGATTACGGCCACCACATCGTACCCTTCGACCCCGTTTTTTTTAATGGACTCCAAGTCCTGCGTTCTTATGGCAGAAAAAGATTTCTCATCCATTTGCCCGCAGGAACCGGACTGGCATTGAGGACAGGAGAAAACGCGACAACGTTCTTCCTTTTTCTCGGAAATTCGTTTTTTCATCATAAGCGGCCTCTAATACACCTTATTTATCATTTTACAATAGTTTCGCCTTTTTTTACTACCGGCTTTCCCCGCATACAAACAGTTAAATGAGGGCATTTTTGATATAATTTAGTGTATGCGTAAACACCTGCAAAATTTTATCACTTCAAAACCGATGATTTTCTCCGTACTGGCGGGGCTGTTTTTGTTGATTATTTTAAGCGCTGTTTTTATGCGCTACATTTTTTCCGGCCTGCCGCCCGTGTACGAAATGGAAGAATATACCCCTTCCCTCACCACCAAGGTCTTTGACCGCAACAATAAACTGATCCACGAATTTTCCATTGAAAAACGCAGTATGGTCCCGCTGGACGAAATCCCCGTCGATTTGCAAAACGCCGTTGTGGCGATGGAAGACCGGGAATTTTTCTCCCACCCCGGCTTCTCCGTAAAAGGCATTTTGCGCGCGCTGCTTTACGACTTGATGACCGGCAAAGCCAAGCAAGGCGCTTCCACGCTTACCCAGCAGCTCTCCCGCGGCGTGTTTTTGACGCAGGAAAAGAAAATCATCCGCAAAATCCGCGAAATCATTTTGGCCATCCAAATTGAGCACCAGTTCAGCAAGCGTGAAATTTTACAGCTGTATTTAAACGAAATTTACTTAGGCAGCGGCGCCTACGGCGTAAAAGCCGCCGCCAAAAAATACTTCGACAAAGAATTAAACGAATTAACCACCGGCGAGGCCGCCCTTATCGTGGGGCTTATCCCGGCCCCGGGGCGTTATAACCCGTTTGCCAACCCGGAACTTTCCCGCCAGCGGCGCAATTTGGTGCTGGACGTAATGTACGAGCAAAATTACATTACTAAAGAAGAGCTGGAAACCGCCAAACAGGAACCCTTGCCCGAAAAACCGCCCGTGCCGGAAGCCGCACCCGGACAGTATTTTATCGAACACATCCGCCGCATTTTGGAACCCAAATACGGGATGGACGTGTTATGGAAAGCCGGCTTAAACATCTATACCACCATAGACATCGACCAGCAGGCCGCGGCCGAAAAAATTATGAACGAGTACCTCCAACAGTACGACGAACAGGTGGCCAAAGGGTTGGGCATTGAAATCGACCCCAACGACACCGAGGCCGACCCCGAAGCCGAACAGCCGGAAGAAAACGCCGAAAATTCCGCCGAAGAACAAGTGGATTATCCCCGCCTGCAAGGGGCCTTTATGGTGCGCGACGTAAAAACCGGGGCGGTGCGCGTGCTGGTGGGCGGACGCGGCTTTGATGAAAGCAAATTCAACCGCGCCACGCAGGCCAAACGCCAGCCGGGGTCTTCCTTTAAACCGTATGTGTGGATGGCGGCCCTGCAAAAAGGCTACACGCCGGCCACCTTGGTCAAAGACTTGCCGACAATGTTCTATTACGACGGCAAGAACTGGCACACCTTTGATGAAAATTCCGATTTGTATTCCTTGGACCTGGCCAAACAATCCTTCATCTCCAGCAAAGATTTCAGCGTCTGGGTGCCGCAAAACTACGGCGGCCGCAACGAAGGCTGGATTACGCTTAGAAAAGCGTTGGAAAAATCCAAAAACTTAGTAGCCGTCAATTTAATTGACGCCATCGGCGTACCGTCCGTTGTGCGCGTGGCGCGCAAAGCGGGCATTACCGCCGCGCTGCCGCGTGTGCCGGCCTTGGCCTTGGGCGTAAGCGTGGTGGCGATGGACGAACATCTGGCCGCCCTAACCACCTTTGCCAACGGCGGCATTCATACCGACAACTATTATATCGAACGCGTGGAAGACGCCAACGGCCGCGTGCTGGAACAGCATATCCCTATGGAAGAAGCGGCTTTCTCGCCGCAGGACTCTTACCTGTTAATTAATATGATGAAAGGCGTCGTGCAGCGCGGAAGCGGCGCGTATGTATCGCGCCTGGGCCGCAACATCGCGGGCAAAACCGGCACCACCCAAAGCCACCGCGATATGTGGTTCGTAGGGATGACGCCCCACACAGCCGCCGCCGCCTGGATGGGTTATGACGACGACTCCTCCCACGAAAACGGCGCCCGCTTTACCGGCAGCACCACCGCCCGCTGGTGGACCGCCATTATGCAAGAAATTTTAAAAGACGAACCCAACGAAGATTTTGCCGTACCGGAAGGCATTTCCTTTGCGTACATCAACCCGAACACAGGCAAACTGGCAATGCCCACCGAACGCAATAAATTTTTGGAAGCGTTTATCTCGGGCACGGAACCGCAGAGTTTCTAGCGCGTCCGTGCGCCCGCGCGGATAACGCGTGTGACGTATGACAGACAAACAAAATCCGTCTTTTACCCGTTACTACGGCCTGCCCAACGGCGCCGCAAAGGCGTATTTTGTTTGCCAAAAATACTTAAACAACGGGCAAAACGCCCTGTTCGTTACGAATTCCGATACCGACGATTTCGACAACGCCGCGCACGAATTTGCCCCGCGCGGCGCACAAGTTTTCCACCTGCCGGAAACCGATACCGGGCGGTTAAACGCGCTTTACTCGCTGCTCGCGCCGGCTTCCGGCCCGCGGCTGTTTAGCACATCATATGAAATGCTCCACACCCCCCTGCCGGACCCGAAAGAGTTTAAAGACCGGCTGTTTGTGGTGCACCGCGGCGATACAATGCGCCGCCAGGAACTGCTGGACCGTTTGGAAAACGCCGGTTACACGCGGGAAGATTACGCCGAAACGCCCGGCCAATACGCCGCACGCGGCAGCGTGGTGGACATTTTTTGTTTAAACCGCCCCGAACCTTTGCGCCTGTATTTTGCGGGCAACCGCGTGGACGTCATCAGCGCCTTCGACCTGGACACCCAAAACACCAAAGAACACGTGGACGAAGCGGTTATCATCGCCCTGTCTTTTGAAAATACCCCGGCCGCGCTGGCGGATTACACGTCCGCTTATCAATACATTTTTGACGAGCCGGATAAAGAATTTCCTTTGGAGGACTACCCCTCCTGCGCCATTACCACCCTGCTCCCCGCGGCCGACGGTATAGACTGCGGCCTTAAATCCAATATCGCGTTCAATGCCAATATGGCCCTATTGGAACGGGAAGCAGCTTCCTTGCAGGAACGGGAGATGACGGTCAGCATCTGCTGTTTAAACCGCGGCGAACTGGACCGTATGACGGAACTGGCGGCGGATTACCCGCACCTCAAAAAATCGCTTTTCAAAATTTCCCCCCTTACCCAAGGTTTTTACAGTCCGGCAGACCATTTTGCTTTAATCACCAGCAACGAAATTTTAAACCGCCGCTACAATACCGCCAGCGTTTTAAAACGCTTCGACGTAGAAGGCGCCAAGCGCGTCCGTTTTAAAGAGTTGCAGGCCGGCGATTATGTGGTGCACCAAGAACACGGCATCGGCCGCTACTTGGGATTGGAAGTATTGGACGCGGAAGAAAACCCCACCGACTGCCTAATTATCGAATACCGCCGCGGCAGCCGGCTGTATGTGCCGATGTACGATTTTAAAAAAGTACAAAAATACATTGGTGCCGGCGGCAAGCGGCCGGCGCTGTCGGCCTTGGGCGGCGTGGCGTGGAAAGACGTAAAAAAACGCGTCAAAGAGGAAGCCCAAAAAGCGGCTAAAGAAATTTTAAAATTGGAGGCCCTGCGCCAGGCTTCCCCCGCGCCTGAAGTGCCGGGTGACAGCCGCATCGAACAAGAATTTGCCGACTCTTTTCCCTATGTGCTCACGCCGGGGCAGGAACAAGCCATTAAAGACACCCTGCACGATTTGGACCTCCCCAAACCGATGGACCGCGTGCTGGTGGGCGATGTAGGCTTTGGCAAGACGGAAGTGGCCATGCGCGCCGCGCTGAAGGTGGCGCTCTCGGGCAAACAAGTGATGGTGCTCGTGCCCACCACCATTTTGGCGGACCAGCATTATAAAACGTTTTCCAAACGTATGGCCGGGTTTCCGGTTAATGTCCGTATGCTGTGCCGGTTTCAAACCGCCAAGGAACAGAAATCCGTCATCGCGGAACTGAAAAACGGCGTGTGCGATATCATCATCGGCACGCACCGGCTGATGAGCAAAGATATCGTTTTCCACGATTTGGGGCTCGTCATCATCGACGAAGAACACCGCTTCGGCGTCAAACAGAAGGAAAAAATCCGCGCGGCCAGCGCAGGCGTCCACTCGCTTTTGCTCAGCGCCACCCCCATTCCGCGCACGCTCAACCAATCGCTTTCTTCCCTGCGCGATATTTCGCTTATAGACACGCCCCCCCGCGGCCGCACGCCGATTAAAACAGTGGTTACTTCGTGGAACAACGACCTCGCGGCCGCCGCCATCAACCAGGAACTCGCCCGCGGCGGACAGATTTATTACGTTTACAACAGCGTGCAGAGTATGCAGTCGCGCTATTTATTTTTAAAACAGCTCGTTCCGCAGGCGCGTATTTGTATGGCGCACGGCCAGATGGACGAAAAGGAACTGGAGCAAACGTTGTGGGATTTCAACCAAGGCAAATACGATATTCTGCTGGCCTCCACCATCATCGAGTCCGGCATCGATATCACCAACGCCAATACCTTAATTGTAGAAAACGCCCAAAACTTTGGCCTCGCCCAGCTCTACCAGCTGCGCGGGCGCATCGGGCGCGGCAGCACCAAAGCCTACTGCTATCTGTTCCACCCGGACTGGCTGTTCAAAAAACCCGAAGAAACCGACAACAACTATGCCGACCTCTCCGCCGTCTATTGGAAACCCAAAGAAGAAAAAGACCCTACCGAAGAAGCCCGCCAGCGTTTGGCCGCCTTACTGGAATTTGGCGAACTGGGCAGCGGGTTCCGCTTGGCCTTGCGGGATATGGAAATCCGCGGCGCGGGCGATTTACTAGGCGTCAAACAGCACGGATACGTCAACGAAGTAGGGTTAAGTTTGTACTGCGATTTGGTGGCGGCGGAAGTCAAAAAGCTAAAAGGCGAACGCACAGAACGCACCCTGCGCGCCAAAATAAATCTGCCCGTGCCGGCTTACATCCCGCCGGATTATGTGCCCGACGACGCCGACCGCTTAAAATACTATAAGGAACTAATGGACGCCGACGAAGCAAAAACCCAAACGATTTTGGCGCGTCTGCAGGATTTAAGCGGCCCGCTGCCGCAGGAAGTAAAAAATTTAACGGAACTGTTCCGGCTTTCTTCCCGGGCGGGCGCGCTGGAAATCTACCACGTGGATTGGATGGACGGGAAATTGGAGCTTTTGTTTACGCGGCGCTTTCAAATGCCGCCCAACCTGCCGGGGGAACTGTTCAACCGCTTTGGGGCAGAACACGTGGAATTTATCAAATCCAAAAACGGCGACGGCCTGCATTTAGCCGCGCCGGACGGCAAGGACCCGGCGGCCTTCACGCGGGAAGCCCTGTCCTTTTTTGAAAGAATTTTAAAACCGCAAAAATGATATAGTATATGAATATGAGAAACCGGTTGATTTTAGCCGTTTTGTTAGCAACGGCCTGCGGCTGCCAGCAAGCAGCCCCTTCCTCCTCCAACGAAACCGCCGCGCGCGTAGGCAAAGAAACGATTACGGAACAAGACGTCGCCGCGCGTATGGCCTTGTTATCCGACGAGGACCGCGAATTTGCCCAAACCCCCATCGGCCGGCAAAATTTGCTGCAAATCATCACGCGCGAAAAACTAATCGCCCTCGCCGCCAAAGACGAAGAACTGGACCAATCCGACGTGTACCTTTCCATTATGGAGGACAAACGCAAACAACTGGAAGACATCTACCGCGAATTTGCCGCCCAAACCCTGGAACAACTGTGGTACAACGAATTAAAAGAAAAAGGCGACACCGCGGTAACGGACGAAGAAATCAATACCTATTATAAAAAGTATCCGTACGAAATGACGGTCAAGCAAATCATCATCGACAATGCCCAAACGGCCGACCAAGTACTCCGCGCGCTGAAAGCCTCGCCCAAACGCTGGAAAGAGCTGGAACGCCAGTACAGCATAGCGCCCGAAGCGCTGCGCCAACTGTCGTTTATGCCGGGGGAATACCTGCCGGATATCGAGGTCATCGCGGCCAACTCTCCTACCGGCAGTGTGCAGGGCTTCTTCAAAACTTCACAGGGATTTCATATAATAATGAAAACGAGCGACAAGCGCCTCTCGCGCAAAGATGCCGAGCCGCGCATCCGCCAAGTATTGCAAGATAAAAAACTGGACAATGTGTTAGACTCTTTAAAAAATAAATACGAGGTTGTGATATATGAAAAAAGCGAATAAACTGTTTTTGGCCGTTCTCTTAGCGGCCGTTGGGGTGAACCTGCAGGCCAAGGTGATGGAATCCTCTGTTGCCACAGTCAACGGACGTCCGATATTGGCTTCCGAATACGACACCTATTTAGATGGCGTCGTAGAACAATATCAATTGGCTGCGCCGCAATTTTTAGAACAGCCTTACGCCAAAGATATTTTGGGCCGCGAAGTATTAAAAGAGTTAATTTCTAAAGAACTCTTATACCAGGCCGCAGAAGAAGAAAAAATCCAAGTAAAAGACTCGGAAATTGACGCCGGCGTGAACGAAATTAAAGCGCGTTTTATCGTGGACGAAAAAACCGGCAAACCGGACGAAAAGGGCGCAGATAAACGCTTTAACGAAGCGCTCAAAAAACAAGGAATGAGCTTTAAAGCGTACAAAAACAAACTTTCCAAAGACATCGCCGTGCGCAAATTAATGGAAGAAAAGCTGAAAGTTACCGTCAAACCGGTGGAAGAAGCCGACGCTAAAGCCCTCTACGCCAATGTGGAAGCGGCAATGAAAAACAATACCAAAAAAATGAAAGCGTTGGAAAAAGAAGACCCGGCCAAACTCAAAGAAGCGCAGGCCATTGCCGCCAAGCTCAAACAACTCACCGGCGAACAAGTGCGCATTGGGCATATCTACTTAGCGGTTACGAAAGATATGAAGCCCGAAGACGTAAAGAAAAAGGAAGATTTGGCCAAACAAATTAAAAAGGAAATTGACGGCGGGATGGACTTTTCCGAAGCGGTCAAAAAATACACCGAAGACAAAAACGCCTTGGCCAGCGGCGGCGATATGATTTTAATCAAAGGCGTAGCGCCCAAAGCCATCGACGAAAAGGCCTTCTCGTTAGCCGTCGGCAAAGTAAGCGACCCGATTAAGAGCGACATCGGCTACCACATCATCAAAATCAAGGAAAAACGGGCCGAGAGATCTATTTCTTACGACGATATCGCCAAAGATTTGGCGCAGTACATCGCCCAACAGCGCGTACAGCTGGCTATGGCCGAATATATCGAAGATCTCTACAACAAAGCGGATGTAAAAGTGACCATCACATACGAATCCGACGCGTTGCTGGAAGCCGCCCAAAAAGAAGCGCAGGCAAAAGCGGACGCTGAAAAAGACGCCAAAGCCGACGAAAAAGCAGCTAAACCTGCTAAAAAATAGCGGCTTGGAAATTTTGTCCAATTAGTTATACCTAAAAGGCAAAACGGTTCCTCACCTCCTTTTTGAGTTTAATTGTATTCGGACAATTCATGAAACCTGTTGTATTTATAACCGCCGGCGACCCGTTAGGAGTCGGCCCGGAAGTAACGGTTAAAGCATTACAAAGCCCTTTAGTGCAGCACGCGTGCTCCCCGATTGTCATCGGGGAGCCGTGCTCGCTTTTTCGCGCCGGGTTTACTGACCGTCTGGCACGTCTAATCAGTATGGATTCCTGCGAATGCTTGCAGGACGCACCGCACGGCCCGACCGAAGCAGGCGGGCTGGCCTCTTTTAAAGCGGTAGAACTCGGTTGTAAACTAGCCGTACGCACCGGCTGTTCTTTGGTGACGGCTCCCATTTCCAAACAAAGCTGGGCCCTGGGGAACATTCCTTATGTGGGCCATACGGAACTCCTGCGCGAACGAGCTGGCAAGGACGGTTTAATGATGTTTGTCAGCGGGCCGATACGCTGCGCGCTGGTCAGCGAACATTTTGCCATCGCCGATTTGCCCCACATCATTACCCGTTCCCGGGTGGCGGGAGCCGCGCGGCATTTCGTGCAAGCGCTGAACCGGCTGGGCATTTCTCATCCGCGCATTGGCATTTGCGCCTTGAACCCGCACGCGGGCGACAACGGACAGTTCGGCACGGAGGAGCACGCCGTGTTGGAACCGGTCATCCGCACCCTCCAGCGCAAGGGGCTGCACGCGGAAGGGCCTTTCCCCACAGACAGCCTTTGGGCCGCACACGCCAAAGGCAAATACGACGGTATTTTGTGTATGTACCACGACCAAGCCTTGTTGGGCCTCAAGCTGGCGGCGCGCGAACCGATTGTACACATTACGGCCGGGCTGAAGTTTTTGCGCACCTCGCCCACGCACGGCACCGCGTTTGATATCGCCGGCAAACATTGCGCCGACGCCCAAAGTATGACGGCCGCTATCTTGTTTGCCGCCGCCAGAAGCAAAATACCCGAATTTTAATACGACACCCCGCTTTTAATTAATAAAAAACCCTCGGCCCGGCCGGGGGTTTTCTGTGCGCAAAAAACCCCGCTTTTACAAGCGGGGTTTTTTAAATTTCACCCAAACTATTGCATCAAACAATATGCTGCGCCGCACACACTTTTACAAACACGCTTGCCACGGTCCGTAAACCCGCTGCATTCAAACGTACCGGCCTTGGTACCATTATCAGCGTTTAAAAAGCGGTAAATATATCGCAGATTGTAATTAATGGGCTCTGAACTATTGTCCGCATTTGTTTTCCGCTCCGTGCTGTCCCACCCGGAAAAATCTTTTTCATTCAAATCAACGCGGATGTTTTTGCAGGTTAAATCAAAAAGAGCAGTTGTTCCTTCCGAACATCCTTGTATATCAATGTCCAAATCGCCCCAGTAGCGGGGATAGCTGCCGTTGGCCATATAATACATTTCCACCATTTTGCTTAACTGCGAACCGACGGTCTGCAATTCGGTAAAGCGCGCCTTGTCCACCGCCAACTGATATTGCGGCAACGCCACCGCCGCTAAAATGCCGATAATTAGGACGACAACCAGCAGTTCAATCAAAGTAAAACCCTTTTTCATTAAAAACTCCTTAGCAAGTTGATTTAAAGGCTTAATTACAGTCTAATAATTAACAGCCCAAAAATCAACGCTAGGGCCAGTGTATCAAAAAAAAAAAACAAATCAAGGGCCCCGAGCCGGGGCTCCCCTCTCTAGGCCCGTTAACACGACTGGTTGAGCCACACTGTTTTTGGAATACCGCGCTCCAACGAAACGGCACCTTGCCGGGGGCAGGGCCTTCCAGGCCGCGGAGCTCTGCCCCGGCCAAGGGGGCGCCTAATACGGTGCTTACGCAAAGAGGGAACGACAAGTTGTGAATGTTTTTGCCAACGGCTAGAGCCTGGGCTCCTCTCTCTAGGCCCGTTAACACGACTCTCGGAGGGTTTTGCAATCGAATGATTTCTAATGATTATGAAATCGATTTGCAAAATTTCTTACCTAAATCCGTTGTACCCGTGCAAGTGGTTTTTCCCGGGTTAGAAGATTGATCTAACCAAACGGTATAGAGAAATTCAGCTTTAGTCAGACATTGCCCATAAGACAAATCCTTAGCATTAGGCGGACAATATAATAACTGTAACCGAGCGTTGGAAGGGTTAGAACTGTCCCCGGTTCCATTCAACGGGTCCAGTTGGAAGTAATTATCACAAATTAACATATCTTCCTCCACGCTGCAATTGGGAAAAGAAATATCCATATTATTAATATCCGTCGTATACAATCCGTTAGCCATATAGTAGGATTCTTCCGCCGCCTTATATTGGGCCGCAATCTGGCGCATATTGGCAAACCGGGATTTTAAGACCGCCATTTCATACTGTGGCAAGGCCACCGTCGCCAAAATACCAATGATTAAAACAACCACTAATAGCTCTATTAGCGTAAATCCGGCGTTTTTCCCCGCCGGGTGGGTTTTTTGATA
>CALUQD010000027.1 GCA_944322825.1 Candidatus Avelusimicrobium pullicaecorum
CAAGGGGTATTTTTCCCGGCGGGAAAAAGTGCCAAAAAGCGCTCGGCGTGTTGCGCTGGAGCGCGACAGTGCCGGAACAGTGTGGCTCCAGGAGTCGTGTTAGCGGGTAAAGGAAGGGGAGCACCGGCTCGGTGCTGTTGTGCAAGGGCGCGACAATGCCGGAACAGTGTGGCTCCAGGAGTCGTGCTGGCGGGCAAAGGAAAGGGGAGGGGCGGCTCTCCTTTTGCACAAGTATCCCCAACAAGTTGTTCCCTCTTGCGTAAGCACCGTATTTTGCAAAACCCTGTCCGAGGCAGAGCCCCAGGGCCTGGAAGGCCTTGATTTGTTTTTTTTTTTTGATACACTGGGCCTAGCGTTGATTTTTGGGCTGTTAATTATTGGGCTGTAGTTAAGCACTAAAATCAACTTGCTAAGGAGTTTTTAATGAAAAAGGGTTTTACTTTGATAGAATTACTCGTTGTCGTCCTAATTATCGGCATTTTGGCGGCGGTGGCGTTGCCCAAGTACGAAATTGCGGTGGAAAAAGCGCGTGCGGCGGAACCGCTATCCGCGTTGAAAAATTTGCGCGACGCGCAAGAAATCTACTATATGGCTAACGGCAGCTATGCAACAAACTTGGCGGATTTAGATATCACCCTCCCGGAAAGCAAGCATTTTACATACAGTATTTCAGGGACGACTTCCGTGTTCGCTCGCTCCAAAAAGAAATCTTATCTATTGGCGTACAGATTAAGCCAGCGGGCAGGGTCTCCTTTTTCTATTGCGTGCGGTACAGGCGCAAGCGCCGGCACTGCAGATTATGAATATGCCCGCAAAATATGCGCTTCTTTGGGAGCGGACGTCAGTCAGCTGGAAAGTGATTCCGACCCGCGTTGGGCGATTGTAAAGTAAAAGCAACTTTTGGCTAAATAAAAACCCCCGTTCTTTTAGAGCGGGGGTTTTGTTGGACGGCTAAAACTATTTTTCCACTTTAATACCGCGGAAGGCCCGGTACAGTACGGCCAGCAGGCCGAAAATAACATACAGGGAGAAAACAATAAAAATCACATCCTGCGGAAAGCGGATTAACATTACCACCAAGAACACGATGAATAACAGCATCCATACGCTTAAGCGTTTTTCGCGTTTGGCTTTAAACGCCGCATACGGAATGTTAGACACCATCAGCAAGGACAAAATCAACATGGCAAACCATACAAAATTGTACAGGTGCGGCAAGTAGAGCGTTAACAAGTGGATATTGCGCCCGCCGATATCGCCTTCCATAATGCAATAGGAAATGGCGAACGAAGCCAGTAACGCCGCCGGCGCCGGAACGGGCAGGCCGGAGAAATACTTTTTGGATCCTTCGCCCGCGTGGGCCATTGCGTTGAATTTGGCCAAACGCAATACGCCGAAACACGTGTACACGCACGCAATGGGGGCCCCCCACAGCGGCTGCAAATGAAGCACAAAAAAGTACATTAAGAAAGCCGGTGCGGCGCAGAAGGAAACCGTATCCGCCAGCGAATCCATCTCCACCCCAAAGTCGCTTTCGGCGTCTAACATACGGGCGATGCGTCCGTCGAACATATCAAATACGGCCGCGGCCAAAATCAGCCAGCCGGCTTGTACAAAGTTTCCGCGGGCGGACGCCAAAATGGAGAAAAATCCGCAGGCCAAGTTGCCCAGTGTAAACAAGGAGGGCGCCGTCATTGCGCCGGTATGTTTAAGCCGTTCCACTACTTTGGTTTCTTTGTTTTCTTCTTGCATAGACGCCTCTATTTCCACAGCCCCAAAACGGTAATGCCGCCCTGCACTTTTTGGCCTTCTTTTACCAAAATGCGCACGGTGTTTTTCGGCAGGTATACCGCCACTTGCGAACCAAACCGCACCAACCCCAAATGCCCGCCGATTTTAATTTCCTGCTGGGGTTTTACCCAGCATTCGATGCGCCGGGCGATGGCGCCGGTGATTTGTTCTACGTGGGCAAATTTGTTCGGGTCGCCGTTTTTAAACAGTTGGATTAAATTGCGTTCGTTTTTGTCGGCGGCGGGGTTATTGGCAAACAGAAACGTGCCTTTGTTGTAGAAAATTTCGCCTGTTTTTCCGCTGACGGTGGAACGCTGGATGTGTACGTCAAAGATAGACAGGAAAATGCGGATGACGACGGAGTTGGGGTCGTCTTCGGTTTTAATGGAAAGGACGGTGCCGTCCGCCGGGCAGGCAATTTCATCCTCGGCGAATACGGTGTTGCGTTTCGGGTCGCGGAAGAAATAGGCACAAAAACAACCCGCCAGCAAACACAGCACACCCAAGGTGCGCAAATCGAAGAATAAAAATACGGCGGCAGCCGCTACGGCGATGGCAAAAAATTTCAGCCCTAAAGGCAAAACGGTGCTAACCCAGTCGAAACACTTGGTTAAGGTACGGTTGATGTCTTCTAACATACATTATAACCGGTGGGTTAGATTGAATGGCAGGGAGTTGTAAGTGGGCAGGGGGGGACTTGAACCCCCACGACCTTGCGGTCAACAGATTTTAAGTCTGTCGCGTCTGCCATTCCGCCACCAGCCCTCTTATGCAATTATTTTAACAAAAATTTACGACCTTTGCACTGTTTTTGTGCAAGTTAAAAACTATTTATCAAAAGTTTTCAGCCCGTTATAAAATTTCCGGCAGAAAAGTGTTTTTACCCCCAGGTTTTTTAAGGCCGCTTGGAGTTGGCGGTCGTCCGTTACGGCAATCACGCGCGTGCCGTTTTGGCTTAAAAACCCGGCGCGTTCGTAGATGATTTGGTCGGCCGAGTCTTCCTCTGAAAACGAAATATGCACCCCGCCGCGGTATAGCGGGCCCACCGGGCGGAAGGAACCGTCAAAAATCACCTCGTACTGGTGCATAGCATAGTGTTCATCTTGCGAAATTTCGCTTAAAAAATCGAGGAAATCTGCCGTCACCTCTTCTTCCGAGCGGGCAAATTCGTATAAAAAACTGCGAACCAAGTTCAGCCCGTCAATTAAGTAAACGGTCGGTTTAGTGGTTAGATACATATTTGTGTTGCCTTTGGTGCGTAAAATTGTTATAAGAAAATGATACAATATAATGCTAATTTATCGAAAGCGTTCTTTGACAATTTCCGTAACGGGGGTGTAATAGATTCGACGGGTATCTGTTGCCGCCCGGGAGCAAGTGCCGGTTGGCCAGGCCGGCTAAAATAGGGCCAAACAAATAACTAACGACAATCAAGTCGCTTGGGCTAACGCTTAGTCCCACCGCGCCTTTTGTGTCTTCCATACGCAAAAGGACCGCGGTTACTATATGGAATGCAGCAAAGCGGGCGCGGTTCGTCCGGCTTTGCCTAAGACCTACGAACCAAACTGCCAGCGTGCCGCTTCGCGCTTAGCGGGCAGTTATTTAAGCGAAGCTAAACTTGTAGCGCCCGGCTGGAGAAGATGTTCGGACGGGGGTGCGAATCCCCCCACCTCCACTTTTCTTTTTGTGCGGCGGCCGGCGGGGTGCCGTGAAATAAACTGCCGCTTTTGTGTGTTATAAAAGTATACGGAAATTGCCAGCAAGACGAATGTTACCTTTTCACGGGAGAGTATATGGCAGCTGAGATTAAATTCGGAACCGACGGTTGGAGAGGGGTGATTGCGTGGGATTTTACGTTTGAAAATGTACGCCGTATGGCGCAGGCCTTGGCCGATTATATCAACGAAAACGCCCCCAGCGGCGAGGACGGCAAACTGCCTAAAATTTTTGTGGGATACGACCGCCGCTTTATGTCGGACTTGTTTGCGGCGGACATCGCCAGTATTTTTCGGTCCAATAAAATCGATGTGACGTTGTCTTCCTGCCCGATTTCCACCCCGGTGGCGGCGTGCCTGAGCTTAAGCAAATTTTGGATGAGCATTATGGTCACGGCCAGCCATAATCCGGCCCACTACAACGGCATTAAAATTAAACTGGCCGGCGGGTCGGCTTCTTCGCGCGTGACGAAAGAAGTGGAAGAATTTATGGACCAAAATTCCGTTTTGTTCCTATATGGGCAGAAAGCGGAACAAAAAGATTTAACCGACGTTTATTTTAAGTATGTGGCGGCGCACGTAAACGCGAAAAAATTAAAAGCGTTTAAGTCCAAAGTAGTTATCGACTATATGTACGGTTCGGCCGCAGGATATTTGGAAAAATTCCTGCCGGCAAAACAAGTGACGGCGCTCCATTCCGAGCACGAACCCACTTTTGGCGGCGGCCAGCCCGAACCGGTCGAAAAGAATTTGGCCTTGCTTAAAAAAACCGTGCTGGAAAAGAAAGCCGCCTTGGGCGTAGCCTTTGACGGCGACGGCGACCGCGTGGCCTTGGTGGACGAAAAAGGCGCCTATCTTACCCCGTGTGTGATTGCCGCCGTGCTGTGCCACTACTTAATCAAGCACAAAAAACTCAAAGGCAAAATCGTGCAGACGGTATCTATGGGCTATTTGCTTAAGCGCGTTGCCCGCAAGTACGAGATGTTGTTTGAAGAAGTAGGCGTTGGCTTTAAAAACGTAGCCGAGCGGATGAATTTGGATGATGTCGCTTTTGGCGTAGAAGAATCGGGCGGGTTCGCCTGGAAAGGCAATTTGCCCGACCGTGACGGCTTGACGGTAGCGTTGGCCTTCTTGGATATTATGGCTTCTACCGGCAAGAAAGCCAGTGAACTCTGCGCCGAAGTGGCGCAGGAGTATGGCGCATCCGTGTATATGCGGCGGGATTTGCCGCTTTCCAAGCCGGTGGACAAAGCCGTAATGGCAGAAAAACTGCGCAAAAAACTGCCTAAAAAAGTAAACGGCCGCCGCGTGGCAGAAACACTGACGTTTGACGGCCTGAAAATTATCTTTGAAAACGATGAATGGCTGCTTTTGCGTCCTTCCGGTACCGAGCCGCTTTTGCGTATTTATGCGGAAAGCGCTGCCAAAAAGGATACGCAAGCGTTGCTGGATTTTGGGGAAAAATTGGTTGCCCCTTATCAAAAATAAGAGGAGTTCATGTTAAAAATTGCATTAGTGGATGATTCGGTTATCTTGCGTTCGGCCATTAAAAATGTGCTGGAATCATCCGGGTTTGAAGTTGCTTTTGAAGCAAACGGTTCCGCGGAGCTGTTTTCCAAGCTGGACGGCAGCGGCGTGGGGCTGATTTTGCTGGATATTTTCTTTCCGACGGAAAACGGACTGGATATTTTGGCTAAACTCAAAAAACATATGCCGCAGGTGAAGGTGCTGATTGTAACCGGCCTGCGGCAGGATACTATTTTGGCCGAAGCCCAGCGTTTGGGGGCGGACGGCGTGCTGTACAAGCCGTTTGATACCGATGAACTGCTGTCGGCTATTCACCGCCTTTCACACTGACGCCGCCGTTTTTAAAAAACGCCGCCCGAAACTTACGGGCGGCGTTTTTGTTTGGAGAAACAAAAAACCCGGCCGCGGGGCCGGGTTAAGATAGAAGGACTGGCGGGGGTCAGAGCTTTAGCCATTTAAATTCAAAAAAGACCACTACCGAGAAAAACAACACCGGCCCCCAGCCCGCCAGGAACGGATTAATGTAGCCGTTTTCGCCGATGGATGTAAACATAGAAATCAGCCACCAAAACGTAAATGCAATCACCAAAGACGCAATGATATTTAAAATTTTGCTTTTGCGGCGCATACTGATGGCAAACGGCATTCCCAACAGGCACATAATCAGCGTGACGAACGGCGTGGCCAGCTTGGATTGCATCATCGTTTGCGCCGAATAAGACGCCAGTCCGCTGCGTTTAAAGAAATGAATCCGTTTGTATAATTCCCGTATGCTCAGCAGTTTGCCGTCCGTACGGTCCACGGACATTTCCGACGGGTTCAAATGTACCGGCGATTCGGCCGTTTCGAACGCTTGCTCGGTGGTATCCATCGGGTCTAAAAACGTTCGGCGTACGCCCTTGGAAAACAGCCAGCTTTCCGTTTCCGGGTCCCACACCATCTGGTCCGCCACAATCTGGTGGGCGATGTCCCATCCGGCGTCGTAGGTATCCAAAGACACGCGTTTCATCGTGCCGCTTTTTAAATTGACTTCCTTGGCAAAGAGCATCTGGTTGGGGGAAACCTTTAAAATAACGTCTTGTTCGGTATCCGGGTGGTAAGACGCCGAGGGATTAATGCGGGTGTTGTAGATCTGCGCCGATTTGGCGTTTAGCGGCGGGATGACAAATTCCTGCAAGGCCATTGTCAGCAGCACCACCAATAAAATACAGCAGACGACCGGCTTGAATAGTTGGCGCGGGGCAAAGCCGCCGGCCACGCAGGCGGTCCATTCCCCGTTGGCCACCATTTCCGAAATGACGGAAATGGCCCCCAGCAGACAGGCTACCGGCATAATGGTGGCCAGCCAGTTGGGAAAAGTGGCCAAGGAATAGGAAAGCAAATCCCACATAGTGGTGGTGCCGTTGCCGAGGTTCTTCATTTTTTCGAAGGTATCCCCCAGCACGACCAAGGTGGTAAACACGCCCAGCGCAAAGAAAAACGGCCCCCAAAACTTTCGGGCGATGTAAAAATAAATCCGCATTAGATGTTCAACCTCTTTTTCCACAGGTATTTGGCGGCAAAAATGCCGGCGATAATCGGCAGCCACGGGCCGGGATAGGCCAGCCAGCCGTATTTTTTACCCAGCGACAGGCCCAACGTCATCAGCAAATAGAACGTGAAGATAATAATCACGCTGTATAGCATTCCCCATCCTTTGTTGGTGCGCTTGCCGAACGAAAACCCAATCGGGCAGCTGACAAACAGCAAAATAATCGGAGAGATGGCCAACACATTGCGCATACTGATTTCGGTGCGGTATTCGTTGACGGTTTCCTGGTCCAGCGGCATTTGGCGCATCCGGCGCAGCAGCTTGGTGGAGGACATTTCCCCTACGCGCAGGCGGCGGAACTGTTCTTTTAACAGCGAAATACTCATTATATATTCGTCAAAATTGGCGGCGATGAAGGAGGTGGGGTCTTTTTCATCCAGGCGCTGCATTTGGCCGTCCTTTAACTGCAGGCCGATGGCGGTATCGCTTAAAATCACTTTGCCGGTGGCGGCGTTTACTTTGGTGCTTAGGGCTCCTTCGTCGTTGCGTTTAATGAGGTGGATTTGATGGGCTTCGTCGGTATGTTTATCCAAGTTTTCCAAGTACAAATTCCACTCGCCCAGGTTTAAAAAGGTTTTGGGTTCCAAGTTTACTTTGGTGATTTTGCTGCGGGCTTCGGCACGGCGGTCCAGCAAGCGTTTGTAGCTGCGCGGCGTGAACCAGTTGCTCATTATCACTAAAATAACCGACAGCGAAACCGCACAAATTAAAAGCGGCCGGATAATTTCTTTAAACGAAAATCCCGCCGCCCGCAAGGCAATTAATTCGCCGTGTTCGCTCATATTGGTTAACGTCAGCAGGATAGCGATTTGAAAAGCCATCGGCGCGCTTAAGCAAAACACGTCCGGCAATACGTTTAACAAAGACGACGCCACCCATCCCCAGCTGGTTCCGTACGTCATAGCCATATCCAAAATACGGATAAACTGGTTCATAAAAATGACAAACGTAAGTATCCCCAGCACGCCCACAAAGAACGTTAACAGGCTTTTGGCGATATATTTGGTAAAAATGCCGATACGCATATATCTTATTCTAACAAAATATCGCCCCGGCGGGCAGGGGAATTGCGTTGTAGGCCCGGGCCTAGCGGCGGGGTGGGCCTTTTGACCCTGGCATTTCCCTTCCGGGACCGATATAATACAAGTATGAAAATTTGGATTTCGCTTGCTTGTTGTGTGCTTAGCACTGTTTCTTTGTTTGCCCAAAAACTCCCGGCCGGTAAAGCGGCTGTGGAAAGTTTGTTGCGTCCCAATCAAGCGGCAAAAACGGTTTCCCCGCTGAGGGGGGGTGCGCCTTCGGTAAAACTGCCTGCTCTTGCGGCGTCGGCGACGGCGGCGGTCCGCTCGGCCGTGGCCCCGGTTGCATCTTCTCCAACAAAAGTAGCGCCCGCGGCGGCCCCTCAGCCGTTATTATCCGAAAACGAAAAAGCGCAGCTGGAACGAGTATTGGAGCAAAGGCTGGCACAGGCGCAGGCCCAGGTGCAGGCGGCGACCTTGCTGCAGACGGAAAAACACATTAAACAGTCGCTTGTGAAAGTAGTTGGGCGGGCCACTGGGGAACTGATGGGCAGCGGGTTTGTGGTGCGCAGCGGTTCGGGCAAGCTGTATGCCGTGGTGTCTTACCACGTAGTGGGGCATACCGGCAATGTCGTTTCGCTGGTAATGTATGATGAGGCGGGGCACGAAATCAAATATAACGGAGTGGTAAACGCCATTGGTTCTTATGGGTTGAATGCCTTGGACGCGGCGATTATTGAATTGCCGTCGGTGGCGGCGGAGCACGCCCGCCCGTTGAAAGTGGCTGCTAATCTGCCGCAGCCGGGCGGGGAACTGGTGACCTGGGGAACCCCTTATGCCGTAAATGGATTTGCTCGGGCCGACGAACTGAAAGTGCTGCACGCGGAAGGGTTTAAAATTGCGATGTCGAGCCCGGATGTTTCCATCGATTTTAACGGCTTATGCGGCAGCCCGGTGTTGGACCAGGACGGGAAAGTCGCGGGTATTTACAGCGGCCACGACCCGGAAAAAGGCCTGGTGTTTGCTGTGCCGGCGAGGAAGGCGCTGGAATGGCTGATTGGGCATTATGAACAGCATCTAAAGGGCAGTATTGTGTTTAAGCTTTCCGGGCGTAACATTTTGACGCTTAATCCCGGAGAAACCGTGGGGTGGGTGCGGCATTTCAGCGCAGACGGAGTATTGCTGCATAAAGTGTACTTGCCCCAGTATCCGGAGCCGTTTGACCCGGCTCATACGGAAAAATTGTTTTCGGATGTACGTACAGGCGATTTTTTGGAATTTGAAATTGTCCGCCATCGCTTTTTGGACAGAATGATTTCGGTGGAAATATCTTAAAGAATTGAGTTTTTTAAAAAGCGCTCCCTGTTAAAAACCGGGGGCGCTTTTTTAGACGGAAAATTAGGCGGTAGAAAAAGGGGAAATATTATAGAATGAAATAATGAGGTATTTTTCCCCCTTATGAAAATACTGCGGCTTTCTGTCGCCCTGTTGTTGCTTGTGCAATTCGTTGCCGCTCCCGCAGCCGGCGCCGAATCGTTGCCGTACACCCTGGTGGACAAGGACCAGTATTCCATTTTTGCCGAAGACCAAGCCGCCAAGGAGGAAGAAGCCCTCACCCTAGAGGACCCGCCGGATGACGCCCAACTGCTCAAATTTACCGACGAATTTTGGCGCCAGGCCGTTACCGCGGTGGACGGCGCCTATAAACTGGATAACGAGCCGGAACCCATCCCCGATTTAACCCTGTTAAACCCCACTCTTTCCTTGCCGCTTTACGGCACCAGCATCGCGCTGACGGGCCGGTATGTGCTGGGCTTTAAAATGGCCGCCCAAAAATACAAGACGGACGATAATAACGATATCGAGGAGCGCAACACCAGCACCTTTGAAATGCAGCAGGAAATGCAGCTGAAAATGCAGGGTAAAATTTTGGAACGCGTATTCGTGGATATCGATTACGACGACCAACGCGAAGAAGAAAAAACCATCTCCGTAGCCTACCGCGGCAAACCCGGCGAACTGGTGCAGCTGGCGGAATTTGGCGATATCAACCTGTCCCTGCCGGAAACGGAATTTATCGCTTATCAAAAACAGCTCTTCGGTGCCAAAATGCACCTACAACACAAAAACGCTAATTTGTATTTAATCGGTTCGCAGACGAAAGGTTCCAGCAAACAGAAGCAGTTTATCGGCAGCAGCGTGTCGGAAATTATTTCGCTGGCGGATACTTCCTACATCCGCCGTACGTATTACGATTTGACCTTCGGCGGCAACGTCCGCCCGTATATTGACGAACAGGGCACCGTCCGCTACCCGGTGGACCGCACCGCCTACGACGAATGGCGCACCGTTATGGGCAGCATTTCCCCCGGTACGGAAGAAATTTATTATTACAGCAACGATTCGTCCACCTCGTCCAACTATGTGCCCGTGGATAAAACCGCCACCGACGCTTTGGGCGGCGGCGATTATCCCGCTAAGTGGGAACTCCTCACCCGCGGGGTGGACTATACGGTGGATTACGCCAGCGGCATCATTACGTTTAAACGCAGCATCACGGCGGAAAGCGTTATCGCCGTGGATTACCGCGATACCCGCGGCAACCAGCTAAGCTCCGTAATGGGTACCCCCAATACTATCAAACTGATTAAGACGGAAAACGACCAATCGGTCGTATCCGGCGCCGGGATGACGACGGAAACCGCCAACAAACTGGAATTGAAAACGTATTACAACATCGGCGCGCAGAAAATCACCCAGGACAACGGCAAAGGCAACTTCATCCTGCAATTGCAAGACGCCAACGGCCAAGCCGTTACCAATTCCTACTACAGTTATCCGTCTTATATCAATGTGGATTTTGACACCGGTATCTTTGATTTAACCTACCGCATCAACGATGCCGGCCTTTACGGAACGACGCCGACGTCTTCCAAAAACCTGGCATTTAAAATCCAGTACGAGTCCACCGTCAAAACGTATTTCATCGAATCGAACATCGTTATCGAATCCGAAAGCGTCAAATTAAACGGCCGCACCCTCACCCGCAATAACGATTATTACATCGACTATACCTCCGGTTTCATCACGTTTTATAAAGGCGATGAAATTACCGAAAATTCCGTTATTGATATCACCTACGATACCACTTCCGGCTCCAGCTCCAACAACTCCGTAATGGGCGGCCGGCTGGATTACCAGCTGTTTGACAAAATTGTGATGGGAACCACGCTTTTAAAAGAAAGCGG
Source organism: Candidatus Avelusimicrobium pullicaecorum (assembly GCA_944322825.1). GTDB lineage: Bacteria > Elusimicrobiota > Elusimicrobia > Elusimicrobiales > Elusimicrobiaceae > Avelusimicrobium > Avelusimicrobium pullicaecorum. The sequence continues at coordinate 10,892 of CALUQD010000027.1, forward strand.
CGAAAAGCCCAGCACGGTGCCCCAAGTGGGAGATTACGGCAAAGACCTTTTGGTATACGGAGCGGATATTAACGGGAAAGACATTAAATTGGCCGAACCGCTGTCGGTGGATTTCAGCGCGGAAGTGGCCAAAAGCGAAAAGAACCAAAACTTGTTTGGCTATGCCATGGTGGACAGTATGAACGAAACCAGCGAGCAGGTGGGCGGTTCGATGATTTTCCGGGAATGGATTTTCGCCTCCAACCCCAGCGGCAAACCAGCGTTCTTAAATTCCATCCATTGGGACACGCAGGACCTGCCCGCCTTGGAAATCAATCCTCACGCCATCGCCAACTATAACGACAAACAGCAAGTCCTGTTGATTAATTACGATTTCACCCTCCCCGCCACCACCATCGACCAATCCACCGGCCAGCCCTTTTTGAATGAAGCCGGCCGGGACGAAGTTTCTATCGTCTATCCCTTAAGCACCAGCGGGATGGATTTATCCAGCAAAACGTCTTTCGAGCTGACCATGTTAGGCGAAGAAAACGGCCCCCAGGTAAACTTTACCTTTGGTAACATTTCGGAATACTCCGACAGTTCCACCGGGATGGATACCCAATGCGGCACCGGCGTACCCAAGACGGAAGACATCTATTGCCGCAACACCTTGGCCCCAAACGAAGATATCGGCTGGCTGTTCACCAACCCGGACGGCACGGAGGAACGCTATAATCCGTTTGTCAATAACGTTTACAACCCCGAATCCCAGCCCAACGGGCGCATTGATACGCAGGATTTAAACGGAAACGGAAAATACGACGATATTTCCATCCCTGCGCAGGGGAACTTCGGTTTTGCGGGCGCGGCGATTGAAGGAATGACCGACAACACCGCCTCCAATACCGAATGGACCACCTACACAATGCCGCTTTTGCTTTCGGATACCGAAAAAGAACAATGGACGGCCGTGCGCCATTTGCGTATTACGGTCAAATTGACCGACGAAATGAAACGCACCGGCAAACTGAAAGGGCAAATTAAAATTGCCAATGTGTCACTGTCCGGTACGGCCTGGAACCCCCAGGAAGGCACCGACCCGGATGTGTTTTCCGTAGCCGGCATTAACAATGTGGATAATACCAACTACCAGCCTATTTTCGCCGATACTACGGGGGATGGCCTGACGGTGTTTAATTATCTGTATGGTTCCATTTCAAACTACAAACAGTCTACCGGTTCCACCAATGCGTTGGACCAATCGTTAAACATTAAATTTAATACCACCAACCTGCCGGCCGTGCCCGATAACGATACGCAAACCAATGCCCCCGGCGAACAATACGCCAACCGCAACTTCGCTACGATGGACTTTACCCAGCACCGCGAGTTCCGCTTCCTGCTGCACGGGGCGATGGAACAAGGCGGCGCGGCGCCGCTTAATCAGTCCGGCACGGAATTTTTCTTAAAAGTGGGTACCGATACCAACTACGACAAAGTCATCGTGCCGACGGATTTCCGCGGCTGGCGGCTCATTTCGCTTAAAATGGTGGACAGCAACGGCGACGGCGTGGCCGATACATTCGAAAACGCTTCCGACCCGTCCTACAACGTGCGCGTCATCAATCATCGGACGGCGGGCGGAATTTTAAATTTCAGCGAAATCAGTTTGATTTTGGCCGGCGTACAAAAAGAAAGCACCTACGAATATACCTTTACGCAGGAAGGCGTCAGCCAAACCTGGTATGCCCGCGGGCTGCTGCAGCCGGGGCTGGCGTTGTACCGCGATACGAATTTTGTCCTTTCCGCCGGGACCGTGCAAACCGTTGTCCAGCAGGCGAATGGCACCTATCAAGTAACGCTGGAAAATGACGCAGATTATACTGCGGTATTGGGGCCTGTCACGCCCAGCGCCGGCAGCACGGGGGAAGTGTGGTTAAACGTTATCCACTTGGCGGATGCGATTACGCTGGAAGGCACGGCCTACAAAGGCGATGTGGTGATAAAGCTGGACGGCTGGGGCAGCGCCGGCGCCAAATACAAATACCAGGACAGCAATTTCGAAACGCCGCTGGCCGTAGCCAAGAACCAGGAAGTAACGGAAGAAGAATACTTTTTGAAGGTAGATAAAATTAAAGAATTTCCGATGGAAGCCAATTTAAAGCGTTCCTCCACGGTTACGCCGATGGTTACGGATACGACCGACTACAACACCATCAGCCTGTTGGATAAGGGCCAGGTGGACCGGCAGACCGCTGTGATCCGCGGGGATTTTAAAAAGGATAATTTGCCGCAAATCGGTTTGGAATATACCGCCGATACGGTGGAATATGACGCAATGAAACGCAAGGACGACGCCCGCACCTACGGCGCCACGCTGACGCACTCCACCGGGGCTTTTAAAAACATTTCTGCCGGATACCACATTACCGATTCGTCCATTGACTACGACCGGACCAAGCACCTGGAGTCCGACAGCTATTACAATACCGACGAAAACACCCAAAAAATGAATATGAAGGTGACCTATCAGCCGACTAATAACTTTAACTTTACGCCGAATTATAGCCTAACTAAAAGTACGGAGGACCGGACCACCTATCAGCAAACGGATACGCAAAACATCAGCTATCCCAAAGCGATGACCCAAAATACCGGTTTTAACAGTACCTGGAAAATCGCCAAATGGCTGGCGCCGTCCGTCAGTTACAACATCAGCACCGTTGAAAGCAATAACCTGACGGCTAAAACGCTTTCGGCCTCCGGCCAGCAAGTGAATGTGGGGGTGGGGGAAGTCAAAACCATCAACCGCAGCGCCGACGGCGGCATCACGCTGACGCTTAACGGCAACGAAATTTTGCCCAAGAGCAAATTGTTTAATACGTTTGTCATTTCGTCGAGCTACCGCATCCAGGACGCAGACTCCTGGTACGATGTGGACAGCGATTTCGATTCCCGCAAAGAATTGTGGATCCGCAGTTCGCTTAAAGACGTGGGGGAATATGGCTACCGCAAAAGTTTGATTTTGCGCGATACGTTTACGTCTACCCAGCGGTGGAGTCCGTTCTCGCAATACAATTTGGGCGGGGCGGCGGCGCCGCTTAAAACTATTTCGCTCATTAACAACTTTACCAAAACCTTGCAAACTAACGACCAGACGGGCACCTCGTATGATTCCACCAGCTTGACGCTGCCGGATATGACGTTTTCGATTTCCGACTTGGAAAAATTCTTCTACGGCGGCCGCTGGTTCAGCTCGTCCAACTTAAAACTGCGTTACAGTATGATTGAACAGACCACCACCGGCAGCGATGAACAATACACCACCCAATACGGCGGAGACTTGCGTTTTATGCTGTTTAATTATTTTGATACCGTGCTTAACTATACGCGCAAAGAATCCGACAAAACCGACCTGCGCGCCGGCACCAGTTTGGAGCGGTTGGAAGATAATGATATTTCCGCCCAGACCTCTTTCTACATCGGTTCGATGCGCGTGACGCCAAAACTGCTCTATACATCGCACGATAAATGGCTGGTGGCGGGGCAAATCAGCGAAAGCAGTACCGAAATGACGCCCAGCCTCAACCTGCGGTGGGACTTTAATATGCCGCGCGGATTTAAATTGCCTTTTATTAATAAAATGTACAACGCCACCAACCGCGTGATTTGGAACACGACCTTGGCGTTTACGGATAAAAAATCACCCGTCGAAGTAACGGAAAACTATCAGAAATTCGATTTCAGCACTTCGCTGGATTACGAGCTGTCGCAAAACCTGCGCTTTACGGTGGGCGGGGGCCTGACCGTGTTGCAGCACGCTTATGTAAAGACCGAAGATTATGTGGCCTACAATGTGGCAGCCAACGTGACAGTGCAATTCTAGCCTTATGCAAAAAGCCTGGAGCAACCTAGTTAAACTTTTTTTGCATTTTTGGTTCCCGCGTACGTGTTTTGCCTGCGGGCGGGATTTGGCGTGGAATCATCAGGCGCCGCTGTGTCCGTCGTGTGAGGCTTCTTTAACGGCGCCCGGGCCGCTTATCTGCCAGCGTTGCGGGGCGGTGCTTAAAAGCGGCGGCGCGCATTGCTACGCCTGCCGCGGCAGTAAAACCCGGCAATACAAATGCGCCCTTATTCGTTCTTCCTTTGTGTTTAATACTTCTTCCCGCGCGCTGGTGCACGGATTGAAATACGCCCGGGCCGATTATTTAGCCCGGTATATGGGGAAATTAATGGGCCGCCGGTTTGCCCAGCACCCGGAATTGGCGGGAGCGGAAGTGCTGGTGCCGGTTCCGCTGTTTCCTAAACGGGGGCGGCGGCGCGGATATAACCAAAGCGAATTGCTGGCCCGGCAGTTAGCCCGGCACATTGGCCTGCCAGTGGATACCCAGGCCTTGGCGCGGGTACGCAATACCGTCAGTCAAACGAAGCTCAATCGGCAAGGGCGGCTGCAAAATATGGCCGGCGCGTTTTTATGCAAACGGCCGTTCGACATCAAAGGGAAAGTCGTTTTGCTGGTAGACGACGTGGCCACTACCGGCGCTACATTGGAAGGCTGCGCCCAAGCCTTGCGTGCCGCCGGCGCCAAAAAAGTGTTGGCGTATACGTTTGCGCGGGAATAGGCCGTTCCAGCTGCCTGCCTTGATATACGATAGTTGGTTTATTAAACTAATCCATATGAAAACAAATATCTTGGCCGGATGGTTTGTATACCGAGAGAAAGGGTTTACGCTTATTGAGCTGTTGGTCGTGGTGCTGATTACTGGCATTTTAGCTTCCATTGCGCTTCCTCAGTACCAATTAGCTGTGGATAAGAGCCGGGCAACGGAAGGACTGCTGTGGGCGAAACAGCTCAAAGAAGCGCAGGAACTGTATTGGCTGAGCAACGGTTCCTATACTACTTCCTGCGATTTGTTGGATATACAATTCCCCGGAGGGTGGACCATCAACGGTTCGGAAGTGTCTGACGGCAACTGCACCGTGATTAATTGCTATAACGGAAGCGGCAGCCGGGCCTTGTTTGTGGTCAAAGATTCCAACTGCAACACGATTGCGGGGTTTGAACGTTTCTTTAATCACCCTCCGGCCAGTTTTGCTTCTTCTGCCGGGGAAACGATTTGCTGGGCCAAAGATCCTTTGCGTTCCCGTGGGGAACGGCTATGTCGGAGTATGGGTGGCGAGAAACGCAGCGGTATGGGGGATTCCTTTTATTTGTAAGTGTTAGCTGAGGTATTTTTGAGATGAAACCCGCCTGCTGGAAACAGCAGGCGGGTTTATTTGCAGAACTAAAAGTGTTCGCAAAGGGCGTGAGTTAGTTATTGCATTTTTCCTGCATAATATCCACAATCATCGGGTCCACTTTGCTCATCCCAATGCTGGAAATAGAACCCAGGTTTTGGATGGTTTCTTCGGCGGTTTTGCCCACAAAGCCTTCCACTTCGGTAATGCCGTAATCGTGTATGGCCATATAGGCGGCGCGGATGGCGGCGTCGGTAGAGCTGACCACTTTTAAGGCGCATCCGCTTTTGGC
>CALUQD010000028.1 GCA_944322825.1 Candidatus Avelusimicrobium pullicaecorum
ATCGAATTACTGGTTGTCGTCCTAATTATCGGCATTTTGGCGGCGGTGGCGCTTCCTAAGTATGAACTCGCGGTAGAAAAATCCCGTATGATGGCGGCGGTGACGATGGGCCGCGCCGTGCGCGATGCGGAAGAAGTATATTATATGGCCAACGGCGCCTATACCAATGACCTCGACGCATTGGATATTGATTACGAATGCCCAAAAGATTTTAGGTGTTCTGTGCGGCTGGAGGAAGAATCAAAGATCGCTTTTTTCCGAAACGGAAAAGGATATGCCATCGTGGTTGGTATGCCGCAGCGTACAGAAAAACTTGCTAAAATATACTGTTATACCGCGGTGGGTGATGCGGATGAACGTTTCTGCAAAGTTTGGGGAAATAAGATGTTGGCCATTGACGCCGCTTATTCCCGCTACGAAATAAAATAAGGGAATTTTATAGCCTCTCTTGTTGCAAAAAAGAGAGGCTGATTTTTGGGTTTATTTCAGTTTTTCTAAAGCAGGGTGGGTCCATTAATTGCATTAACGGGCATAGAGAAAGGCGACCAGGCTCTCGGTTTTGCGGAAACATCCCCGACAAGTTGTTCCCTATTGCGTAAGTACCGTACCTGACGCAACTCTGTCCGAGGCAGAGCTCCGCGGACTGGAAGGCCCTGCCCCCGGCAAGGGGGCCTGGAAGGGGCTATCGTATCAGATAGGCGTCTTCGCCGTCTAAGGTGATGGGCGTTTCGTCTTCGGCCTGGGTTTGGCAGAAGTTCTCGCCCGCGCCGTTTAGCGGGATACAGGCCAGGCGCATAAAATTATCGGTGGTGGACAATTTATAGGCGGCATGGGGATTGGCGTCTGTCTGCGTGAAAACGGCCTCCCAGCAAGGCTTGTTGGCGTCGCCCGTTGGGCGGCAAATGGCTTGGCCGGTGTAGTGTTTTAGTTTGGATTCTTGCAACCGTTTTGTTAAGCGGTCGGCTTGTTCTTGGGTCATAAATTTGCCGGTGGAAAAATTTTTCTGCCGTCCCCACAGCATTACTACTTCCGTCATCCGGGCGCTTTCTACGGCGTTAAAATAATACGGCAAAGCCACCGAAGCCAAAATGCCGATGATTAACACCACAACCAACATTTCAAGTAATGTGAATCCGTTTTTCATAGATTCTCTTTCCTTTCTTATAAACACCGCACTTTGTAGCCTTCTTTTTCCAAAAGGGCGGCGGTTTGGGTTTTTTTGTCGCCTTGGATTTCCAAACGTCCTTCTTTGAGGGTGCCGCCGCATCCAAGCGATTTTTTAATTTTTTTCAGTAAATCTTCTTTCCCCTGCGGGTGAAGCGGCAGTTTTTCCACCAGCGTCATTCCGCTGCCTTTCGCATTTCTGACAAACCGCACGCGCACCGGCTCGGTTTGTTTTTTGGGTGCGCCCAACTGGTTGCACACGCAAGGGATGTGTTTGCAGTGCGGGCAGAAATTCGGATCGGTGGAAAAGAAAATCTCGCTCATCAGTGCGCCTCCTGCAAGTATTGGGCCAGCAGATTTTTTAATTCTTTTCCGTCGGGTTGCAGCCCCAGCGACCAAGCCGCCTCGTGCAAGATATCTTCCAAAATTTTAGGCGTCTGCATTTCCAGCTCCGTCAGCGACAGGTTGCGGTCCATCCGCACATAATCCTCCAGCACGGTGGCCTGCTGCTTGCCCAGCAGCGCGCGCAGGGCACGGGTATTGTTTATTTTAAAGCGGAAATACAACGGTCCGCCAAAGGACAGACGCGTTAAAAATTTGCGTGCCGTGCACATAAACAGCGTTAGGTTTTGTGCCAGGCGTTCGATGTGTACGATTTTGGCGGAGTGCCCGTTGACGATTTCTTCCTGCGTGATGATTTGCTTGCTCATCACCAGGCCGTAGGAGTTAAATTCGGTCATCCGGTAGATGCCGCGCTTGTTGGAAATGACGGCTGCCCCGTCCTGCACCGGCTGGAGGGGAAACTCCGGGTCCGCCAGGATGCCCCACGGGGCGCGTGCGGAAGAAAATTTGATAATTTCCGGCAGTTGTTTATAGCCCGTCAGCGGTTCTTCGGGGTACAGGGGCATAATGGAAATGGTGCAGGTGGTTTGCCCTTCGGAAGACAGGTTCATCGTTTTTAAATAATTGTCAAAATGGCTTTCGGCTTTATCGTACAGAATATGGCGCAGCCGTTCGGATTTGCGGCGGTGGTCCAAGAGCCAGGGGAGTTTTTCCGGGTGGACGATGGCTTCCGGCCGGCTGCTTTGCCCGGTGCGGATATACGCCCGTTTGGACTTGCCCACCAGGTGCGGCGTTAAGTTGCTTTGCGGAATGTTGATGACGATAAACATCCGGTCCCCGCGGGCGTTGACGCATACGTTAATGTCCACAAACACGATCGGGTCGATGTACACTTGGATGATGTCTTCGATGGAATTGCGCACTTTTTCGTGGTAGGCGATCCCGGTAAACGGGGGGCAGGGTTTGTCGTTCTTATCGTCCTGCACGCCGACGATAATCGTGCCGCCCATCGCATTGGCGAACGAGGCGATGGTCTTGGCGAATTTCTCGTGGTTTTTGGGCAGCATATATTTATAATCCAGCTGTTTGCCTTCGGGCAGTTGGCGCCGGCAGAAAGCCACCACATCGTTGAACGTAAGGGCGTGAAAAGGTTTATCAAAAAACATCGCAATACCTCACTGTTGGCCTGGGGCAGTTTAATTGATAAAATTATTATAATAAAATTATGGTGCGTCAAACGGAAACTTTCAAGGACAAAATATGAATTCACCGATACATACGCTGGCGGGCGCCATTACCGAAAAGTTCATCGCGGCCGATCCGGCCGCGGCCGCCCGCGCGCTGGAAACTTTTGCCACGCACGAAGTGCTTTTGCTGATAGGTTCCTTAAAAGCGCAGATGTTGGTAGCGTGCTTAAACCCGATGGACCCGGCTAAAGCGGCGGCTGTTTTGCGCCGCCTGCCGCTGCGTCAAGCGTCTTATGTGCTGGCGCATTTGGATGTACCGCAGGCCGCGCGGCTAATGAAAGAATTTTCCGCCCCGTACCGCGAACGGATGCGCGCGGCGTTGGAACCTGCCTTTGCGCAGCTGTTGGAACAAGCCGGTTCGTATGCGCCGGGCAGTGCGGGGTTGTTGATGAATACCGACGTTATCACCGTACGCACCGAAAGCAAATTAACAGCTTTGATTGAACGCTTGAAAGCCTTGCCGCGCAAAAAATTACCGCCGGTGTGTTTTGTAACCGGCAAAGCCGGCGAATTAAAAGGCGTCATCCGCACCGCCGAATTGGCGTTTTACAGCCCGCAGTCCGTGTGCGGCTCCATTATGAGCCCGGCCGATACGCTATCCCCGCAGGCAGACGCCGAAACCGCCCGCCAGGCGTTTTTAAAAGCGCAAAACGATGTGCTTGCCGTGGCGGATGAAAAAAACATTTTGCTGGGCGTTTTGCTCAAGCAAGCGTTGCCTGTGGCGGCGGATAAAAAATCGTTTTGGAAGCGCCTGGCCGAATAAGGCGCAGGCCTGTTGGTTTTGCAAAAACCGTTCCGGGGTGCCGGGGCGGTTTTTTGTGTTTAGGCGGCTGGGGCAGGAAAAGGCGATAAAAATCCCCGGCGAGCGGCCGGGGAAAGCATACAGAAAATTAATTGATTTTGCTGTGTGGGGGGACGTCTTGGGTAATCCACTTGTTGGCGCCGATAATACTGCCGCGGCCGATGGTGATGTTGCCCAGGATGGTGGTTTCGGCGTAGATGATGACGTCGTCTTCTATATTGGGGTGGCGTTTAATGCCTTTGACGGGGTTTCCCTGTGCGTCCAGCGGAAAGCTCTTCGCCCCCAGCGTAACGCCTTGGTAGAGTTTCACATTCGCGCCGATGACGCACGTTTCGCCAATCACCACGCCGGTTCCGTGGTCGATAAAAAAGCCGGGCCCGATGGACGCGCCGGGGTGAATGTCAATCCCGGTCAAGTTGTGCGCGTATTCGGTGACGATGCGCGGAATCAACCGCACGCCTTTTTGATGCAGATAGTGCGCCAGCCGCTGCAAAGTAACCGCCGTAACGCCCGGATAACACAACAGCGGTTCGATGGGGTTGATGGCGGCAGGGTCGCCTTCATAGGCGGCGTTTACGTCGCTGATAAGCAGGCGCTGGATAGACGGCAGCGCACGGATAAAATCACACGTAATGGCGTGGGCTTGTTGTTCGCAGCGGGCGCAGTCGGCTTTCTCCTGGCACAGAAAACAGAGCGATTTTAAAATTTGTTCTTCCAGCCGTTCGGCCAGGCTGTCCAAGGTAAACTGCGGGGTTTCCCGCCCTGTTTCCAAGGGATACTGGTACAGAAAATCTTTCAACGCGCAGAAGATTGCCACCGTTTTGCGGGCGGAAGGGATAAATTTGGCCTTTTGAAAATACTTTTGGTCAAACGTGTTTTTTAATTCTTCGGCGGTTTGGGAGAAATTTTCGCTCACGGGCGCCTCACATCTTAAAATCTTCACCCAGATAGAGGCGTCTGGCGTTCGGGTCGTTTAGCAAGGTGTTTTGGTCGCCTTCCACCAAAATTTTTCCGTCGTAAATCAGGTAGGCGCGTTCGGTCAGCGGCAGGGTTTCGCGCACGTTGTGGTCCGTAATCAGCACGCCGATGCCCTTGTCTTTAAGTTTAAAAATCATATGGCGCAGGTCGGACACGGTAATCGGGTCAATCCCCACGAACGGTTCGTCAAGCAAGATGATTTTGGGGTTGCTGATCATACAGCGCGCAATTTCCATACGGCGTTTTTCGCCGCCGGAAAGCGTCCAGGCTTTTTGGCGGGCCAGTTTGGTCAGGCCAAATTCATTTAGCAGGGCGTCCACGCGGCGTTTTTGTTCCTGTTTGTCGTCCAAAATGCGTTCCAGCACGGCGAGCAAATTTTCTTCCACCGTCAGCCCTTTAAAGATGGTCGGTTCCTGCGCCAGGTAACCCAGGCCGTGGCGGGCGCGTTCGTACATAGGCAGAGCGGTGACGTCATCTCCGTCGATAAACACGCGGCCTTTGGTGGGGCTGATAAAACCCACCATCATATAGAACGAAGTGGTTTTGCCCGCGCCGTTGGGGCCCAATAAACCGACGATTTCGCCGGATTTTACGTGAATATCCACCCCTTTTACGACCATACGGTCTTTGTACACTTTTACGATTTGTTCACTGCGAAGCTGCATAAAAACCTCTAAAATTTATCGTTGATTTCTGAATCGTTTAACTGGGGGGACACCACCCAGCCCTGTACTTTGCCGTTTAGCGCAACTTGGCGTCCTTCGTTGTCGGACTGTACCTCATCCGCTATTATAGCAAATGTGCCTTGTTCGCTTGTGCCGCGCAACAGTGGGCGCGCGCCGGAGGCGGTAGAGCGGTTATTTTCGCCGTCGTAGACGATGGTGCGGGCCACCAGGGTGCGCTGCGAGTCGGACAGTTCCGCGCCGCCGGAAAGGGTCAAATGATTTTTGGATTGTATAAATTCGGCTTTTTGGGCCGTCAGTGTTTGCAGTCCTTCGGGCGCGGGGCGTTCCACGCGCACATCGCCTTCCAGCACAAACACGCCGTCCGCCAAGTTAAATTCGGCTTTTTGGGCGTACGCGGTGACGGGCGGCTCGGCGCCTTCTTGGTAAATCAGGCGGATAGTGTTCTTTTTGGCGGCGGTCAAAATACCCTTTTGGGTTTTGTAATTATAGCGGGCATAATCGGCGTAGGCTTCGTAGACCGGGGCGCCGGGTTCTGCCTGCTTTACATAGACGTTTCCTTTTGCCGTAAAGCGGTTTTGGGCGCGTTCGGAAAGGGCGTAGTCGGCGCGGAAGGTGTAGACGCCGTTGTCGTAGGAAACATTCCCTTTGAATTCTTCCTGCTGTTTGTCTTTGTAAATCACCCAACTATCGCTGGCAATCAGCCCGCCCAAAGCCGCGGGGAATTGCATTTGCTGCGCTTTGGTTTTGAGGGAATTTTTGGCGGCGTCCAAGCGTTTTTTGGCCGGCGGCAGTTTTATTTCCGGGCCTTCGATGCGCACGGTTTTGCAGCCGCTTAAACATACGGCCGAGGCCAACAGTACGCTTAGCCAAAGAGAAAAATGTTTCATAGCGCGGGACTCTTTAATTCGTTTGCATCCGTCGGCAGTCGGGTGGTTTGGTTTTTGATTTCGATTTTATTTAATTTGGAATCGGCTTCTATGCCGCCGCGGGCCGTCACTTTGGCGCTGCCGCGGGTGACGATGGTTTTGCCGTCGGACCAGATACGGTCCTTGTCTACATCGTAAAAAAACTCTTCCGCCGTGATAACCAAATTTTCGGTAAACGATTGGATTTTGGCGTCCCCTGTGATGGCCACCAATTTGTTGGGGTAATCAAACGACCCTGTTTTGCCGGTGACGGCGGCGCTGTCCTGCCCGTTTTCCCTAAGCAGCAAATCCGGGTTTTTTAATACCGCGCTTTGCAGGCTGGAAAAATCCACCGATTCGGCGCGCAAAATCCATTTTTTTTGGCTGCCCTGTGACTCAAAAATAGCTACACGGTTGGCCAGCTGCATACCGGCGTCGTCGGCGGGGGAAAATTCCTTTTCTCCGCCGCAGGCGCACAAGCCGCACAGCGCTGCAAACAAGACGAGTGTTTTTTTCATTTTTTATCCAATAAAGCCAAAAATTCGATTAAATCCTTTTCATCTATAATTCCCACCACTTTGCCGGACTTGTCCAGCACGGGCAGGTTGTCCACGTGCGTGGCGTGAATCATTTTGGCGGCTTCAATAGCGGGCAGGGTATCCAAAATATGGTACGGGTTTTTGGTCATTACTTCCGTAATGTTTTTGTTCAATACATCCGTTCCCTTTTGCAGGATGCGGCGCAAATCCCCATCCGTAAAATACCCCAGCAAATGGCCTTTTTTATCCACGATGCTCGTGGCGCCGGCCGCGCCGGTTTGGGTCATCACCAAAAGGGCGTCCTGCACCGAGGCGCTTTCGCGCACGGTGGGGTTGTTTTTGCCTTTGCGCATCACGTCTTTTACTTGCTGGGTGAGCAGTTTGCCCAGGGAGCCGCCGGGGTGGAAAACGGCAAAATCGCGTTTTTCAAAATGTTTGATTTTCATCAGGCAAATAGCCAGCGCGTCGCCCACGGCCAGCGTGGCGGTGGTGGAGGCGGTGGGGGCCAGGTTGTAGGGGCAGGCTTCGCGTTCGATGTGGATGGTGATGTGGATATCCGACATCAGCGCCAGTTTGGATTTGTCGTGCCCGGTCATCGAAATAACGGTTAATTTGCGGCGTTCTAAAGAGGGGAGAATTTTATTGATTTCTTCCGTCTGCCCGGAAAAAGAAATGGCCAGGATGACGTCGCCGGGGGTAATCATTCCTAAATCGCCGTGGAGGGCTTCCACCGGGTGCACGAAGAAAGACGGCGTGCCCGTGGAGGCCAGCGTGGCCGAAATTTTGCGCCCGATGATGCCGCTTTTGCCGATGCCCAGCACCACCACGCGCCCTTTTGTTTTGGCGATAACGTCCACCGCTTTTAAGAAGTTTTCGTCAATGCTTTGTTTGCTAAGCGCCAGGGCCTCGTGTTCGATTTCCAGCACGCGGCGGGCGATTTTTTTGACAGAGTCTTTGGAATACGTTTGTGCAGTCATAGCCTTACCTGTTTGAGTGTAGCCACGGGGCCGCTTCGGGCGCGGGCTGGCGTTTTTGGTACGGGGCGGGCAGTTGGTCCGTCACATACGCAAGCGCGAAATACCCCGCCGTACAAACCGCCAACAGCACGCCCAACAATTTGGCGTGCCATAAAAGGGTTGGTTTCCAGGCGGGGGGTGTGGTCATTATTTAAATTTCTTTACTACTTGGTCAATGGCGCATAACTCGCGCGCCATCTGGGCGGCCATTTTTAAATCCAGCGAGTTGGGGCCGTCGGAAAGGGCGTGTTCCGGGTCCGGGTGGGCTTCAAAAAACACGCCCGCAATGCCCAGGGCCGTGGCGGCTTTGGCCAATACGGGGGCCAGCTTGCGGTTGCCGCCGGTGGCACAGCCTAATGCGCCGGGCTTTTGCACGGAGTGGGTGGCGTCAAAAATAACGGGATAGCCGAACTGTTTCATAATTTCCAGCGAGCGCATATCCACCACCAAATCGCCATACCCAAAACTGGCGCCGCGTTCTGTCAGTAAAATGTTGTGGTTGCCGCGTGATTCAATTTTTTTAATCACTTGTTCCATTGCGCCTGGTGCTAAAAATTGGCCTTTTTTTACGTTGACGGCGCGGCCCGTGTCGGCACAGGCCAGTACCAGGTCCGTTTGGCGGCACAGGAAAGCGGGAATTTGCAAAATGTCGGCCACTTGGGCGACATCTTCGGCTTGCCAGGGTTCGTGCACGTCCACCACTAACGGCAGGCCGGTAAGGGCTTTGGCTTTGGCCAAAATATCCAGCCCTTGGGCCAAACCCGGGCCGCGGTAGGCGTCTACCGAAGTGCGGTTGGCTTTATCAAAAGAGGCTTTTAAAATAAAGGGGTGCTTGGTTTTGGCTAAAAGGGTTTTGAGCTTTTTGGCGGTGTCAAGGTAGTGTTTTTCACTTTCGATGACGCACGTGCCCGCCATAAACGCCAGCGGCAGGCGGTTGGAAATTTTGTATTTGCCGATTTGAATGGTTTTTTGCATATACATATCATAGCAAATTTTGCCCGTGTTTCTATAATAAGGTTGCGCAAGTAAGATTGCGCGCGGGCGATAAGGTCGCGCGCGGGCGCGGCCAGGAAGGCCCAGGCCCGGTAAAGGAGCCAGACCGTGAGACTTCCCAAGGGGTTGTTCCCTTTTTGCGTCAGCATCGTATTTTGCGAAACCCTGTCCGAGGCGGAGCTCCCGGGCCTGGAAGGCCCGTTGCGCTGGAGCGCGACATTTCCAAAATAGTGTGGCCCAATTAGTCGTGCTAACGGGTAAAGGAAAGGGAGGCCAGCCTCTGGCCCCGGCTCGGTGCCCCCTTTCCTAATTCGCGCGAAAAAACTACAATATAACCAACTCTGTTAAAATAAGGAATTTATATGCTTAATTTAACCAAAGCCGCCAAAGAAACCGTCTATATGAAAATTCTGCGCGTGCTGCTGGCGATGTGTTTCCTCGTCGTGCCGCTTGTGTTTTTCACCGATTTAACGGCCAATCCGTTTTTTATTCAAAACACGTTGTTGTATGTGCTTGTCGCGCTGATTTACGGCACGCTCGCCGTCAAATTTTTGCGCTCGCACGACACCGATTTTACGAAAACGTTTTTTGATTTGGCTTTCTTTGTCTATGTTACGGCGTGTGTGATGGGGTGGCTGTCGGCGGTGTCGTCAACTTCGCAGGTGCTGCGGCAGACAATGTTCTATGGCTTGCTCAATTACGGTACGCTTTTGCTGATTGTATCCTTGGGGGCGTATATCATTAGCAAAAATGTCGTGTTTTCGGGCACGATTGAAAGCAAAACCAATTACATTTTGCTCTTTTTGGCGTGGGGGGGAATGTGGTACTTTTTGCCGATGCTCAAAACGCATTTGTCGTCGGAAAACGTGTTTGCCCAAATGTTCGACTGGTACGCGCTTTTGCTGTGGGCGGTGGGCGTGTGGCTGGGGGTGCGGGTACTTAAAAAACTCACGCAGGAAAATATCCTGGTGCTGATGTTTATTGCCGTATTTTTGGCGTGCTGTTACGGCGTGCTGCAGGCGCTGGGGCTGGAATTTTTATGGCCGTTTGAAATCAACCAATTTGCCACGAAAGCGTTTTCCACGTTTGGCAATCCGAACTTTTTGTCTTCGGCGGTGGTGATGCTGATGCCGTCGCTGTTGGTGTACTATATGCGAACCGACAGCAAAAAAGATTTTATCGTCTACGGGCTGTTGGTGCTGGTATATGTGCTGTTTTTGTCGTTTGGGTTGGCGCGTTCGTGCTGGCTGGGTGCGGCGTGCGGGCTGGTGATGATGTGGATGTTCGGCACGCTGCGGGCGCTTATTTGGAAACGCAAAGGACGCGTGTTTTTGCTCGTTTTGTTAGCCGTAGGCGTGGGGTGGGGGTCCGTGTATGTGGACGGAACCGACCAGCCCAGCCCCGTGGCCAAACGCGCGGCGGAACTTTCGCAGGTGACGCCTTCCAACATTACGCTTAAAGTGGACCGGAATAACATCTTCCAGTCCCTGCACCAGCGGTTGTTTATGTGGGATGTGTCCAAAGAAATTTTCCTCTCCCGCCCCGTCTTGGGCAGCGGGCTTGGAAACTTCCAAATGGCTTTTGAACAAAACCAGCCCAAAACCCTGTTGCGCTACCCTAATTTACGCGAATTAAAAACCGTTACCCACGCCCCGCACAATGAACTTTTCTTCCAGCTGGCGCAAGGGGGGATTGTCGGCCTGGGGCTGTTTGTATTTATGTTTATGGTGCTGTTTTTGGAAGTGCGCGATTTTGCCGCCCATAAAAAAGAAGGCGATAAAAAACAGCTTTTGCAGGCGTTGTTCTGCGGCATTTTGGGGATGCTGGTGGACAATATGCTCAACATTTCGCTGCACGCCGTGGTGCCGGCCTTTATCTTTTGGTGGTTAGTCGGGGCGGAAGTCAGCGGCGTAGGGAAGGAGGAAGGGCGCATCACTATTACCGCCAACCCCGTCACCAAAACAGTGGCGCTGGCGGTGCTAGCGCTCAGCGCGGCGATTTTGGTGTGGCAGGGCTTGTGGCTGACGAGCGAATACCGCTCCTTCTTGGGGCAAAAAGACATCGCCGAAAAACGCTACGATGCGGCGGTCCAAAATCTTTCGGCGGCGCTCTCGCTTTATCCGGCCAATACCGAGGCCGGCTTCCGCCTGGGGAATGTGCTCTTGGCGCAAGGCAAGTATAAGGAAGCCTTGGAAGCGTTTGAAAAAACCATCTCGGCCGCTTCATATTACGAAGAAGTCTATTTCCATGCGGCCCTGGCCGCCATCGGCGTGCACGACAACAAAAAAGCCGTGCATTATTTGATGGATAACCTGCGCCTGCACCCGTATCATTTGCAAGCCTACGAAATGCTTTCGCAGCTGCTTTACGAGGATGTGATTTACGCGGACGAAAACGCCTTGGCCTTGATGGAACGGGGGCTGACGTTGTTCCCGTATGAAACCAATCTGTGGCGTTTGGCGGGGGAAATTTATCAAAAACTGGGCGATACGGAATATGCCAAAAATACCTATAAACGCGGCCTGACGGTGGACACGTTGGACCAGGAATTACTCACCCGCTTAACTAAGCTGTACCCGGCGGGCACGCCTGATCGGCCGGAAATTATCGCCCAGGCGCAGCAGCTGCAGCGCTACCAGGATAAAGCCAATAAATTTGATAAAATGTCGCCTTATTATCAACACCGCCTGCGCACGGATATCGAGGCGTATATCAAAAAATACCCCGACGATACAAACGGCCGCATCCTGCTGGCGCGGGTGCTTTCTTTGGCCGGCAACGACATCAAGGCCGAAGAAGTGCTCGAAAGCGTACTGGAAGAATACCCCGACGATCTGTGGGCCAATTTGGCGCTTTCTACCCTGTATTATAAAGCGGAGGATATCCAAAAGGCCAAACAGTGCTTGCAGGACGCTTTGTTTTACTACCCACAGAACGCGCTCGCGACCGCGCGTTTGAAGGCGTTGGAAAAATAATTCCGACGGGGGACAGAACTATTTTAAGAAGGAAATAAATTTTAAGAGGAGGCCTGAAAAAAGAAACTTTAAAAAAGTGGCTTTACAAACCGCGCGAAATTGCTATAATTCTAATATCTGTGTGTTGCAGGGTATAGACGAATATATCGCAAGGGACAGGGATACCGAATGACAAAAATAAATAAACTCTGGAAATATTTGTTAGTTGCGCTTTTCTGCTTTTCTCTGACGAGTGGAAATGTCGTTTTCGCCGCCTCTGCTGCCAAACAGTTGGCCAGAGGTATTGCGTTTTACGAAGAAAATAAGAACGATGAAGCTATGGACTGCTTTATCGACGTGCTGGTTTCGGGCAATAAAGAACAAGTCGCCGAGGCCAACAAATATGTGGAATTAATCCATAATCGCATCGGCGGTATTCAAACCCCGGTGGAAGTGGATATTAATTTTAAAGAGGGTGAAGTAAAAAGCCTGGAAGACGTAACGGATGCTTCCGTGCGCGCCGCCCAGGCGCAGGCGCAGGCCGAAGCGGCCGAATTGGCCGCCCAAGCCCAAGCTATCCAGGATGAAGCCGCCGCTAAAGCGGCCGCCGCCCGCGGCGACGCAGTGGCCAAAGTGCAGGCCGAACAACAAGCCTTGACCGAACGTATCGAAGCCAACCGTTTGGCTGCCCAAGAAAGTGCCGAGCAAGCCCGCCAAAACGCTATCCAGCGTGTGGCCGATGTAAACGAAGCCGCGATGGAAGCAGTAACCGTCAGCCAAACTGCCGGTGCTGCCGGTCTTTCCGGCACCGCCCAGGCGGATTTGCGGGCCATTGATAACCAGGAACAAGCGGTGTTGGGCGCGGCCCATCAAGACGATATGATGAGCACCACCAGTGCACCGTCTTCTTCCACGTTTACGGATTTAACTTCGCCCGAAGCCATCGAGGCGCGCGAAATTTACACCAGCCAAAAATTGGAAAGTATGAAAGCGGCCGCCATCGAAAAAATTTCCGCGGTAAAAGGCGTGCACCTCTATTTCCGCGACGGATTGCCCGATGCGTTGGATATGGATGCGGATGTTATCTTCCAAGGAAATAAATTCCGCCCCGAAGGGCTGACCGTGCTGGATGATATTTACGATTTGCTGGCGCTTACCCAAAACGCCGGTTATATTATCCTGCCGCCCGGTTCTTATACCGACGATGTGACCCTGTCCGGTATCCGCCAGGCGATGGCGCTGAATTCCTATTTTGTCAACCGCGGTATTTCGCAGGGCAAACTCCATTATAATATGGGCCTCGTAGACCAGGAACCGCCGGCCCGCTTTGCCAATTTAAACGGCTTGTCCATCGTGTTTGATTATACGGCCCAGCTGCCGACCCAGATGGAAAAGAACGAAGGCAACGAAAAAGCCCCGCTGTTGAGCATGGCCATTGTGCCGCAGTGCCACGCCATCGACCGCTCCCTGGGCGAAGCCTATGCGATTGATTTTTCCGTGTTAGAAACGGTCAACCCCGTGGATAACTGGATGCTGCAAGTGGTGCAGCACGGACGCGACGGGCAATACTACGTCGTACGCCAGTTGGAAGGCTTCACGCCGGTCTACCACCAGATTTTGTGGAACGGCCGCAAAGGTATTATTGGGCCGGAACTCCCGTGCGGGAAATATACGCTGGTGCTGACTGCCACCGATTTGAAAGGGCAAAAACAAACGCTCCGCCGCCGCATTATCGTAAAATGCACAGAACAGAAAGCCGCCTCGGCTTCTTCTTCCTGCAACACGAGCGCGTGCCAAAAAGCAGCGGCCGATGAGCTGTGCCCCAACTGCAATTATAAAGCGTCCCGCTTGTGGGTCAAACCAGGCCGCACGATGAAAGCAGTGTCCGAAGAATCTGCTCCGGCCGCGCAGACGGCTGCTGATCCGTATGCCATGCCGGCCGCTGCTGATCCGTACGCTATGCCGACGAATACGGCTGATCCGTACGCTATGCCGGATACCGTAAATAATGCGGCGTATTCTGTGGATCCGGCCGCGGCGGCCTATGCACCGGCGCAGCAGGCCTATACCGCGCCGCAGGGAAACACGGCCACTTCCGCCGCTCCGGCCGAAATGCCCGTGAATAATCCCTATGATATGCCGTACGAACAATACGGCAATTAATCCGAGGTATTTATGAGCAGCTTTTCTGAATCTTTGTCTACGTCTTTGATCGGCAAGAATATGAATGCGCATCCGGATTGCCTGGGCATTTACATTGGCATCGACGAAATCTATGTAGCGCAGAGTTCTAAAAAAGACAGCGGCACCGTGTTGGAATCCTTGGTGCGCGTGCCGATTAATTCCGTAGATAAAACTCTTTTAAAACCCTTAGATCTAAACGAAACGTTCTTTTCGATGGACAATTGGCTGGATTCTTTGGGTAAAGTGACATCTAAAAAGAAATGGAAAACCAATAAAGTGGTCGTCAGCTTGGCGCCGGCGTTCTGCTTGTTGCGTCATTTCGTCATTCCGGCCGCCATTGAACGCAAAATGTGGAAAAGCTCTATTCCGCTTCAAGCGCGCAAATACATTCATTTCCCGTTTGAAAAAGCCGAATACGCTTACCACGTGTACGAATTTGAAACCGCCGCCACCAAGCAAAAACGCTTGGGTGTGGTGTTTGCGATGACCACGAAACTGATTATTGAACGCCTTCAGAAAGGACTCAAATCAGTCGGGTTGGAATTGGTGTCGGTGGAGCCGTCCAGCTTGTCTTTGGGGCGCGCCTTTAACGACAGCGACAAGGAAGCCGTCGGCAACGGCGGGCGGATTTATTCGTTCTTTGGCAAAGATTTGGCCAGTTTTGTATTTTTGAACGAAAATGCGCCTGTTTTGCTGCGCGATGTGGAAATTTCCGGTTCGCTGCCGGCCGAACGCCGTCGTTTTGAAATTACCAACTGCACGGAATTTATTGCCAAACAGTTGGAAAAAGACCCGTTTGAAGAAGCGGTAATCGTCGGGCACGAAACGGAACAGTGGATTCCGGCTTTGGAGGCGGACTCCAAAAAACCCGTGCGCAAATGGGATTTGCGGGAAGTGTATGGCATAGAAACCAAATCGGCGGGAGAGATTGCCGCTATTGGGGCCAGCATCAAATTCTATGACCATAAAACGCCCGATTTGGATTTTACCAAAGGTAACCGCTTAAGCGAGTACGAATTTAATGCTTGCTTGACCGCTTGGAAAGTGTCCGGAGCGCTGATCGTCCTTATTTTGTTGCTGATATTGAAGGGATGGTTGGGTACGCAAAGTAAAGCGCGCGAATTGGCAAGCACAAAAGCGGCCAACCAGCAGACGATTGCTGACTTTGAAGGCTTAACGGCCACGCAAATTCAGAACAATCTGAGCAAAATGAAAACGCAGAACAGCAACCTGCAGCTGGCGCTGGACAGCGGCGGCGAATTGATCACGCCGTTGCTGGTGGAAGTGGTAGACACCATTCCGCAGGAAATTTGGATTAGCAAATTTTCTTATAAGGATTCCTTCCCTTCCAAAGGGCCTTCTTCCCGTTCGCTGATGATAGAAGGCTCCATCAAAACCGGCAAAGACGGCCGGGCGGATTTAGCGCTGGGAAACCAGTTTAAAGACGCTTTGGCAAAGATGCCGACTTTTAGCAAGCTCTGCCCCGATACGCCCACCATCCGCTACGTGAATGTGGCTGGTGCCGCGGGGGGTGGTTCGACTTCTTCCAGCTCGTCGGGCCGGAAGTCTGCCACCGGGCAGGAAACGAACTTTGTTCTTTCCTGTTCCAAGGAAGGAGGTCGCTGATATGCCTGTTAAATTTGATAAAAATAAAATCGTGGAAGATTTGAAAAAAGGTTTCCAGGATATTCAGACCGTTGCACAGGAGGGCAATGTCAAATTGTTTGTAAAGCAATTTGTTGCCGTGCTGGTGGTATTCTTGCTGTTTAGATATTGCAACGGTAAATTTTCCGAAAAGATTGCAAATTACAACGGGCAAATGGAAGCCATCCGCGTGCAGCAAACCAGCGAGCAGGAGTACCAATCCAACAAAAAGAAATTGATCTCGCTGGAACCGCGCTTTCCGGATGTGGAAGCTAAAAACGAATGGCTGCTGAGCCAAGTGCTGGGCATTTTTAAGGAAGCCAAAGTAACGCCGCAGATGGAAGGCACCCAAGCGGAAGACAATTCCAATGCGTCTTTCTTGGCGACCTCGTTGCAGGTGAATGCGGAAATGCCTTATGATACTTTTGCCGAGTTGCTTGCGGGGGTGGAAAATAAAGACGAATACGTAAAAATTTCGGAATTTTCCCTTACTAAGCAAACGGAATCGGACAAGTTAGGCCTCAACAAAATTTCGTTGCGGTTTAATACGGTTTTCCCCAAAGAAAAAATCGCCAAATCCATTTTTAAGGATTACGATCAAATTATGCAGCAGCAAGCGGCCCAGAAAGCCCAGCAAGCTGCGCAGCCCGAAACGGAAGGGCAAGCCGTGGCGGAGGAGGGTAAATAAAAATGAAGAATAAAAAATGGTTAGCGTTTACCCTGGCCGGATTATTGGCGGCGCCTGCCGTACAGGCGCAGGCGGATGAATCTTTAGTCGGGCAAACCGCCCCTG
>CALUQD010000029.1 GCA_944322825.1 Candidatus Avelusimicrobium pullicaecorum
TTCGAACTCTCGATACGGTTTCCCGTATGCAGTCTTTCCAGGACTGTGCCTTAAACCGCTCGGCCACCTCTCCAAAAGTGTTGCGGACTAAGTACCCATTTATTATAGCAAATTAATTTTTACGTGTGTATTTTCAGACGGTAAAAAAGCACGCCCCCGGTTTGACGGGGGCGTTTTGCGGCTTTTAAAACATATTGGCTAACATCAATAGCAGTAAGCCCAAAAACACACAGCACAGCAGGAATTTGGATAACCCCAGATGCTTTTTAAGCCAGCTGTTAAACGTGGCCGATTCTTTGCCGCACAGCGTCAGTACGAACACCAATACCAGCGGCAACACGAACATCAGGTTGTACAAAATCAAGTATTCGGCCGCTTTCCACGATTGGCTGCCCGCTTCCTTTAAAATGACTACGCACGTTGGCAGATACACTTGCCCCGTGCACACGGCTTCCACGCCGGACACGACAAACCCCACCGCGGCCGCCGCTAACAGCAACCGCCACATCGAGCTGTGTTTATCCCGCAAGAAAAAGCGCATTACTTTGTGGATATACTCTTTATAGCTTTTGGGCAGCTGCAGGAGCATTTTTTCGGATTTTTTCGTGCGCTGGTAAACAATAAAATCATATAGGCTTAGCGCCAGGAAAATGACACACAGCAAAATGGTGCCCCACTGGACGGCCATGGTCACATAGCGGAAGCCTTTCATCGCATACAGCGCGTGGAAGGCGCCCAGCCCCATCAAGAGGTAGGCCAAGAAAACGGACGCACAATAAGCCGTGCCGACGACGATGACTTCTTTCTTGGTGTATTTATATGCCGCCAAAAAGGATACAAAAAACACAATCACCGCAAACGCGCACGGGTTAATCCCGTCGGCCAGGCCCGCGCCGATAATGGCCCACAGCGTGATTTGGCTGAAGAGGTTTTCGTGGGCTTGCAGCTGGGCTTCCTGCGCTTGTGCGCCGGCGGAGGAAGTTGGCGCATCGCCCGGCGTTTGGCGGGCGGATGGAACTTCCGTTTGGGCGGCGTCTGTTGCCGGGGCCGACGCTTCGGCGGATGAGGCAAGCGGTTTTAAGCCGGGGATATGGGTTTTTTCGCCATTAGCGAGGGCGTTGCGTATGGCTTCATCGGCGCCGGTGGCGATTTGAGTCGGATAACCTTGCAGGACGGTTTCACCCACGACCAGCATCGGAATACCGGCAGACTCTAATTGGTAGGATGAGAGCGTTTGGGAGAAAAGCACATTGTTGGCGTTTTCCGTCAAGTCATATTCCAGCAGTTCTACGGTACCGTTGTATTTTTCGCGCAACTGCTGCGGAAATCCGTCCTGCTTTAAGTGGCGGCAGTGCGGGCAGTACGGCGAGGTAAACAGCACGGCTTGGACAACCGGCCCCGCCCATGCGGCGGAACCGACGCCCAGCAACAAGGCCGCGGCGAAAAACGACTTTAAGAAACGGCGAAATATCATACAAGTTACTCCTAACATTGGTTTTGGCAAGAAGCCAAATTTTTTATTTCATTTTCAGAACGGTTTTCCAGCAGGCTCCACGGATTTTGCGGGTCAAAATCCGGGGCGGCGTGGGTGCACGCTTTGCGCGTGACGCGCGTGACGGGATGTTCGTCGCATACCGTCAGCGTTTTGGTGCAGAAACAATCCTGCCCGTTGCATTCGAGCTGGGTGGAAATCGAAAAACTTCCGTCCGCTTTTTTGCATTGGGCGTTTTGTAAGCCCAGGGCCGCCGGCTGTTCTGCCGGGCAGTGCAAATAAGCGCTCCAGCGCACTCCGGCCCAACCGCCTAACAGCACAAACAACACCGCGCTTATGCCCCACGCCCACGCCCGTGCCGGGCGGCGCTGCGGCTGCCAGCCGTTCAAGCGCGCCCAGACGCGCTGTTGGGCTGTGGCTTGCGGGTCGAAATCTACGCGGGAGGCTCTTTCCGTCCAATCTTTTGGCGTATTCATACAGGCTCCATATACCGGCGTAATTTTTGTACGGCGCGGTGCAGCCGCGTGCCGACGTTGGTTTCGCTCAGTTGGGTTACTTCGGCAATCTGGCGGTTGTTTAGACCCGAATAAAATTTAAGAGAAATCAGGTCCCTTTCTTGGTTGGACAAATGCCCCAATGCTCGGATTAATTCCGCGCGGAAAGCGTTTTCTTCCAGCTTTTGCAAAGGGGTAGGGTCCATTCCCGGCAGGAAGTTTTCTTCGTCTTCCGCCAGGGAAAAAATGTTCTTTACCCAAAACAGCCGTCCGTACATATTGGTTTCGTTGCGGGCGATGGTAAACAGCCATTGCCCAAAAACGCCTTTTGTATCGTCAAATGAAGCCAGATGTTCGTAACACTTTTTCCATATGTTTGCACAAATGTCTTCGGCGGCGGTGCGGTTGCGCACCCGCGCAAACACGTAGGCGTATACGGATTTAAAGTGCGTTTGGTACAGGTCCTCAAATGGCATCATTCTACTTATATTATGCGGCTGGGGGAAAAGTATCACACTCTTTATTGTAGCTTTTATGGACCAGGAATAATACTCCCCGGTTTTGCCGGGGCGTATTTTAGGAAAGGGTATTCAGCCAAGCCGTGATTTTATTATCTACGGCGGCATTGTATTGCGGGCCCAAATTGTTGAAAGAGGCTCCTTTTAGCAGTTGGGCGTTTTGGGCGCGTGCGGCGAAGTCTTCAAAAAAAGTGCCGTAGTTGCTGCCTTGGGTGGAAAAAGGCACCACCTTTTTGCCCTGGAAATCCATTTCCTGCAAAAATTGCAGTACGGGGGTGGCCGCCGTATACCACCAGATGGGGGAACCGACAAACACTGTATCATAGTCGGATATATGGGGCAGCGGGTGTTGTATCGCCGGATAGTTTTGGGTGTCCAGTTGACGTTTGAGCGTCAAATGGACCCACGGCGTTTTGGAAATCGGTTCTTGGGTTTCCAGGCGGTACAGGTCGGCCTGGGTGCGTTGGGCGATGCGTTGGGCGATATCCTGGGTATGTCCCGTCCAGGAATAATAAATAACCAGCACCTTGCCCAGTCGGGCCGTATAAGGGGTTTCTGGCCCCTGGAACGGCGCCATTTCGGCTTGGTTGCGCTGGGCCACCCGCCACAGGTGCCACCCGCCTATTGCACCGCCGATGACGGCCGCCGCCAAAAGAATACCTAAAATGATTTTAAACATAAGTTTTGTCTCCTTTTGAAATCGATTTTCGTTGGAACCATTTTACCAGCTGATAGGTGATAAACGCCGTTCCAAATAAAATAGCCGTATAGTCCGCCAGCAACACCCAGCTGTTTGCGCCTCGTCCGATATGCAAGGATTGCAGGAGCAGTTTGTCGGCCAGGTCCAGCCGAATGAAGGCATACAGCCCATATAGCGTAATGACACCCGCTCCGCTGTACGCCCAGCGCCGGGCTGAAGGGCTGTTCTGGCGCGGGAAAAATAACCGGGCAAGCCCGCCGTTTAGCCCCAGGTGGACGCCCAGCAGCACCAAACTCCAACAAGCAAAAAAGGGATGCGCCCGCCGAGCCGTCCAGGAACCGGCCAGCCCTAAAAAAGCGAATACGTCGCGCGAAAGCATTACGCCGCTTATTATCATTCCCGCCATCATCAACAACAACAGCAGGTTTACGGCCGTCAGCACACTGCGAAAAGGGGTATATTTCCCGGCCCCTAAATGCCGGTACCAACTCCCGTTAAGCGCGTTGTGAGCCACCAGGCATATCCCCAAAGCCGTGCCTAAAATTTCGTGCGGCAGGTTGTGGATAAGCGGGTAGTTGAAGCACAATAAAAAGAGGACGGTCATTAACAAATCCACACTTAATTTAACAGCTAAAATGGGTGTCATAACCGACCTCCTTTTTAAGTATTATAGCGTTTATTGGGCCAATTTGTTTAGCCAAACGGCCAGCTGAGCGGCGTTGGCCCCGCTGGAGCGGCCGGGAAAGGTGGCCGCCGGCAGGAACTTGGCCTGGGGCAGCTGCGTATGCATATCGCTTTCGCAATGCTGCATTCCGCCCCCGCCGTGCGTGAAGAACGGCACCAGCTGCTTGCCGGAAAAATCGTACTGCGCCAGGAACGATTTGACCGCCGGCGCATACGTACCCCACCAATTGGGCGAACCGATAAACACCACGTCATACTGGGCCATATTCGGTACGGTGTCTTTTAGTTCCGGCATAAAGCCGGCGCGGATTTCTTGTTGGGCCTGGGCGGTAAGTTGGTTGTAAGCGTCCGGGTAGGTTTGCACGGTTTCGACGGCAAATAAATCTCCGCCCACGGCTTGGGCAATTTGCTGTGCCACCGCACGCGTGTTGCCGGAGTGCGAATAGTACGCCACCAACACTTTTTTGCCGGCAAACGGCGTGGGCGCCGGCTGCGAACTGCCGCCTGTTTCGTCAGCGGGGCTGCCGCACGCGGCGGCGGAAAACATCATCATCATACCGGAACCGATCAGTTGGGTAAATCGTTTCATAATTCTCCTCTAGGTTATTTGTATTGTTCGTCCGTTACCGGGTCCAGCCAATCGGTTTTGCCGTTTTGGTGGGCGTTGGTTTCCAGCGAAATATGCACAAACCAGCTGTCCGGCGCGGCGCCGTGCCAGTGAATGACGTTCGGCGCAATGCGGACCATATCGCCTTTGTGCAGGATTTGGGCTTCTTTCCCTTTCTCCTGGTAGCGGCCTTCCCCTGCCAAAACAAGCAGGATTTGCCCGCCGTCGTGTTTGTGCCAATGGGTGCGGGCGCCGGGTTCAAAGGTTACATTGCCGATAGGGGCGTTGAAAATTTCGTCCTTGGGGCTGAGCATATTGAGGTAGGTCTGCCCCGTAAAAAATTTCCCGTAGGGATTGGGTTCCCCTTGGGCAAAGGGGGTGTCGATAGGTGCTTTTTTCATTATTTTCTCCTGATGTGGTTTGGCGGCCATAGCGGCAGTGAGCAACACGGCCGTTATGCAAAAAATAATCCATTTGGCGGGTTTCATTTTTCCTCCCGGGCCGCCGCCGCTTGCCGCAACGATTGCAAGCCTTGCAGGGCGGTTTTGCGTCCGACCGTCTGCTTAATAACCGCCAAGATGCCTTCTATTTGCTTGGCCGAAACGCCCACATTCATTGCCATTCCCATATGGGCTTGCAGCTGCGGAGCCACATTGCCCAGCGCCGCCAGGGCGGCCACGGTGGCCGTTTCGCGTTGGGCGTAGGACAAAACGCCCCGGGCAAAAATATCCGCAAACAAATGTTCTTTTAAAAAGGTATCTGTTCCTTGTATAAATACGGGCGGATGGCTGGGCAGTTCAGCGGCGACGAGCACTTCCAAATTCTTTTTGCCCAGTTCATATTTATCCGTTCCGGCGGGAATTGTTTGCGCCTCGGGACCGGTTAAATCGCCTTTTTGGGCGGCTTTGCGGGCGGAGACCACTTTTTCCAATACGCCGGCCGCGTTTAAACAGCGCGGAAAACCCACATAGGCATACAGCTGTAACACCACTTCTTTCAGTTCGTTGACTGTCAGCCCGTTGGAGAGTGCGCGGTCAAAGGCGGGGGATAGCTTGTTTAAATCGCCCACGGCCGTGAGGGCGGATACTTCGGCGATGGATTGCTCTTGGGGCGACAGCGCCGCCCGGGCGGATTTCCAATCATACGCGTGCAGGCAGCTGCTGCCCAGCAGGCCGGCCGCCAGCAACCCGGTAATGTGTTTGTGTGTAAAAGACATACAGACCTCCTTTTCAAAAAGTATACAGCCTGGAGTTGGCTCCAAGTCAAGGCCTAATGAACCCCTCAAAACGGCGCGCCGTCGGGCGCGCCGGGGAAAGAAGGACCCGCGTTAGCAACGTTTGCCGGCTTGATAGGCTTCGGCAAAAGCGGGAGTATCCTTAATTTCGCCCTTTTGCCAAGCGCCTGTGCCGTAGATGATGGCTTTTTCGCGGGCGTTATCCAAACAGTCTTCCGTAAATCCGCGCAGGGCTTCTACGGTGCGGGCGAGGTTTTTCTTTTGGGTATCGGCCGCGGCGAGGATGAAGTAGAAGTCCTTGTTGGAAATTTCCATATAGCGCGGGACGGTGCGGTCGATGAAGGTTTTAAGCTGTCCGTCCATCGAGTAAAAATATACCGGCGTGGCCAGCACAATTACATCGGCCTCCACCAGTTTGTCGAGCAGGGCGGCCATATCGTCTTTTTGCACGCAGCGGTGGGTGGAATTGCAAACGCCGCAGCCCGTGCAATAATTGATTTTTTGTTTGCACAGGGAAATTTTTTCCACGCGGTGCCCGGCTTCTTGGGCGCCTTTGGCAAATTGGTCGCAAAGCAGGTCGGAATTGCCGCCCAGGCGGGGGCTGGCGGAAATGATAAGTACGTTTTTAGTCATTTGGAAATCCTCACTTTAATAATTTTTTTTCACACGCAACGATTCTTTCTTCATACACGGCAATTTTATAATTCAATCGTTCCAATGTTTTTTGCATTTGTTCAATGCGTTCCTGCAGGCGGTCCCGTTCGGCTACCAGCAGGTTCTTGCGTTTTTGCAGGGTGCGGTTCCCTTTGGCGTACAACGCGATGTATTGCGTCAGTACTTCAATGGAAAGGCCCGCCCCGCGCATACATTTGATAAATTCCACCCAACCGCAGTCTTCGGGCGTATAATCGCGGATGCCGTTTTCCTTGCGGTTGACGGGCGGAATAAGACCGGCTTTTTCGTAATAGCGCAGCGTGTCCGGCGAGAGGCCGTATTTTTCACTCACTTCCGATATGGTCATAAAATCCTCCGTTTCTTTTATTGTAATACTTGGAGTTGGCTCCAGGTCAAGCGGAATTTTTAGACAAAAAAAGAGCTTCCCGCAGGAAGCCCTTTGAAAAACCTACTTTTTAATAAGCTGTACTTTGTGCGGATTGGGGGGCACTGCTTTTTTGGCGTACGGCTAATACGCCGCAAAGGCCGGAGCCCAGCGCACAAATCACAAACGTAATTCCTGTGGAAAGCATAATATCGCCCATTCCTACCAAGGGGGAAACGATGCTTCCAAACAGAAATCCCGCCGCGCCCAGCAAGGCCGAAGCCGTGCCGGCTTGTTCGCGTGCGGCGTCCATCGCCAGCGTGGTGGCGGCGGTGAAGGTCATCCCCATCATAAAAAGCAGGATAAACAGTAAACTTTCAAAGAGAACAATAGACGCCCCGCCGGCCAGTGCCGCCAAAACGAGCACACTGCATACCAGCATCCCCGCGCAGCTGGTTAGAATGCACGTTTCTTGGCGTTTGAATTTGACGGACATCCCCGCTCCAACGCCGATCGCCACCGAGTTCACCGCAAAAAACAGGCTGAACGCCAAGGGACTAAAACCGTAGTGCTGTTGGATAATAAACGGCGAGGCCGCAATGTAGCCAAACAAAATAGCCTGTGCAAAAGCCATTTGCAGTACGCATAGCATATATTTGCGTTTTTGGAGTACATTTTTAAACAAGCCCAGCGTGCGGGTGATTTTTTCCTGCGAGCGTTTGGCGCGGGAAAGGGATTCGGTAAAGTGTATACACGCACCCGTCAGCACGAGCCCTACGGCCAGCAAAACGCCGAACACGCCTTGCCACCCGGTCACTTTTAATACCGCTCCGCCAACAACCGGCGCCGCTACGGGGGCGATGCCGTTGATGGCCCCAATAATGGCCAACGCTTTAGCCAAGCTGGCCCCTTTAAATTTATCCGCCGCAATCGAACGGGAAATGACAATCCCGCCCGCCGCCGCGATGCCTTGCAGCAAACGCAGAGCGATAAAAACTTCTATCGTGGGGGCGAAAATACACGCCAGCGTGGAAAACAAAAATAGCACCATTGAAACCAGCAACGGTGTCCGCCGGCCGAATTTATCGCTTAACGGGCCAAAGAAAATTTGCCCCGCCGCCAGCCCCAGCATTGAAAACGTCAGCCCCAGCTGGACGAGCGAGGTGCTGGCGTTAAAATAGGAAGTCATAGACGGAAGGCTGGGTAAATACATATCGGTTACGAACGGGCCGAACGCGGTAAGCATCCCCAGAAAGACAAAAATAAAAAAGGCCGAATTGCGCCTTTTTTTGGAGATTCCATGCCAGGTTTTTTGGTTGTGTTTCATCATAATTATTGTATCTTTTTGGGGGGAAAATGTTCAAATGCACGTCAATTAACCAAAGGGGCGCAAATGCGGGAAAAAGGGTTGCCTGCCGAGTAAGAAAAACGGAGGTTGGTTGCCTGTATTTTAAGAGAAAAGGTAAAATATATATATGAAATTTGTACGTCGTTTTTCTCTGCTAACCTTATTCCTGCTGGCAGGGCTGTATCCTACGGCCGGATATGCACAAAAAAATATAAAAACTTGGCTGCGTGCGGCGGAACAGGCGGGTTCTGCTGCTTTGCCGTCGGGTATTTTAAAGAAAAGTTCTTCGTATCAGTTTATGTATCACCCGGTGCGGCAAGGCCAATATGCTCCGTCTGGCCTGTTGTCCAAAGCGTCCACGGGCCGGTTGGCGCCCCTGCGGGCAGATGCGCCGCGTATGATATTGCGCCGGGCGGTACGGCGCAAAATCAATGTTTTCCCCGGTAAAAAAACAGTGGATGCCGTCGTTTTTGATTTGGACGGGACCTTGTTGGATTCTTTAGGCGCGTGGGAAAATTCCGGCGTGAATTATTTGCGCAGCCGGGGGATAGAACCGCCGGCCGGACTGCAGGAAAAATTGGTGCAAATGTCGCTTATGGACGGCGCGCGTTATATCAAGCAAATGTATGGGTTTGAGGAATCGCCCGAAGAAATCTTGCGCCAAACCCTTCAACCTATCCGGGAACATTACTACCGGGATATTTTGCCGAAACCCGGCGTCGTGCCGTTCGTGCATTTCTTGCGGGCTCAGGGAATCAAGCTGTGCATTGCCACGGCTTCGGACCGGGAATTAGCCGAGGCGGCTTTAAAAAGGCTGGGGTTGTTGGACGCGTTTGATTTTATTATTACGTGCGACGAAGTCGGCGCCGGCAAACAAAGCCCGGCCGTATACGAAGCCGCCCTGAAAAAACTGGGCACCTCCAAATCCCGCACGCTGGTGGCGGAGGACGCCCTCTACGCCGTAAAGACTGCTAAAAAAGCGGGCTTTTTAACGGCGGGCGTGGCCGAAACCCGCTCCGCCGACGACCAACCGGCCCTGTTCCGGGAAGCGGATTATTATATCCTGTCTTTTTTGGAGATAAAGCTGCCGTAAATCACGCGGATTTTACAGCGCCGCCTGCGGAGGAACCGGGGCGGTTTTTTTGTTGGAGTTTGGCACGCAAAAAGAGGGGCAAAAAGGGCGTTTTCCAAGGGCTTCCAATATGGTATAGTAAAGGAGAAGGACGTACCATATTTAAGGAGGGGAATTTATGTGGGAAAAAGACATTAACATTAACGAAGTCCGCGAAATCCGCAGCCGCACGCTGGTGTATTTTGGCGTAGGGGCGATTGCGAAAATTTCGGACATCTGCAAAGATTTGAAAACCCGGGGGATTACCAAACTGATTGTGATGACGGGCCGCGGCGCGTATAAAAAAACCGGCGCGTGGGACTACGTCACCAAAGCCTTTGCCGAAAACGGCATTGAATATGTCCATTACGATAAAGTAACCCCAAACCCGAATACGCACCACGTCAACGAAGCGGCCAAAATGGCGGCCGACTTTGGTGCCCAGGCGATGTTGGCCATCGGCGGCGGCTCTGCCATCGACGCCGGCAAAAGCGTGGCTATTTTGATGAAAAACCCCGGCAAAACCGCGGAAGAACTATACGAATTTAAATTCGCGCCCACCGAAGCTGCGCCGATTATCGCCATCAACCTCACGCACGGCACCGGCTCCGAAGCCAACCGCTTTGCGGTGGTCAGCATTGAAGAAAAGAATTTTAAACCGGCCATCGCCTACGATTGCATCTATCCGCTCTATTCCATCGATGACCCGGCCTTGATGACCGGCCTGGCCGAGGATCAGACCCGCTACGTGTCTATCGACGCCGTCAACCACGTGGTGGAAGCCTCTACCACCAAAGCCACCTCGCCCTACGCGATTGATTTGGCTGTTTCCGTGGTGAAGCTCGTCAGCGAATACCTGCCGGTGGCCTTGAAAGATCCGGCCAACTTGGAAGCCCGCTATTTCTTGGCTTATGCGGCGTTGATTGCCGGCATTAGCTTTGACAACGGCCTTTTGCACTACACCCACGCGTTGGAACATCCGCTTTCCGGCGTGAACCCGAACTTGACCCACGGTTTGGGCCTGGCGATGTTGCTGCCGGCCGTGATTAAAAACATCTATACCGCCAAACCGGCCACGCTGGCTGACGTGCTGGCCCCGATTGTGCCCGGGCTGACCGGCTGCGCCTGCGAGGCGGAAAAAGTGGCGATGGGGGTGGAAAAATGGCTGTTCTCCGTGGGCTCTACCCACAAATTGGAGGACGAAGGTTTCAAAGCCGAAGATGTGGATAAACTTGTGGACTTGGCCTTCCATACGCCTTCGTTGGGCGGCTTGTTGGGCATCGCTCCGACGGAAGCCACCCCGGAAGCGGTCCGCGCGATTTACACCGAATCGCTCAAACCGTACAACAAATAAGCATTGGTTTACGAATCAAAAACCCCGGTCGAATAGACCGGGGTTTTTGCATTAAAACTTGTAAAACAAACCGGCTGAGTAAGAAATATAACTGGCTT
The DNA here is from genome assembly GCA_944322825.1 of Candidatus Avelusimicrobium pullicaecorum. Taxonomy (GTDB): domain Bacteria; phylum Elusimicrobiota; class Elusimicrobia; order Elusimicrobiales; family Elusimicrobiaceae; genus Avelusimicrobium; species Avelusimicrobium pullicaecorum. Next base: position 10,680 of record CALUQD010000029.1, read on the forward strand.
GAGGGAAAAGTTTTACATATTCTTGCTGTGCGGTAAATTTGCTTGTTTTAAACCGGTTGTAATTATACCGGGCTTCCACGTTCAATCCTATATGCGGCGAAACCATATATTCCATTCCCAGCCCTATGGAAGCGGCCCAATTGGTATCTTGGAAGTGTTCCGCTTTTTCCATTTCTATACTCGTGCGCGTGTTGGCTATGCCGAGGCCTAACGGCAGGTAAAACTGCAGAGAATTTTGAGGATTGAGGTAAATCCGGGAGAGCAACATATAGTGTAAACTCTTGGTATTTACGTTTAGTTCCAGCCCGCTGGCCCGGTCCGTCGGAAAATAATCATATCCGAAAGAAAGCCCCAAGGCAACTCGCTGGGATAAGAAATAGAAACCGTGGATATTGAATCCGAGGCTTGGGTCTCCCAGTTTAGCGTCGTGTTCTACGCCGGTGGTAACATTGACGACATTAAATTCGCCCCAGTCGCTTCCCAAACACGGAATAGCCGTGTTCAAGGATATGCCTAATGTTTTATCGCCTGATTGGTAGGCAAACGCTGCCGTTTGCAACAAAATAAGACTGAACAACAATAGATACTTTTTCATCAATACTGCCTCCTTATCGCTTTAATTTTTCTACATCTAAAAGGCTATGAAGCATTCCGCCCAGCGGATGAAGATGCGGTGCGTTGGAAAAAATGTTGGCGAGTTTTTCCGGATCCGCTTCTTCGGCCGGCAACGGGTGGAGCTGGTTAAAGTCAAAGGCGGGATATATTTCCACCGGGTCCAGCGCATTGGGGCGGAGCAATACAAAATAATGTTCGTCTGCAAAGGCTACATCGCGGGAAAAACAACGGTAGTCCACAAAACAGCCGGAGGTAATAACTATACGGTTGGTTTGATCTTCGAACAGGCTGCGCCCGGTGAAATCTTCCCGCTCAAAGGCAGGCGGCTGGCCGGTCAGCAAAGATGCCAAATGTAAAATGGTAGGGATTAAATCCGAAGTGCTGACATAACGCTTTTGGTTTTGCACAAAGTGGTTCCAGTTGGTAGCCGGAATTTGCTGTTGCAACGCCGGCGGAATATACCAAATAAAAGGTACTCTGACTGATTCTTCGTGCAAATCTTGGTTATGGAAATAAGCTCCGTGTTCATAAAATCCTTCGCCGTGATCGGAAGTGAGGACGACAATCGTCTGCTGGAGGTCTATTTCGTTTAACAAATTTGCTTCCAGGTGGGATAAATAATAAATGGCATTGTCGTAGCAGTTAACAGAGGCTTGCGGCCAATGGGTGCGTTCGGTTTCACACGGTTGGAAAGGGGTAAATCCTTCCTGTTGGTAGTATGGGAAATGCATACTGTTGGCGTGAAAAACACCCACAAAACGGGGGTGTTGCTTAATGGTTTTTGCCAAATGGCGGATAGCTGATTCATCGGGGATATAATCCAGGGAATCTTTTTGGTTATTGTCATCGGCGGCACTCCAGACGTACTTCATATTAAACGAATTAAAAAATTCGTCCAAACGCGCCCATTTCTTGCCAGCGGTTAAAATATAGAAGGTAAAAAATGGTTGGGGGAAATAGTCCCATAGCGTAAGAGAATCTTTAATGGCGGAAGGGTGCCGCTGCGGGCCTTGGCCGGTAAAAAGTGCGGGAATAGCGGTATCGGTATAATTGGCCGGTGAGAGCGCTTGAAAGATGTGGGACTTCTGATAGAAAGATTTTAGCGGGCGGTCGGGGTAGCGGTCGTATCCGTAGGCTCCCATATTGCGGGCCCGCTGGGCGTCGTTAACAATGACCAGCACATTAAATGGAATATCCGGGGCCTGGAAAGTTTTGTATTTGGCAGAGGCTGTTTCGGACTGTTTAAGGCTTTTATCCCGTTCCGGGCTGAAGAGGCTGTCAAAAATTTCTACCATAAATTGGGCATCAAATGCTAAGCGCGGAACTTGATTTTTGAGCGGCCCTCCTAGCAAAGCGAAAAAAAACGCACTCAAGCTAAATCCGCTTATGAAAAGGATTTTAAGGGAGCGTTGTTTGCTCTTGACTATAAATGCAAGGAAAGACACTGTTCCAAATAGGCCCGCTATATACAAACTGCGGGTGAATACCTGGTGCAGATCGTATTTGAAGCACCATTTCATTTGTATGAGCCATATTATTAGGGCGGGCAGCCAGATAAACCATTTTTTAAATAAAGCAAAGGGCTGTTGTTTTTCCCCTTTAAATAACGGGCGCAGGCACCAACAGGAAAAGAAAGCAAGGGCGCTTCCAGCCAGAATAATCCAACCCGCATAGGGCAACAGTTGCATTTTGAGCGTAGCAAGCAAAAAAAGCGGCTCACGCATCAAAGCGGTAAGCAGTTGGGAAGGAATAAAGGCACCGTAATTTTGGTAATAAAAGAAATTAAGCAGTGGCAAAGCGACCGCCAGCGAGCATAGCATCGCCCAGCCACGACCATATTTGCAAAGAAATAGCGAGGAAACAAATACGGAGAATGTGCTGTACAGACAAAGCGAAAAACACCAAGAAACCATTAGCCAGGGTTGAAAAACCGGCTGTAAAACAAACTGTAAAACGGCAAAAAGAAAGACGAAAGAAACTGCCCAAAGCAGATTTTTTTTCATAGAGCTGACCTCGTTATTATTTCAATCTCAAAAATAACAGGCCAGCACGAGAAAAGAATAAGCGGCAGCGACGAGGAGGGCGGTACAAGGCAGTAAAAAACGGCTGTTAAATTTGAGCCAGCTCTAATAACCCAAATATAAACAGCCGTGGCTTTCTGCCATATAATATGGCAGAAAGCACTCGGCACGGCATATTTAAGGGATCAGTTTAAATATGCTGTGCCTAAAACGACTGCTTTTGGATTAGAGCTGTGCCGTTGGTTTCCCAACAGCGCACCGTATTCTTCATACGGTTCCAAAAACAGATTTAAATTGTATATAAGCCACGTTGAAGGCTTATTTGTTTTAAAAACTCCTTTATTGAATAATAGTTATTATAAAAAATTTTAATCTGCTTTTCAGTTTTAATTTAAGCGGCGGCTGCCGCGGACGTATTCAAAAAATTGTTTTACGCGGCCGTCGCACAAAATGTCTTTGACGGAAATTTCCTTCTTTAAATGCACTCCCGCCAAGGTGCGGCAGCGGCTAAGCGCCACATACGTCTGCCCGGGGGCAAACGCGCCGCGGCCGATGTCCAAATAAATGCTGTCAAACGTCAGCCCCTGGGATTTATGGATCGTAATGGCCCAGGCTAATTTTAACGGATACTGCTTGAAAAATCCTTTTACCTTGGGCTGGAGTTTTTGCATCAGCGGGTTAAATTCGTAGCGTACGTCTTCCCACACGTGCGGCTCCACTTGGTAGATGGCGCCTTTGAGTTCCACTTTGATAAAATCCGGTCCCAAATCGTAGACGGTGCCGATGTCGCCGTTTACCCAGTTGTCGTCGTTGACGAGCATCATAATTTTGGCGCCTTTTTTTAGGCGCAGCACAGGGTCCGCCGGCGTCGTTTTGGTTTGGAAGGATGCATCCGCCGTGGCGGTATAGGCAAATTCTTGCCCGGGCAGTTGGGAAAGATAATGCACATTGCGCCAGGCGGCGTCGCGGTTGGTGGGCGCGAGAATAATGCTGTTTTCAAATTTTTCGGGCAGTTCAAATGTTTTGCGCGTGTTAAGCAGGGCGTCCAGTTCGGGCTGGGTGGCTTGGCCCTCGCGGATTAAATTAAGCAAGCGGGTAAAATCCCGGTCCTCTTGTTGGCGGAAAATGCGCCGCAGTTCAAATACTTCCGTGGGCAGGCGGCGCAGCACGTGCGCTTCAAAAAAATACGGGCTGGCATACAAGGTGCGGAAATAATCCAATAGTCCGCCGGAAGGTTGTTCCTCTACTGGAGGCAGTTGGAACAAGTCGCCAAATAGGACGATTTTTTTGCCGCCGAAGGGTTCATCCGAGCGGGTGGAAATTTGCAAGATATGGTCAATGGCGTCGAGCAAATCGGCGCGGAGCATAGAGGCTTCGTCGATGATGATGGTATCGACGGCGTCCACCGTTTTGCGCGGCAAGCGTTTTAGGTTGCTTTTGTCCAACAAATTGCCCGGTTTCAAGTGGAAAAAGGAGTGGACGGTCTGCCCGTGCACGTGGATAGCCGCCAGCCCTGTGGTGGCCAGCACGACAGTATTTTGCGCGGTATGTTCGGCAAAGTAGCGCAGCAGTGTGGTTTTGCCCGTGCCCGCGCGCCCTGTGATGAAAATCAAGGGCTTGATGGGCGGTTGGGCTTCCAAAAGGGCCAGCGCGTCTTTAAATTCGTCGGTTAAAATAATGTCGGATTTTCCAGCGGGCATACCTTTATTATAGCAATTCGTGTTTTATCGTACTTTTTCCGGCGGGAAAAAGTACCAAAAAGCGCCCGGCCCAGGGCCCATAAAAATCACTTCCAAGCGGGAAATTTTATAACTCGTGCGGTTCCCGCACTCAAACAATAAAATTTCTAATCCGCTTGGAAGGCTTTTTATAGACGGGGCAAAAGGGCCGGATAAACGGCAACGGCCACAGCCACAGAAAAGCGGAAAAAACTTCCTTTTTGAAATAGTGCGACATATCAGAAATAATGTGGTCCAATTAGTCGTGCTGACGGGTAAAGGAAGGGGAGGCCAAGCTCTGGCCCCGGCTCGCCTTTTGCAAAAACATCCACAACTGTTTGTTCCCTCTTGCGTAAGTACCGTATTTTGCAAATCCCTGTCCGAGGCAGAGCTCCGTCCCCTGGAAGGAGCCCTTTTTCTGACGCCAGAAAAAGGGCGAAAAAGAGCGCCGGCCCAGGGCCCATAAAAATCACTTCCAAGCGGGAAATTTTATAACTCGTGCGGTTCCCGCACTCAAACAATAAA
>CALUQD010000030.1 GCA_944322825.1 Candidatus Avelusimicrobium pullicaecorum
GTCCATTGCGGACTATTTTGCCCTAGATGAGCGATATCCCTGCCAGGAATATACAGGTTCCAAAATGGACAAAAAACGAGGTTCCTACGCGGTGACTTGTACCCAATTTGCAACGCCAGCCACATTGCCGCAACCGCAAGAAAGCGCCCAAAAATGAAATTGCGCCGTTTTTTAAGCCGACTTGCGACGTGAGGTTGGCCTGCCACACCTGGCCTCCGTTTGGCGGGGTATATACAGGAGCCACTTATGAAAAAAACAATTTTTATCGTTTTGGGCCTTTTATTTTCTACGGCCTCTTTTGCTGAAAGTCGTTATTATACTTCTTGCTCCCTCAACACCAGCAATAGAACTTCTTCCAGCTGCCTCACGTGGCGGACTACAAAATTAAACGACGGTTCTTTACAAACCCAATGTACTGATTTTGCCAATCCGCAGCAAAAGTGGAAATGTGACAAGTGGTTTACTTCCCAACAAGAGGACGGCTCCTATATTACCACTTGCTCTCTAAATACAAAGGATCACGTCACTGATATGTGTAATCATTGGATTACAGTTCAACAAAAGGACGGTTCCTTTGTATCGTCGTGTTCTTTAAACACGGCAGCCCACGACAATTATCACTGCGGAAATTGGATTACAATGCCTGCCCAAAAGGGAACCTTTGAAACGGTTTGTTCAGCCAACACATCATCCCGTGTTAGTCATCAATGTTCTTCTTGGCTGACGACATTGCTGTAACCCTCTAATGGTTCGTTTTTGCCCGGCCTTGCAGGCCATAGGCAAATTCCAACGCCTGGGCCGTCCCATTCGGGTTTTCCGGCTGTTTTTGGTTTCCACTCTTTTTTACTATAATAGAGTTATGGAACCCATTAATTGGCGGCAAGCATACGCACGCACCAAAGAATTTATCAAAACTTCGCTAAAAAACTATTCTATTTTTCTCTTGCGCCTTACGCCGCACCAAAACATCGCGCAGGCTGTTTTAATGTACACGCTGCTGGGCTGGATTATTCTTTCTATGCCATTTATGAACACGACCGATGTTTCTTTTATCGACAATTTATTCACCTCGGCTTCCGCAGTTTCCACCACCGGGCTCAACAGCGTAAACTTTGCCGAATCCTATACTTTTCTAGGCAAATTGGTGGTGTTGCTTCTCATCCAAATTGGCGGGGTGGGGTATATGACGTTTTCCTCCTTTGTGTTTTTGTCTTTTTCCCAGCGACACCGCCTGCGCAAAAGCCAGCAGGAAGCGCTGTCGGCCGAGGTTTCGCTGCCTAACACCCTTAAATTATCCGATTTTTTATGGTCCGCCATCGTGTTTACAGTCATTGCCGAAAGCATTGGCGCCGTGTTTTTGTTCAACTATTTCCGCCACCACGATTATGGACTGTTCGAAGCGGCTTGGTACAGCATTTTTCACAGTGTATCGGCCTTTTGTACTGCCGGGTTTGCCCTATGGAATAACGGACTGGAAAACTTTGCCGACAGCAAAACCATCAATTTTGTTATTTCCGCCTTGTCCTTAGCGGGGGCTATGGGCTTTATTGTAGCGGCGGATCTTTTCAATTTTATCCGCCGCAAAACAAAACAAATTTCCTTCACAACCAAAATGATTTCTGTCATCACAATGTGTATGCTGGCCTTTGGCATATTTACGCTGTTTGTCACCTCGCCGGGAATCACGTTGCTGGAAGCATTTTTCCAATCCACAACCGCTATGAGCACCGCCGGATTTAATACCGTAAACATTGGCCAATTATCCTCGTGTTCGCTTCTTATTTTGATTTTACTGATGTGCATTGGCGGTTCGCCTTCCGGCACGGCGGGCGGCATCAAAACCACCGCTTTTGCCAGCGTGCTGGCCATTATGTACAACCGCCTGCGGCTCAATACGCGGGTAGAATTCTTGGGCCGGCGCATTCCGCTGGTGCGGCTGTATGCGGCCACCTCTACACTGATGATATACATTCTGTCGCTGTTTACCAGCATTTTCCTGTTGACGTGGACGGAAGATTTACCCTTTTTGAGCTTAGCGTTTGAGTCCGCCTCTGCCCTGGGCACAGCGGGGCTGTCCACGGGGATTACAACGGAATTATCCTCCCTGGGCAAACTGATTATCATTGCCACTATGCTTATTGGACGCATTGGCGTAGTGACGTTTGGAATGGCGCTGCTCGGCACGGATGAAGATGATAACGACGAACAGGACAAAAAACCCGCTGAGCGCGAGGATGTGGCCGTTTAACAAGGAGAAACCCGTATGAAATTTTACTTAATCAGCTTAGGCTGCCCCAAAAACTTAACCAACAGCGAGGAATTTTCCGCACGTCTGCTGGCCAAGGGGCACAAAATGGTTTTTTCGCCGAAAAAAGCGGACGAAATCATCATTAACACGTGCGGGTTTATTGCCTCTGCCGTCAAAGAAGCCAAGGAAGAAATCCGCTACGCGCTGGAACTCAAAAAGAAAGGCGCCGTCAAAAAGGTGGCCGTTACGGGGTGTTTGGTAGAACGGTTTAAAGAGCAGGTGGAAAAGGAATTCCCGGAATTGGACACCATTTTTTCCATTACCGCGCAGGAACATATAGAGGACGTACTAAAACGCCGTGGCACGTTGTTGGAACCCTTGTCCAAAACGCTTTACCTGCCGGAATACAAGATGAGCCTGACGGCCCCGCACACGGCCTATCTAAAGGTGGCCGACGGCTGCAACAACCGCTGCGCTTATTGCACCATTCCGTTTATCCGCGGAAACTACCGCTCCAAACCGATGAAAGACATCGTGCGCGAAGCCAAGCTGATGATTGAAGCCGGCGTGAAGGAAATTTCCCTCATCGCCCAGGATACGACTTCTTACGGGATGGACCTTTACGGCAAGCCGCAGTTGTTGGAATTGTTGGAAAAACTGCTTAAATTAAAAGGTTTGGGGCGCCTGCGCATTATGTACGGTTACCCGCACCGCGTGACCAAAGAAATCGCGCGGCTGATGGCATCTACGGACAAGATTTTCCATTACATTGATATCCCCCTCCAGCACATCGCGGACCCGGTCCTTACGCGGATGAACCGCCATTGCGACGCGGCCCAAATCCGCCGTACGCTGGATATGCTTAAAACCGAAGTGCCGGATATTTCGCTTCGCACCAACTTTATTGTGGGATTTCCAGGCGAAACGAAAAAAGATTTTAACGAGCTGAAAAAATTTGTCAAAGAATACGAGTTTGACAATATGGGCGTGTTTGAATTTTTCCGCGAAAAAGGCACCGCCGCCTATTCAATGGAACAAATCCCGGCGGCCGTCAAACACGAACGCGCGCGCGAACTGGAAGAAGTGCAAAGCCGCGTGATAGACAAAATCAATAAACGGCTGGTGGGCACCGTGCTGGAAGCCATTGCCGATGGGCCGGACTTTGGGCGCACTTATAAAGACGCACCGGACATTGACGGCAAAGTGACGTTTACGCGCCCGGTGGAACCGGGAAGCATTTTTAAAGCGCGCGTGGTGGCGGCCGAAGGCTACGAACGCGAGCTGGAACCGCTGGAAAAATAATTTTACTGTTTAACGACGGGAATTTACTAAACAAAAACGCCCCGGAGATTACCCGGGGCGTTTTTTATTGTTCTGCGTTTATCATCTTGCAAAATTGATGACCGTTTTTTCTAGAGCCTAGGCATTCGCGTTTCCCAGGATTGGCGGAATTATCTAACCATACCTTATATTCAAAAATTTCTTTGTTGTAACATTCCGACAAGGTTGTCGCTTCTGGGCAATAATGTACCCGAATATATAAAGACTCAGGAGAAGTTACCACTCCTGCCCCGCCTAAAATATCTACATAAAACCACTCGTTACAACGCAATACATCATTGCCGGTACATACCCCTTTATAATCTATATCCAATTTGTCGGTATTGGCCTCGTAATAGCCATTTGCCATATAGTAGATTTCTTCGGCTTTTTTGATGTTTTCCGCCACCGTGCGCATAGTTGCCAGTCGGGATTTCATCACCGCTATTTCGTATTGCGGCAACGCAACCGCCGCCAATATGCCAATGATTAAAACGACTACTAATAACTCTATTAGCGTAAATCCGGCGTTTTTCCCCGCCGGGTGGGTTTTTTGATAAATTTTGCTCATACGCAAAATTTATCAAAAAAAAAAACGAGTCAAGGGCCTTCCAGGCCGCGGAGCTCTGCCTCGAACAGGGTTACGTCAGGTATGGTGCTTACGCCATTAGGGAACAACTGGTTGAGGATGTTTTTGCAAAGGCCCAGAGCCTGGCCTCCCTTTCCTTTGCCCGCTAACACGATTAGTTGGGCCACACTGTTTCTGTGGTGTCGCGCCCTACCGCAACGGCCTTCCAGGCCGCGGAGCTCTGCCTCGAACAGAGTTACGTCAGGTATGGTGCTTACGCCATTAGGGAACAACTGGTTGAGGATGTTTTTGCAAAGGCCCCGAGCCGGGGCTCCCTTTCCTTATGCCCGCTAGCACGACTAGTTTAGGCTACCCCGCTTAGATATCCCGCACCCTACCGCAACAGCGTCAAACCGTCCCCCATTTTAACTAACCATTTTTAAGACGCGCAAAAAAACCGTTTTTGCGTTAAGCTAAAGAAAGAGGATTTTATGCCACATCATTTGCACTGCTATCGGCCCGGCCGGCTGATTACCGTAAACGACAAAATGCAAACGGGCTACGCCTACCCACTGGCCAGCGCGCCCGGGTGCGATTTTGCGCCGGAATTTAAGCCGGAACTTTCCCCCGCGCATATGCTGCGCCTGGGCGTGTTTGAAGGACATTATCTAAACGATTGCCGGGAAGAACTCCCCGTAGAATGGTTTTTGCAAGCGGCGGATAAATTATCGCCCGAAAAGCCGGACGAAACAAAAAACTGCTTTGGCGTTAAATCGCGCCAGCCCCGCAGCAAATGGGTGCGCCGCGGCTGGATTTTGCCCTTCGACCCGGACCCGCGCGGCTGGTTCCAGTGGTATTGCCGCTACTGGCTGGGCCGCCGCAGCCCGGAAATCGACGCGCGCCAAATCAAACGCTGGGCCGCCTTCACGCGCCACCGCGCCCAAGTGCTTAAAAACTGCCGCCCCGGCGATTTATCTTGCCGCCCGCGCCAGCGCCAGGCGCTTTTGCAGTGGGCCTATAACCCGTTTATTTGACGGGCGAACACTTCCCGCGAGCACTGCCCCGCAACCCGCCGCTACATTTGGTTGGTTAACGCCGTCACAATCGCCGAGGTCCAGGCCAGTTCCAGCGGCTCGGTTAATTCTTCGGAATTTTCGAAATCTTTTTCGAACAGGCGCGTTTCCAACTCGTGCACGAAGGCCGGGTCGGAAATGCCCAGGCTCATTTCTTTATTGATGTAGAGGCTCATCTTGTCGAAATTGGCCGTACCCACTACAGCCCAGCCGTCGTACAAGGCGGCTTTCACGTGGCTCATCCCGTTGTAAAAATACACGCGCACGCCGTTCTTTAACAGCTTGTTGGCCATTACCCGGTTGTTTAAATCCATAATGCCCACATCGTTCTTGCCGGGCAGAATCACGCGCACGTCCACCCCGCGGCCGCGGGCGTCTATCAGTTCCTTGATGATGCGGTCGTCGGAGAAATAGGCGTTTTGAATATACACGCGCTTTTTGGCGCGGCGGATGGCTTCGCGCTGGGCGTCAAAAATTTCGGAGTCATTGGGCTTGGTATACATCAAGCGCACATCTATCATACCCGGCGCCTCGCGGTTTACTTCGCGTTGGCGTTTGCTGAACAGCTTGCGGTAGGCGGCCGCATAATCGCCGCCCCAGCCGGTAAAGGACCAATTTTCATAAAAGTTTTTCACCAACCGCCCCACCACCGGCCCTTCCAGCGCCACCATCATATCGTGCCACGTATACCGATATTCCTGGCCGATGTTCATTCCGCCCGTGTAGGCGATTTTTCGGTCCACAATATACACTTTGCTGTGGTCAAATGTGCCCCAAGGGTTTAGGTGGGTGCGCGCTTTGGCCTTGGAATCTTTGCGCAAGTAGGACGTGATATACTTGGGCATAATAAACGTTTCGGACGTTTTAAGCTCCGGGTTCTTGCCGGAATTAAGCACCGTGTTTAGTTCGTCCACCACCACACGTACGTCAATTCCTTCGTTGGCGCGTTCTTTCATCACATCGGCAATGGACAAGCCGTACGGGTCCGCCATAAAAATATAGACGGTGGTAAAAATGCTCTCTTGCGCGCGCTGCATCGCCAGCATAAAGTGCGGGAAAAATTCCTCCCCGTCTATAAGCAAGGTGACAAACGCTTTGTAATTTTGCTTGCTGATTTTTTTATCCAGCCAGCGGTTGAAATCGGTCAAGTCCATTTCTTCGCCGGAAGTATTTAAGGGAGGGATTTCTTTTAAATCTTTGGCGCGCGGCGGAAGAGCGGTGTACACGGTGGAGGTTCCAAACGCCGCCAAACGGTGCGTAGTGGTAAACGGGGCTTTGATAAAACCGAACAAATGGCTTTTGACAAAAAAGGAATAAATAAACGAGGACGAAAACCCCAGCGAAGTCATCTCTTTTTTAACTTCGTAATAATCCGGCAGCTGGAGCTGGACGTTTACGTGTTTCTGCGTATCTATATAGATATAGGGCGAGAGCGGCACATTATCCAACCGCAGCAAAAAGCGGGTGTAGGGTTCCCCGGCGGCGGCCACCATTTTTTTGAGTTGCTCGCTGACGAGCAAATCAAACTGGGCGGCGTCTATTTTCCCCACGATTTCAATATCCCCCGGCGCGTCTTTAAGCTGCACCAAATCGGGCGTTCCGTCGCTGCGGCGCAACAGAACGGTTTCGTAATTTTGGATAAACAGCAACACGCCTTGCCCCGTATGCGGAGGCACCAGCGGGGCGATGGTACGTTTTAACACTTCGGTCCATTCCCGGCCTACAATCACTACGCGGCGGCTGTGGTCCAGCTTAGCGGCGTTTTTCACCCGCTGGGGCATCAGCGGGGCAATCAGCACGTTTCCTTCCGGCTCCGCTTGGGACACATCCGCCGTAAAAAAGAAAGATTCCCCTTGGTAATCGTATTGGATATAGAGTGTGTTGGATGCCAAAAACGCGCCCGCCGGCTCCACTTGGTGCGAAGCCACTTGGCGCAAGGCATTCTGTCTTTGGGAATTGTGTGCACACGCACACAAAAGGAACATACACAACAAACCAATCAGCAGGCGAAGTTTCGTCATATGGGTATTGTAGCAAATCTCGGTCGAAGGACGGCGGAAATTACTCCGCGGGAACATAACATAAAAAACCGGGCTTGAACCCGGCTTAAAAAACGCTATTTAACGTAGGGTTTAATTTCCTCATACACGCGCTGGGCCACAATTTCGTATCCGGCGGCGTTTGGGTGTACCATATCGGCCTTATATTCTTTTTTATTAAAAATTCCCTTCAAAATTTCGGGCACAAACACCGCTTGTTTTTGTTCAGCCAGTTTTTTATAGGCCCGCGTATAATGGCCCATTCCCGGCCCGCCCGTATCCACCACTACGGCTATGGCGCCCGCCTGCTGCACCGCGTCCACTATTTGCGACACCGCCTCCGCCGCGTCTTCCATACGTTGCTGCCGCATAAAATCATTTCCGCCAAACTCAATAAGCACCATATACGGATTTTGCGCCAACACTTGCGGCAGCCGGGCCGGCGCCTGGACGGCCGTTTCGCCGGAAACGCCCATATTAATAACTTCCCGCCCCAGCTTTTGGGCTAAAACATCCGGGTAGGAAGACCCCTTCGGCGCCCCTTTCCCGGCGGTTAAGCTATCCCCAAACGCAACGATAGACACCCCGGAATTGTTCAAGTTTTTTATCTCCGGCGTGTCTTTCATCCAATAATAGGCAGCCACCGCCGCCAGCAATAACAAAATCCATTTTTTCATATTTTTATTATAACAAAAACGGCTTTTTCGTCCATCCGTACGCGCGTGCGAAAAGAGGGTTGACTTTTCGCTCCTTTATTATAAAAATAAGGGTATGAAGAACCCTTTAACCAAAGACGAAGAAAAATCTTTATTGGACGCGGCGCAGCAAGCGCGCGAAAATTCCTATTCGCCCTACTCCAAATTTAAAGTAGGCGCCGCCGTGCTGGCCCAGGACGGACGGATTTTCCAGGGAACCAATATCGAAAACGCTTCCTATGGGCTGACCGTCTGTGCCGAGCGCAACGCCATTTTTGCGGCCGTAGGGGCCGGCGAACGCCGCCTGCGGGCGTTGGCGCTTGTCACGCAAAAACTGCCGGGGATGGCGTTTAACTCTCCCTGCGGCGCCTGCCGCCAGGTGATGAGCGAGTTTATGGCACCCGATACGCCTGTTTTAATTGCCGTGCTGGACAAACAAAAACGCATTGTCTACCGCAAAACCCTGCGCGATTTAATGCCGTTTCCGTTTGATAAATTTTCGGAAAAATAACACGCGGCTTTTGCCGCGTTTTTTTGGGGGATGTATGGCACAAACCACCTATAAAGGCCTGCCGGCCTGGACGCTGGAAAACGATGTACTGCACCTAACTTTTCTGCCGGGCTACGCCTGCAAAATGGCCAGCCTTCTCAGCAAAAAAACCGGGCGGGAATTTTTGTTTCAATCTTCCGCCGAAACGCTGCGCGTGCCCGAATACGGCGCCGCTTTTTCGGATTACGACTCCAGCGGCTTTGACGAGGTTTTCCCCTCCATTGATGCCTGCCCCTACCCGGACGGCTCCTGGGCCGGGATGCCCATCCCCGACCACGGCGAAGTATGGGCGATGCCATGGGAAAGCGTTTGCGCGCCGGACGGAAAAGCCGCCAAAGCCTTTGTAAAAAGCCAAACGCTGCCGTATATTTTTTCCAAGAGCGTTTCGCTAAAAGACAACGAAATTTTATTGGAATACAGCGTGGAAAACACCGCCGCCGAAGATTTTAAATTTATTTGGACGCCCCACTGCCTGCTGGCCTGCTCCCCGGCTACCCGCCTGCTCATTCCGCAAAATTTAACCCAAGTAATGACCGTGGAACACGGCACCAAACACCTGGGCCCCTGGGGCACCGTGCACAGCTACCCGCTGACAAAAGACGTAAACGGGCAGGAAATGGACCTGGCCGCCACGGAACCCGCCACCGCCGCCAATTGTGAAAAATTCTACTTTACCGAAAAAAACATCGCCGGCTGGTGCGGCATCGAACATACCGACACGGGCGAAAAACTCATCTATTCCTACGACCCGGAAAAAGTGCCCTACTTGGGCGTTTGGAAAACCCAAGGCGGCTACCGCGGTGATTACAACATCGCCCTGGAACCCTGCACCGGCGTATACGACGATTTGTACGTGGCGAACAAAATCCGCCGCGCGGCCGTCATCGGCCCAAAAGGCCGTTATGACTGGACCTTTAAAATGACACTGCAATAATTTGTAGGGAGCGGCTGCTCCCAAGGGGATAATTCTATGAATCAACTGGCATTAAGAAGCAAATTCAATGAAGTGTTCAAAAAAGAAAAACTATACTTTTTTGCGCCCGGCCGCGTGAACCTAATCGGCGAACATACCGACTACAACGGCGGCCACGTATTTCCGTGTGCGTTATCCTTTGGCACGCATTGTGTGTTCTGCAAGCGCGACGACCGCAAAATACGGCTCTATTCGCTTAATTTCCCGCAGCAAGGCATTATAGACGCCGACTTGGACAACCTCTCCTACGACAAAAAGCAGGACTGGGCCAACTATCCGCTGGGCGTTATCAAAACGCTCCAAAACCGCGGCTACAAAATGGACCAGGGGTTTGAACTGATGTTCTGGGGCGATATCCCCAACGGGGCGGGGCTTTCTTCCTCCGCGTCCATTGAGTTGGCCACCGCGGTAGCGATGAACAACGTTTTCAAGCTCTACATTCCGCCGGTGGAACTGGTAAAAATCTGCCAGGAAGCCGAAAATAAATTCGTGGGGATGAACTGCGGTATTATGGACCAATTTGCCATTGGTATGGGCAAGGAAGGCTGCGCCGTGCTGCTGGACTGCAACACGCTGGATTACGAATACGCCCCGCTGGATTTAAAAGGCATTTCCATTGTGATTATGAACACCAACAAACGCCGCGAACTGGCCGACTCCAAATACAACGAGCGCCGCGGCGAATGCGAACGCGCGCTAAAAGCATTGCAAACGCGCCTGCCGATTAAATCCTTGGGGGAACTGAGCATCGAAGACTTTGAACGCAACAAAGATTTAATCGTCAACCCGGTGGAACGCAAACGCGCCAAACACGCCGTGTACGAAAACCAGCGCACGCTGGAAGCCGTCAAAAAATTGAAAGAAGGCGATTTGGAAACCTTCGGCAAACTGATGAACGCCTCGCACGTTTCCCTGCGCGACGATTACGAAGTAACCGGCAAGGAGCTCGACACGTTGGCCGAAGCCGCCTGGCAGCAAAAAGGCGTATTGGGCGCGCGTATGACGGGGGCCGGCTTCGGCGGATGCGCGATTGCTTTGGTAAAGGACGAAGACGTCAAAAACTTCATAGACAATGTGGGCAAAATCTACCGCGAAAAAACCGGCCTGAAGGCGGATTTTTACATTGCTTCCGTCGGCGGTCCGGCGCGGCCGGAACCCAAGATGTATTAATTTTTCCCCGCCGCACAGACGCGCGGCGGGTTTATTTTTGCAAGGGAGAATTTTATGAAAAACATTCTAGTCATCGGCGGGGCCGGGTATATCGGCTCGCATACCGTCAAAATGCTGGCGGAAAAAGGGTACAATCCCGTCGTGTTTGACAATTTATCCAAAGGCCACCGCGAGGCCGTTGCCAAATACCCCTTTGAACTGGGCGACTTGGGCGACAAAACCCGCCTGGCCGAAGTATTCACAAAACACCAGATAGACGCCGTAATGCACTTTGCCGCCTTTATTGAAGTGGGCGAAAGCGTCAAAGAGCCGTCCAAATACTACCACAACAACGTAGCCAAAGTGCTCAACTTGTTGGACGCAATGGTGGAACATAACATCAAATACTTTGTGTTTTCTTCCACCGCCGCCACGTTTGGCGAGCCCGTCAAAGAAAAAATCGACGAAACCCACCCCCAAAATCCGATTAACCCCTATGGCAACACCAAGCTGATGGTAGAAAAAATGCTCGCGGATTTTGACACCGCCTACGGCCTGAAAGCCACGGCCCTGCGCTATTTTAACGCCAGCGGCGCCGACGACTCGGGCGAAATCGGCGAATCGCACGACCCGGAAACGCATTTAATTCCCATCGTGCTGCAAGCGGCCGCGGGCAAACGCCCGTCCATCAAAATGTTCGGCAACGATTACCCCACCCCGGACGGTACCTGCGTGCGCGATTACGTGCACGTCAACGACCTGGCCCGCGCGCACATTTTAGCGTTGGAAAAAATGTTTAAGGACAACGTCAGCGAACGCTTCAACCTGGGCAGCGGCAACGGTTTCTCGGTGGCGGAACTCGTCAAAGAAGCCAAGCGCATTACCGGGATTGATTTTAAGGTGGAAGTGGCCCCCCGCCGCGCGGGCGACCCGGCCGTTCTGGTGGCCGACAGCGCCAAAGCCCAACGCGTGCTGGGCTGGAAGCCCGAATACAACCTCACGCGCATTATTGAAACCGCGTGGAACTGGGAACAGCACCGCAAATTTTAGGAGAAACTATGGACATCAATTTGCTGATTGACCAACTGGTCGCCTTCGCCATTAACGAAAAACTCCTGCCCGCGCGCGACCGCGCCTGGGCGGTGAACCAACTGCTGGATCTGTTGCACCTGTCCGACTATGCTCCCAGCGGTTTTAAAGGTAAAACGCCCGCGTATCCGTGCGAAATTTTACGAAATATCTGCAACTGGGCCGCCAAGCAGGGGCTCATCTCGCCCGATACCGTAACGATGCGCGACTTGTTTGACACCAAGCTGATGGGCGTATTTGCCCGCCAGCCCTCGGCCGTGACGGACGAATTTTTCGCCCTGCACAAAAAAAGCCCCAAGGCCGCCACGGATAAGTTCTACCACGACGCCCGCGCCCTGGACTATATCCGCACCGAACGCGTAGCCAAGAATCTAGCCTGGAAGGCCCGCACGCCCTACGGCAATTTGGACGTTACGATTAATATGTCCAAACCGGAAAAGGACCCCAAGGACATCGCCGCCGCGCTGAAAGCGAAAGCCTCGTCTTATCCCCCCTGCCTTTTGTGCAAGGAAAACGAAGGCTACGCCGGGCGCGTCAACCACCCGGCCCGCCAAAACCTGCGCTTGGTGCCGCTGGATATTTTAAAAGACGGCGAACCGTGGTACCTGCAGTACTCACCCTACGTATATTACAACGAGCACTGTATCTTCCTTTCCGACAAGCACGAACCGATGAAGCTGACCAAAAAGAGCTTTGCGCGGCTGTTAAACTTTGTGGACTTTCTGCCGCACTATTTCATCGGCTCCAATGCGGATTTGCCCATCGTCGGCGGTTCCATTTTAACGCACGACCATTTCCAGGGCGGGCGCTACACCTTTGCGATGGAAAAAGCCCCCGTGGAAAGAACGTTTAAAATGGCCAAGTTCCCGCGCGTAAAAGCGGGGGTAGTCAAATGGCCGATGAGCGTAATCCGCTTAAACGGTTCCAAAAAGGACCTCATCGAAGCGGCCGATTACATCCTTAAAAAATGGCGCGCTTACAGCGACCCCAAGGCCGATATTTTAGCCAAAACCGGCGACACGATGCACAACACCGTCACGCCCATTGCCCGCCGCCGCGGCAAAGCGTTTGAACTGGACCTTGTGCTTCGCAACAACCGCACGACGGATGAATTCCCAATGGGGATTTTCCACCCGCACGAAGAAGTGCACCACATCAAAAAGGAAAACATCGGCCTCATTGAAGTAATGGGGCTCGCGGTACTGCCGGCGCGGCTGGCCAAAGAATTAAAGGACCTGGAAGCGCCGCTTATTAAAAAGGACCTGTCCGCCATTAAAAAGAACGAAGCGCTTGCCAAACACGCGCCGTGGGCGGAAGAACTGCTTAAAAAGCATACGTTTACCGCTAAAAATGCGGCGGAAATCCTGCGCGCGGAAGTGGGCAAAGTGTTTGCGCGCGTATTGGAATACGCCGGCGTTTATAAACGCACGCCCGACGGGCAGGCCGCGTTTGACCGGTTCATTAAAAAGCTGTAACGCTTTTGGAAAACGAATAAAACCCCGCCTGTTTCCAGGCGGGGTTTTTAGTTGCACATACAACCAAATTAGTTTTGGGCGTTAATAATTTTGCAGAATTTTTGCCCGTCGGCATTCTTTCCTACGCACTCCCGCTGGCCGGGTTTGGAGGAATAATCCAACCATATCATATACGTGTACATATCTTTTCCCAAACCGCTGGCGGCATCACTCACATATCCTTCCGGGTAATAGGAAATAGAAATCCAAAGCTGTTCGGGATCCGTAACAGCTCCCTCCCCGCCCAAAAGATCTATTCGGAAAAATTTGTTGCACCGCATAACCCCAGTGCCCGTACAACTGCCTTCAAAATCAATATCCAACGAATCTGTATTGCCGTAGTAATATCCGTTTGCCATATAATAGGCTTCTTCCGCTCTCTTTAGGCTTTCTCCTACCGTGCGAATGGCCGCAAAGCGGGATTTGAGTACCGCCATTTGATATTGCGGCAGCGCCACCGCCGCCAGGATACCAATAATTAGGACGACAACAAGCAGCTCTATAAGTGTAAAACCTTTTTTCATTAAAAACTCCTCTTCAATCGATTTAAAGGCTTATTTACTGCTTAATAAGACGCAGCCTAAAAATCATTACTAAAAGGAGTGTATCAAAAAAAAAAAACAAATCAACCCCCTAGCTAGGCGGCTGTTTCCCAAAATTTACAAATTCGGCTTGACACTTTACCCTAAAATTTATAGAACAAAATATAGAACGAAATAAAAAGTTACAGGAGGTGCCTATGAAAGCCCTTCATCCCAAACAAGCCGAATTGCTGGACATTTTAAAAGCCAATATCTCCGACCCGCTGACGATGGAAGAACTGGCCGACCGCTTAAACGTAAGCGGCAAGAGCGTCGTGTTCCACCACATCAAACAGCTGGAAAAGAAAGGTTTTTTAAAGCGCAACCCGGCTAACCCGCGCGACTATATTATTTTAAAAGACCCGGAGCGCAATGTGATTTACCTAAAAATGTACGGGATGGCCAAATGCGGCCCGGAAGGAACCCTGTTGGACGGCACGCCCACGCGCATTGTGCCGGTGGACCCGAGTATGATTTATTTCCCCGCGTGTAAAGGCTTTATGGTGGAAGCCAAAGGCGACTCTATGCAAAACCTCATCGCGCCGCACGATTGGCTGATTGTGGAACAAAACAACCATCCTAAAAATAAGGACGTCGTCGTGTGCGTGAACAATGGCGAAGTGATGGTCAAGCGGTTTACGCAGGACGGCGCAAACGTCATTTTGCAGTCCGAAAATCCGCAATACAATCCCATTATTGCCGATAAAGACTCTTTCCGCGTGGAAGGCATTGTGCGCAGTATCATCAAGCGCAGCCTCAGCTGCTGATTTCCTGCCGCCTCGGGCGCCGAAACCTGGGGCGATTAGTCGTAACCTCACCGGGGCCGCTGTTACGCGGCCCCGGGTTTTTATAAACGCATCTTCCAGTCTTCAAGCCTAATCGGGTTTTCTATACGCAAAAAAGCTCCCCACTTAGGGAGCTTTTAAAACCTAGGCACCACCCAAAACTTTTTATCTATTTCTGCGCATTGACTATTTTGCAGAATTTTTGGCCAAGCTCGCTGTTGCCCGTGCAAGTCCGCACGCCGGGCTTGGCCGAATTATCCAGCCAAATACGGTAATAAAAATCATTATTTTGTAAACAATTCGTATAACTGCTTGCGCCCGGGCAATAAAAAGTAACAATATACAATTTATCTGCATCCGTCACAACGCCGGATCCTTGTAAAATATCGACATAAAAGAAATCGTTACATTTCAACGTATCTCTTCCCGTGCAGACGCCTTTATAATCAAAATCCAGGCTGTCGGTGCTAGCCTCGTAATAGCCATTGGCCATATAATAAACTTCTTCCGCTTTTTTCATATTTTCGGCTACGGTAAGCATCGTAGCAAAGCGGGATTTAAGTACCGCCATTTCGTATTGCGGCAACGCCACCGCCGCCAAAATGCCGATAATCAGCACCACCACCAATAATTCAATGAGCGTAAACCCGCCTAAAAGGCGTTTTGCGCGGAGTTTCCCGCCTAGTATACTTTTTTGATAAATTTTGTTCATAGTCAAAATTTATCAAAAAAAAAAAACAAATCAACCCCCTTGCCGGGGGCAGGCTTTTTGGCCCCGGCCAAGGGGGTTGC
>CALUQD010000031.1 GCA_944322825.1 Candidatus Avelusimicrobium pullicaecorum
TACCCTGGCCGGATTATTGGCGGCGCCTGCCGTACAGGCGCAGGCGGATGAATCTTTAGTCGGGCAAACCGCCCCTGCCGTACAGGCGCAGGCGGATGAATCTTTAGTAGGGCAAACCGCCCCTGGCGTGCAGGAAACGTTGGCGGCGCAGGCGGACGTATCGGTGGAAGCGGTAGAAGCACCGGCTGCGGTGCCGGCCGCGGCTGAACCGGCTGCGGAAGGGTTTGTAACCCCGCGGGAAGAAGTAGCGGAAAATGCGAAAGCAGCCCGCGAGCCGCGGGTGGTGTATAACCCGAAAAACCGCCGCGATCCCACCTTGTCGCCGGATGATTTTTTGTTGTTGCAGTACCGGGAACAACAGCGCTTGGCCGCGTTAGAAGCAGAACGGCAGCGCAAGTTGGCCGAAGAAAGACGCCGCCGGGAAGAAGCGGAGCGGTTGCGCCAGTTGGAATTGGCCCGCATCAAGGACCCGACGCGTGAAGTGCGCAATAAAATCCGGGTGACGGGTATTATTGGGCAGGAAGTGTTCATTGGCAGCCGCATTTACACGGTGGGCAAAAGCATTTATGGCGCCCGCATTGTGGAAGTGCACCCGGATGAAGTAGTATTTTCTTATAAGGGACATAAATTTGTACGGAAAGTTCAGTTAAATTAAACATCATTTAGGATAAATCACAGGAGGACAGATGAAAAATCGTTTAGCAGTTGTGCTGGCGTGTGTTGCTTCCTTGGGACTGGGGGGGACGGCTGTTGCCCAACAAGCCGCTCAAGCTATTCCCAGCGAGGGTACTATCGCCTTGACGGAGAACACAACGGTAAAGCTGACGGGCGAATCCGATCTGTATAAAGAAACGGAACAGTTTTCGCCGTTAGATCGCAAGGTATCAATACGCGTTTCGAACGTACCGATATCGGCGTTTTTAAACAGCATTACCACGCAGGCGAAGATTAACTTTATTATGAGCGAAGAATTCGCGAATAAAAAAGTTACGGCTTCGCTTACCCGTGTTACGGTGAGGGAGGCACTGGATACGCTGCTTCGCGTACACGGCTTGGCTTACCAGCGCATCGGCAAAAGCGACAGCTATGTCGTCACCAAACGCTCCAGCGACGCTCCGGATACGATTACCAAAATCTATACGTTAAGCTATATCTCGCTGCAAGGCATTGGTTCGGCCCAGAGCGAGCTTAACAGCATTATGCCGCAGGATGTTTCTTCGGGTGGATCTTCCAGTTCCAGTATGGATACCGGGCTTAGCACGGGCGGTATGGCTGGCACTTCCGGCACGGATTCGTACAGCGGCGGTGCGGAAATTACGGCTATCGTAAAGAGTATGCTTTCGCCGGTGGGTAAAATTGCGGTAGATCCCCGCACGAACAAATTAATCATCACGGATGTGGCCGAAGTGTTCCCGCAAGTGGAAAACATTTTGGCGGAATTGGATATCAAACCTCCGCAGATTTTGATTGAAGCGCAGATTGTGGAAGTCAGCAAGACCAGCGGCTTGAGCCTGGGCTTTGAATACGGCGGCGACGGCGGTACGTTGGTAACGATGACCGGCCCGAGCCGTGTGGTAGATTTTGACTACATCAAAGGCAACGGCGTAAAAGGCTGGAACTTTATCTTCCCGACGAAGGATCAAATTAGCAGTGATTCCGGTTCTGGAGAAGGTGGCTCGGACAGTTCCAGCAGCTCCTCGGATTCGGAAGCGAGCGACGAAGGCGGTCTGTTAGACTTTGGCGCTTTTAACATTGTGCTTAAGAGCTTGCTGACCCGCGGGGAAGCCAAATACTTAGGTAAACCGAAAGTGGTGACCTTGAACAACAAAACGGCTACGATTACTACCTCTACGGATGCGACCGTCGGTCAAACGATGAGCCAGTCCGGCAGCGGCTCCGGCGAAGGAATGACCACGACCTCTGCCGAAAGAAAGAGAGTCGGTTTGACGCTGCAGGTCACCCCGCAGGTGAACCGCGAAGGCTATGTAACGCTGTACGTGCAGCCTTCTTATTCGGACGTTGTCAGCTCCGGGTTCGACTTTTCCAAAGATACCACGACCCGCGCCGCTTCCACGCTGGTGCGTGTGAAAAACGGGCAGACGGTGGTTATCGGCGGGTTGTTGACTTCCCGCGAAACGGACCAGACCCGCAAAGTGCCGCTCTTGGGTGACATTCCGATATTGGGCTGGCTGTTTACGAGCAAAACCAAATCCAAAAACACCACCGACTTGGTCATCTTCATTACCCCGACCATCTTGGCGGAATAAACACAAGCAGTTCTTTTATGGAAAGCCTGCCCCCGTCATACGGGGGCAGGTGTATAAAGCAGATACAGGGTTTAAAAAGAGGAGTAGGAAATGGCAAAACAGTTAAGTGAAATTTTGTTGGAGCAGGGCACTTTGGACGCTACCCAGGTGAAGCGCGCCCAGCTCTATGCCAAACAGAACAATGTTTCCGTGGCGGAAGCGATTATTAAATTCGGTTTTGCTAGCGAAGAAAAAGTAACGGCTGCCTTATCCAAACATTTTTCCGTTCCCTACGCTTCGAAAGAAAACGGCATTTTGGTGCCGGAACGGGAGCAAAACTTGCAGGATATTATTCCGGAAAAGTTCGCTCGCGAAAATATGGTTGTTCCGCTGTTTATCGAAGAAGACGAGTTGGCGGTGGCCGTACTGGACCCGACGAACGTATTTCTGTTGGAAAACATCAAAATGATGTCCGGCAAGCAGGTTCAGCCGTTTTTGGCCAGCAAAAGCGAACTTTTAAGCGTTATTGATGCTTTTTATTCCAACAAAAACTTACTGGAAGAA
The DNA here is from genome assembly GCA_944322825.1 of Candidatus Avelusimicrobium pullicaecorum. Classification (GTDB taxonomy): domain Bacteria; phylum Elusimicrobiota; class Elusimicrobia; order Elusimicrobiales; family Elusimicrobiaceae; genus Avelusimicrobium; species Avelusimicrobium pullicaecorum. The sequence continues at coordinate 2,811 of CALUQD010000031.1, forward strand.
GTAATGAACGAAGCGGCTAAAGTCAGCCCGGAGGCTGCCGCCGCGGAAAGTGACGAAGATGTGGACGTTTCGGGTTTTTTGGATTTGGATAAAATTTCGCCCAATTCTTCGCAGTATGTAAAACAGGTAAACGCGATTTTGCGCCAGGCTATTTCGGAACGCACATCTGATATTCACTTGGAAATGTTTGACGAACGCGTCAGTTTGCGTTTCCGCATCGACGGTTCGCTCTATGAACGTACGCCTCCGGCCAAAGAATCCGTAAACGCGATTATTTCCCGTATTAAAATTTTGTCTAAATTGGACATTGCGGAAAAACGCTTGCCGCAGGACGGCAGCTTTACCATCCGCTATCAGAACCGTTCCATTGAAGTCCGTGTGTCTGTCTGCCCGGCAGTATACGGTGAAAAGCTGGTGCTTCGTATCTTGGATAAAGGCACGAGCGAAATGAACATTGACAAACTGGGTTTCGAACCGGACCAGAAAAAAGCCTTCTTGGAAGCGGCCAATTTGCCGCACGGATTGATTTTCTTGACGGGCCCTACCGGTTCGGGTAAATCTACCACGCTTAACGCCGTGCTGACCACTATCCGCACGCCGGAGCTAAACTTTATGACGTTGGAAGACCCGGTAGAATACAAATTGGCTGGTATCAGCCAGGTGCAGGTAAAGCCGGCCATCGGGCTGACGTTTGCCGCGGGGCTGCGTTCTTTCTTGCGTCAGGACCCGGACGTCATTCTGGTGGGGGAGGTGCGCGATAACGAAACCGCCGAAGCCTGCCTGAAAGCGGCCTTAACCGGCCACTTAGTGCTTTCCACCTTGCACACCAACGATGCGTTGGGCGCGGTGCCCCGCTTGATTGATATGGGGATGGAGCCGTTCCTGCTGGCCAGTTCGCTGGCGTTGGTGGCGGCCCAGCGCTTGGTGCGTATTTTGTGCCCGTACTGCAAAGTGCCGCACATTCCGGATCCGGCTATGCTGGCGCAGATTATCCAGGAAGGCCATTTAAATCCGCGCGACCAAAATTCGTGGACGTTTTTTAAAGCCGTTGGCTGCCCGAAGTGCTTTGGCACTGGGTTTATGGGCCGGCGTGCTATTTATGAAGTATACCGCATGACGGAAGAAATGCGCAATATCATTTACAAGACCCAGGATTTGGTGGAGCTTCGTCAATCGGCTGTTCGGTCGGGGGCGCTTAACTTGCGCGCCAACGGCTGGCACAAAGTAATCCGCGGGTTAACGACGGTAGATGAAATTTTAAATATTACAACGGCAGACGAATAAACGCTGAAAAGAGGGTTTATGCAAAAATATACATATACGGTAAAAGATGCAAACGGAAAAACGGTCAAAGGCTCCGTTTCGGCTGATAACAGAGAAAAAGTCATTTTGGCTTTACAGAACAAAGGCTACCTGGTGTTGGATGTAAAAGAAGGCACGGGCGGTTTGTTCGGCGGGAAATCTTCCCAAAAGAAAGGGGGCAAAGTCCCCGGGCACGTGTTGGCGTTCTTTGCGGAACAGCTTTCTACCTTGATTGCCGGCGGCGTGCCGCTGGTGCGCGCGGTGTCGCTGTTGGGGGAATATGCTTCCAACCCGACGCTGGGCGTCGTGCTGACGCAGGTGGCCAAAGATATTGCGGGAGGTCAGTCGCTGCATACGGCGCTGTCGCACCATCCGAAGACGTTCAGCCACATCTGGCTTTCGTTGGTGCAGGCGGGCGAAGTCGGCGGCCAGCTGGCCGATACGCTGATGCAGGTGGCCATCTACACCAAAACGCAGGAAGCGATGAAGAGCAAAATCGTTACGGCTATCACTTACCCGGCTATTTTGACGGTGGCCTCGGTGGGTGTGTTGATTTATTTTATTTTGGGCATCGTGCCGACGTTTGCGCAGATCTTTAAGGATTTTAACATCGATTTGCCGATGATTACCGTGGTGGTGTTAAACATTTCCAGCTTGCTCATTAACAATGGCGTATTGCTGATTGTAACAGCCATCTTTTTGTTTGTGGGATTCCGGTTTTACATCAAAACGGAAGACGGCAAAAAGCGGTGGCACTCGTTCTTGCTGGCGATGCCGATTTTTGGGAATTTCCTTAAAAACATTTATTACGATCGGATGCTTTCCACGTTGTCCACTTTGCTTAGAAGCGGCGTGACTATTTTGAACGCGATTTTGGTGTTGGAAGAATCGTTCGACGGAAACGTCATTATCCAAAATGCGCTCAAACACGTCCGTGCGGAAGTGGCGGCGGGGAAATCCATTTCGGATTCGTTCCGTTCGACGGGGGTATTCCCCGGGCTGATGACGGAAATGATGCTGATGGGGGAAGAATCGGGTAAGCTGCCCAGCATTATCGGCACGCTTTCCAAATTCTATGCCGACAACGTGGACCAATTTATCGCGCGTTTCTCCGCCGTAATTGACCCGATCTTAATCTGCGGCGTGGGTGCGCTGATTGGTATCATTGTGGCGTCTATTTTCTTGCCGATTTTCAAATTGTCCCAGATTGGCGGCAACTGATACGGAGGAACTGCATATGAAAAGGCAAAAGGGCTTTACGCTGCTTGAAATTTTAATTGTTGTGGTGATAGCCGTATCGGTGGCGGCGTTTGCGTTGCCGGCCTACAAAAAAATGCAGGACCGGACGAACTTTATGGCCGCCCAGGGCTTGCTGGTTGAGATCGGAAACGGCCTGAAAATGCTGCAAGAGGAATTGAGCTTTAATTATCCCAGCGGAGCAACGGTAGTCAATTATTCCTGGCAGAATTCTGCAGAATCGTGGAATGAGGACAAAAACACGGTTTCCTCTCATAACGCGCATTTGCTGCTGTTTAAGCGGCGTTATGTGGGGGCTTTGCCGCTGACCACTTCCAATTATTACAAAAATTATATGTTCGTTTTGTGCCCGGAAAACAAACCTTCTAGTACGTACTGCTGTCAGGGCAAATCGAACGTTGCGGCGTGTATGTACGACCCTTATTATTCCTCCCGTCCTACGAGAGGGGAATACTACGGCGCTGTTTATTACCAAGATGGATCGGTGGAGCGCGTAGCCAAGCGTTCTTAAATTTATCCTTGACAACGTCCTAAAATGGCGCAATACTTTAGAAAGGGTATTTTATGAAAAAAAATAGTAAAGGCTTTACGTTATTGGAATTATTAATTGCGGCTACGATTATTGGCATCTTGGCGGTGTTTGCAACGGTGGCTTTCCGCAACAGTGCGGGGGAAACGCGGGTGCAGGGCGCCAAGGCTAAGCTCAATGCCTTGGGGATAGCCGTGCAGCGTTTTCAGTTGGATCCGCGGGCTTGCCCGGACGGGTATTTGTCGATAAATTCGTTGGTTTCCTGCGGGTATTTAGAGGAAAATAATTTTAACGATACATATTTTTCTTTTTATATTTGCGCAAAAGAGTCCGGATGCCCCAGATCTTCGTATTTGGCTTGTATGAGGGGCAAAAGCACCAAGCTGCCCAAGCAGTATCGGACGGGTTATTATTATTGTTTGGATGAATATGGTGCGCCGGTAGAGGGGACAAATTAATTTATGAAAAAAGGTTTTACGTTAATGGAGATTTTGGCTGTATTATTGGTGATCGCGGTGGTGGTTTCCATGGCGGTGCCGGTGTTTCGTTCGGTTCGGTACGAAATCAAAAACAGCCAAGCTAAGAAAGCGGCCAAAGCAATGGCGGAAGCTATGCGCACGTATTACCAGGTCAGCCGCGGGCTGGGTATTCAAACGAGCTGTTTTACACCGACGAAGGACACCAGCACAATTATGGCGTCTTCGTGTGTATCACCTTCGGCGGAGGGGATACCCTATCAGCAAAATACGACGGTTACCAATTCGTCCCGCGCGCCGATTAGCCAGCTGTTTGCTTGCGGTTATTTATCTTATAAAGATTTTGTCAATGTACCGTATCAGTTTTGCGCGTGTTCTACGGTGTCGGGCTGCACCGTTCCGGGGGCGACCTCAACCGATGGTCCGGTGTTGGTGCGGGCGTCGGGGGATGCTTCGACGGGTGCTGGCAATAAATACTCGAAGAACTACTACATTTATGTGGATCGTTCGATGCGGGTAAAAGATACGGAAGATGATGAATAGGATATAATATGAAACGTATTTTAAGCAAAAAGACGGGTGTCACTATTTTGGAAGGCTTGATTGCGCTGGGGTTATTGGCTCTGGTAGCGGCGGGGACGTTTGGGGTGTTATTGTCCGTTTCGCGCAAGGCGGGCAGCCCGGATATACGGGAATCGATGATTTTGGCGGTAGAACGCGCCCACGACCAGCTGCAGATGTATAAGATTGATGGAAACAACCCGAATGTGACTTCTTCGTTTGCGTATGGGTTATGCGGCGGGGACAGTGATCCGTTAGGCGGAGGGACGCATTATATCGATTGTTTGCTGCCGCCGATTTGCGATAAAACAAATTCCTCTTTTTATTATACGACGGGAAATACCAAGACGAGTATGTCTTTGCCGTTTGTGGCGAAGTATGGTTCCAACGGAACGGTGTCGGGGTGGGGCGGTGCAGCCTCGGCCCAGGTGCTCAGTGTGGAATTTACAATTCAGTGTAATGGGTTTACGTTATGAAAAACAACAAAGGTTTTACGTTAACGGAAATTTTACTGGCGGTGATGATTGTAGGCATCATCGGGGTAGCGCTTGCCGCTTTGACGACGGCCGCCTCGCGTGAAGGCGGGGTCGGGCGCAGCAAAATTTTGTTGCGCAACAATTTGTCTATTGCGATGCGCCAGCTGCGGGAAGACATCCATAATTCCAGCCGCGTTTTGTATGTGCGGGGCCGTATCGATTCGGCCAGCGGCGGGCAGAATATTCCTTTGCTGATGTTGGCCCAGAATGTGGACAGCAACGATCAGGCCATTGGCAGCGGTACGCCGGTTTACATTACGTATTGTTTTAGAACGGGCACTAATAGCACGGCGTTGCCGTCGGGGGCGTTATCGGAAGGGACGATTTACCGTTATGTGTCGACCAGTGCGCCTTCTATTTCGAGTGGTTCCACTCCGTCTTGCTCGGCGAGCGGGGATGTGTTTTTGTATAACGTAAAATATATTAAACCTACGAGTTCTTCGTCGGATGCCAAGTACTATCCGGTGCCGCTGTTTAGAATATCCGGCACGGAAAATGCCTATAACTACAAAGATACTTCTTCCGCTTGGAAGGATTTGGGCAGTGTGCTGGTGGTAAAACTCATCACGGAACGGCCGAGTAAGCCGGTTGTGAATGACGTGGTAGAAGAAACCTTTGTTCTGCCAAACGGGTTTAGAATGGATTAGGGGGCAGCTGTATGTGGAAAAACAAAAAAGGTGCTGCATTGCTGCAAGTGTTGCTGATTACTGCTGTGTTGGCGGGGATAGCGACGATGTTGCTGCGGGCGAGTTTGTCCCGCACGACGGCTGCCCGTAAAACGCGCCGGACGGTATCGGCCCAGATGTTGGTGAATTCGTGTATGGCGGAAGTGAATACTATTTGGTCCATTAAAAGCCCGGATGTTTTTGCACGGGATTTGAACCAGTGTATTATGTATTGCAATTCTACAAACCTGACAGGCGCTTGCTCCTCAGGCAATTCGGTTAAAAGCCATCAGTGCAAAATAACGATTGATGGGTATGAGTATCGCGTAACGGCCGAATTCTCCGACAACGCTCCGTCGGCAGATGGTAATACAAAATGCGAGTTGGTGTATACCATTGAGTCGGACGGGGATACCTTGTAGGACGGCGGGCATATGAAGCAATGGGCGGCTGTTCTGATAGCAGGGCTACTGAGCGGGACGGGTTGGGCCCAGCAGTCTTCCGCTATGGCCGGTCTGTCGCCTACGCTGAATGTTTCCTCGGCTGTAGCGGCGCCGCAGTCTAATATCGATTTATTAAAAAAATCCTTACAACAATCTTCCTCAACAGTCACCGGCGTATCGACGGCTGCTGCGCCATCCAAACCGGCGGCGGGAGCGGATAAATCGCCAGCGAAAACAACCTCCGCCAGCAATACGTTGGATATGCCGCTGGAAATGGACGGCACGGTAAAAAGCGTCCAAACGACGGTGGCGCCGGCTTCCAAAACGGCTTCTGCCGCCAAGCAGCAAGTTAAACCGACGGCGTTGGAAAAGGATATTGAAAATTCCAACGCGCTTTTGCCCGCTTCGTCCCAACAGAACAAAGAAGAACCCTCCGCGGATGCCGCCGAAGATGCATCTGCCGATGCGGAATTGGAATATGCGGTAAAAATGCTGAAAAAATCTAAAGAAGCCATTCAAGCCGCTGGGCGCAAAATTCCTCCGCCTGCCGCCCAAAACCGCCCGGCGACGGTTCCGTCTCCCCATAAAAAATTTAATCCCAGCGCGTACCGTCCCGGTGTTACGTGGGTACCTTCTAAAAGTACGCATTTTGATATCTATACCCAAAAGCGCTCTTCGGGGATTAGCTCGTCCAATATGCAGATGACGTTTGAATCGGCCTACCAGACGCTTCGCCGGTTTATTCCGTGGATGATGTCTGGGCGGGTGCGGGTGTTTGTGTACCAGGATTATCAATCCTACCTGCGCCACGAGCCCAATGCCAAGGCCTGGACGCGGGCTTTGGCGTATCCGACGCGGGGGGAAATTGTCGTGTACGATGAACCCGGCAAAGCGCAAGAACTGAAAGAAGTGTTTACGCACGAGCTGACGCATATTTTTACGCAGCAATTTTTCGACAGTCACCAAACCGGCCGCATTATGACGCCGACTTGGCTGGATGAAGGGCTGGCTGTGCTGATGGAAGACCAAGCCTATAACGGCGCCAAAGGCGGCCCGTGGAACAACGATTTTAAAACACTCAATTTCCAGCGGGATCCTTCTACGGAAGTAGCCAGTTTTGGTTCGTCCTCTATGTTTGGCTCCGCTAAGAAATTAACGTCCAAACGGTCTGGGAAACCCGTCTATCTGGTGCCGTTTGACGAATTTATGCAGGAAGGTTCCTTGCCGGCCGCTGAGGGCCAAAATAAGACGCAGGATTGGTATTTTCAGGCCTATGCAATGGTGCGCTTTTTGCTTAACCCGGCTGGCGGGGGGTCGCCTTCTAACCGAATGCAGTTTGAACAGTTTACGCGGCTTTTATCGCAAGGCGAAGCGGTACGCAATCCAACGACGGGGTTCTTGCAGAAAGATTCCCGCGGCAAGACGGTGTATCAGCCTTACTCGGTGGAAAAAGCGTTAGGGCGGGCTTATCGTTACAATACGATTGCCAATTTCGAAGATAATTTCTGGCGCTGGGCGGATAAATAATTACAGAATAGCCCTGGAAAAATAAAGTTTTAATGCGTATAATATATTAAAATAAATGTGATGTTTTTAAACGAGGGAGTTCCTTTATGAAAAAAATTCTTGCTTTTATGCTGCTGCCCCTGTGCGCCTGTGTGTGCGGGGGGGAAGAAATGCGGTTTATAACCACTTTATCTTCGCCGGTGGGGACGTTTGCCCAATTGGAAACGGCGGACCCGCAGTATTATACCGAAGCGCCGGTGGTGAACTATTGCAACACGTGGGTGTCTTCGGGAAAGATGACGTTGGCCGGGGCCAATGCGTATGTAGGGCAGCTGAAGCTTTTGCCGGGCGTAACGCTGGGAGGAAATGTGCCGGAATACCGAGTGTCCGGTTCCTCGGGGATAGTGATGCATGGCGGGGGCCGTATCACAGGCGGTCGGCTGATGGCGAACAAAGTGGCTTTTACAACGATGGGTCAATCCAAGAGCAATGTGGAAAACACATTGTATGTGCCCAGTGCGTCATTTCGCGGGGCGAAGGCGACCAATTTAACCATTCCGGGCAAAGTACAAACGGCGAACCAAGGCAGCGGCGAGGAGCTCGAATGGAGTAATATCTACACTTCCGACTATACGTGCAACGACAAAGGCAAATGCCAGGAAGCCGGCGGGTCGTATACGTCGTATTTGTTAAAAAGCAAAGGCGGGGAGGTAGTAACTGCTTGTATAGGGGATGACTGCTGTGACCCGGACGAAATGCCTACCGATGAGGAATTGGCGGCGCGGGAAACCCCTTGCAATACATGCGGATACAGAATGGTCAGTTATTATTGCAATGAATCTACCGGGAAATGGGAATGGTTAGATACGGGGTGTTCGGTGTCTAAATCCCAAATTAAAGAGAGATGCTATGACTGGAAATGGGTAGCAGATCTGGATAAATCGTGTTATTGCTCTGGAGATGGAACCAGCACCGTAGATTGTAATTATTGCTTTAAGAATCAAGGACTCTATGAAGATTATAACTGTTCCAAGCCTAATTTTCCTCCGTACAACATTAACTCTAATTGTAAAAAAGTTATAAGTACAGCGGCTTTCTTGTATGGTGATGGCAATATATCGGTTTATGAAATAAGTGAGATATCCAAAAATAAATACACCGTAGAATGTACGGCTGCAAGAGAAGGAGATATCGGCTATATCGCTCGTGAGCAGAGAGCTAGCAATCCTTATGCGCGCGACACAGGGTGTTATGCTTACGTGTGTACCGGAAGCCCAAAATCCGGTAACTAAACCATAGAATAAGGACACTATATAAAATCCCTGTTTATTAAAGCAGGGATTTTGTTGTTTAAAAATCAATGGCTGTGCCGAGATTTTTAATTTGCATTACAGCACGGAGAGATATTTTTCCAGTTCATAGCTCGAAACGTGCGTACGGTAGTTATCCCATTCAATGTCTTTGTTGGCGATGAACTTTTCGAAGGTATGATTGCCCAGCACTTTGCGCACCAGTTCGGAATGGCGCGTGTAGTTGATGGCTTCATACAAATAAGCGGGCAGGGTGTCTATGCCGCGTTTTTGGCGTTCTTCCGGGGTCATATGGAAGATGTTTTCTTCCGTGATGGGCGGCACCGGCAATTTGCGTTTAATGCCGTCCAAGCCGGCGCCCAGCATAATGGCAAAGGCCAAGTAAGGGTTGCAGGCCGGATCGGGGAAGCGGCACTCGATGCGGGTGGCGTTGGGTTTGCCCTGTTTGGCTTGCGGAATGCGCACCAAGGTGCTGCGGTTTTTGCGGCCCCAGGCGATATAGGCCGGGGCTTCGTACCCCGGGACCAGCCGCTTATACGAGTTGACCCACTGGTTGGTGACGGAACAAATTTCTTTTACATTGGCCAAAATGCCGGCAATATAGTGGCGGGCCGTTTGGGAGAGATAGAGCGGGTCTTTTGCGTCGAAAAACGCGTTAGATCCGTTGGCAAAGAGCGATTGGTGCACGTGCATTCCGCTGCCGTTTATGCCCGCAATCGGTTTAGGCATAAAGGTGGCGTACATCCCGTTGGCCGCGGCCACCTGCTTGACCACGGTGCGATAGGTGATGACCTGGTCGGCCATTTTCATCGCTTCGTCGTAGCGCAGGTCAATTTCGTGCTGGGAGGGGGCCACTTCGTGGTGGGAATACTCCACGTGGATGCCCAATTTTTCCAGCATTTGCATGGTTTGGCGGCGTACCGCGTAGGACGAATCGAGCGGAATCGTGTCAAAATAGCCGCCGCAGTCCAGCGTTTCGGGGTGTTTGTTGTCTTTGAAGTAGAAGTATTCCAATTCGGGGCCGACCATAAATTGGTCAAACCCGGCTTTTTTCATTTCGGCCAGGTTCTTTTTTAAGATATAGCGCGGGTCGCCCTCAAATTGTTTTCCGTCGGTGGTTTTGATGTCGCAGAAAAACCGGGCAATCGGCGCGCCGGTAAATTCCTGCGGGAACATTTGGAAAGTATCCAAATCCGGCAGGGCCACCAGGTCCGATTCGTACAGGCGCGCAAAACCTTCCACCGAGGAACCGTCAAACCCCATTCCTTCGTTCATTGCGTATTCAAATTCCCGGTACGACAGAGAAAGCGATTTCAAATTGCCTAAAATATCCACAAACCACAGTTTGATAATTTGAATGTTATTGCGTTCGGCCGAGGCCAAAATCTCTTTAATTTTTTCTTTTTCTTCAGCATTCCGTTGAATCATAGTTTCCTCTGGTTGGGGCGCGTAAATTCGGGTACATTGCGGCCAACAAACTTCTATTTTACATTTTTTTAGATTAGGCGGGATATTTTATTTGGCACTTTTGGAGGGCATAAAAAACCCCGCCGGGTTAAGGGCGGGATAAAAATACTATTTGGCTTGTTCTGCTTTGGGAGCGGCGGGGGTGATGCGTGTTTTAAAGCGGCAGCGGTGTTCCCCGTTTACCAAGTTCTTTTCATCGCGCAGGTTTTGGCCGCAGTCGGGGCAGGTTGTCCGGCACTGCGAAACGGCGTGAGAGGCGCATTGTTGATTGTTTTGCAAAATAGGCTCCCCGCAGTAAATGCAGTATTCGGCTTCTTTTTTTGCATTGGCGGAATTTTCATCATGGACAAAGATTTTCGTAGACAGCAGATTGTAGTAATAGTCCAAATCGTGTTGGGCATAGCCGCCGTGGATATCTTTATCGTGCTGGAGCATTGCTTCGGCCAACTGGAGCAGGCTCGGGTCGTACTGTTTGGTTTCGCTGACGCTGGCTGTTACTTCCGGCTGTTGACCCGCTTTTAAGGAGTTATAATAGTATTCCAAATCGTGTTTGGGGTATCCGTCGTGCATATCTCTGTCGCGCTGCAACAGGGCTTCCGCCTGGTGCAGCAGCTCGGCGTTATGTTTTGTACGCCCGGCTTTATCTGCACGGTAAATCGTGCGCTCCGCTTTTTTTTCGGAGACGTAGCTCCAGCTCCAAGGCAATTTGGAATCGACTTTGGAAATTTGGGCAAATAAAGGTGCGGTGGCGCTCAGAGCAGTTACAATAATTAACGTCTTGGCAAGTATTTTCATTTATCCTCCGTAAATCTAGTTTTTCTTATTTTTAGTTTAGCCAAATTTGAGATTTTTTGGAAGGGCCTTTGGCCCTATTTGTTTAAAAGAAAAAGGCCTATTGTAAAAATAGGCCTTTTCCGGGTGGATAAATTTATTTGCGGCAGTGGTGCGGGTCGCCGTGATAAATAACGTCCACATCGTATTTTTCGCCGCATTTGGGGCAACGAGACGCTTTGGCGGCTTGTTCCCGGCGTTCTTGTTCCGCTTTTTCTAACGCTTTTTCCTGTTCGGCGTCTTTGGCGCAGAAAGCATTGTAATCGGCCGCGGAGCAGTGCTGGCCGGGGCGGAAACTTTTACCGCAGCGGTAGCAGGTGTAATCCTTGGAAGCGTCTTTCGGCGCGGGCAGGCACATTACATCCGGGTCCTGCGGGCATTTGCGGTGCAAGTTTTCGTCGGTGATAGGTTCCCCGCAGAGGCGGCATTTTTCGTAATTGGCGTCGTTGTGCGGATCGCCGCCTTTAAAATAAGGGTTGCGGTCGGTATCTTGTTCTCTGGGTTGAGATTCGTGATCTGCAAGCGTGGGAAAAGGGATTTTCTCGACCGCCTCTTTAAAGAATTCCTTGCTTTGCTCTTTGGCCTTGGCTTGTTGTTCATAGGCCTTTTTGGCTTTTTGTATTTGGCGGATGATGTTATTGCCAAATTTTTGCATATCATCTTTTTTCTTTAACTGATCGGACCATTTTTCAATCGGTTTCGGGCCGCTCCCTGCAAGGCGTTGGGCGTATGCGGCCGGTGCAACACAAACGGCAACTGCTAACAACAGAAGGACAGACAGTTTTTTCATAGATTCCTCCATTGGCTATTAAACAAAAGTTTACTGCTTACCTTTAGTATGATAAAAAAATAGGGTCCAAAAAAGGGTCTTTGGACCTAATTGGAAACATAAAAAAGGCCTATTTTGAAAATAGGCCTTTTAAAATTTACTGCCGGTTATTTATGGCAGGTGTGGGGAACGCCGTGGTAGATTTCGTCTATATCATATTCCGCCCCGCATTTTTGGCATACGGAGGCTTTGGCGGCTTCTTCTTCGATCCTTCGAGCTTCTTTTTCGATTTCTCTTTCTTGCTTTTTATTTGCGGCGCAGAATTTTCCGCGTTTTGCTCTGCAGGGGCGCCCGGGAGTGAAAGACCGACCGCAGCGATAACAGCTTGGCGCGGGATTTGGATTGTCGTATCCGGGCAGGCAGTGGACATCCGGGTCTTTGGGGCAGGCACGGCCGTATCTTTCATCCGTGATAGGCAGCTTGCACCATTGGCAGGTTTTATAGTTGGCTGGGTCGGCCGGGTCCCCGCCTTTGTAATACGGATTATTGGAGTGATAGCGGCTGTCCTTCGGTTGGGTTTCAGGGCATTTGGCGGGTTTGGCCGGTTGGGCCGCTTTCGGCGCGGGCAGGCACATAATATCCGGGTCCTGCGGGCAGTGACGATAGAGGCGTTCGTCGGTAATCGGTTCCCCGCAGGTGCGGCATTTTTCGTAATTGGCGTCGTTGTGCGGGTCGCCGCCTTTAAAAAACGGATTGTCTACGCGGCC
>CALUQD010000032.1 GCA_944322825.1 Candidatus Avelusimicrobium pullicaecorum
TTCCAGCCAACGATTAACGTTTGGAGAACTGGAAGCGTTTGCGGGCGCCGGGCTGACCGGGTTTCTTTCTTTCCACCATACGGGGATCGCGGGTAAGATAACCGGCTTTCTTCACGGCTTTTTTCAGATCTTCGCTGATGGCCGCCAAAGAGCGGGCAATCGCGTGGCGCAAGGCGCCGGCCTGGGAGGATACGCCGCCGCCAATTACTTTGGCGTTAACGTCGTATTCTTTTTCCAGGTTGGTCACCACGAGCGGCGCCTTAACGGCGGCTTTGCAGCGGGCGTGGTTGCCAAAGTATTCATCCAGGGATTTGGCGTTGACGGTGATGACGCCTTTGCCTTTCAACAATTCCACCTGGGCGACGGAGGTTTTTCTTCTTCCGGTTTTCAGTTCTTTCGTATTGTTCATAAATTTCTATCCCTCTTATTTACCAAAGCGTTCGGTGAAGGCGTGTTCTTCGCCGGCGAACAGTCTTAAGCGTTTCATTCTGGGCGCGCGGAGTTTGTTTTCGTCCAACATTCTCTTAACGGCCAATTCCAATACTCTGGTGGGGTTTTTTTCCAACACTCTTTTGACCGGCGTTTCTTTGGCGCCTTTGGCGTAACCGGAGTGAGAGAAGTAAACCTTCTGTTCCATTTTGTTACCGGTCAATTTGATTTTGCCGGCGTTGGTGACAACGACGAAATCGCCGCAGTCCATATGAGGCGTATAGGTTCTTTTGTGTTTGCCCATCAGCAAAACGGCAATCTGAGAAGCCAATCTGCCCAGGGTCTGGCCCGTGGCGTCGATATGATGCCATTTGCGGGTGGTTTCAACTTCCTTGACGGAAGGTAAAAAAGTTTTTGTCATAATTTTTGTTTCTACCTTGTGTAATTAATGCGCAGCGGAGTGGTGGCCGCTGTCTTAATGACTCGTGGTTTCCTATATATTATATCAAAATTTAGCGGATTTTTGGCACCGGCCCGCCAAGGGAGCGTTAGTGGGGTAAAAAAGAGTCGTTTTCCAACCGCGCCAGCGTACGGGAAAATAAAACTTCGATCTCCGGCAAAGTATCCAACCGCACAAACTGCCCGCGCACTTCGGCCGCGCCGGGAAAGTCTTTTATCCAATAGCCGGCGGTTTTGCGGCTGCGGTTCACGCCAATGCGCTCGCCGTAATAGCTGGCGTTCTCCCGGATGAGTCCCAAATAAATGCGCAGGCGGTTAAGCGGCGTATGGGAAGACGGCGTTTTGCCGGCAAACACATCGATAATATCCCGGAAAATAAACGGGTTCCCCACCGCTCCGCGGCCAATCATCACGCCGGCGCAACCGGCTTCCAAAAAAGGCTTTGCCGTTTGAGCGTCCACAATGCCGCCGTTGCCAATCACCGGGATTTTGACCGCCGCGCACGCTTCGGCCACCGCCGCCACATTGGGCGGCCCGGCGTGCACATCCACCGCCGCCCGCGCGTGCAACACTACCGCAGACGCGCCGGCGCTTTCGGCTAGCCTGGCCAACCGTGCCCCCAATAGCTCTTTATGGGTTAAAGCAATACGCGTTTTGAGCGTAACGGGAATTTTGACGCTTTTCACCGCCGCTTCCACCAAGCGCCCCAGTTTGGCTTCGTCTTTCATCAGCACGCAGCCGGCGCCGGCTTTGTTGATTTTTTTAACGGGACAGCCCGCGTTTAAATCCACTATATCGGCCCCTTGGGCTTCGGCATTTTTGGCGGCCTCGGCGATGGTTGCCTCGTCCGAACCGAAAATTTGCATCGATACCGGGTGTTCCTTCGGGTTGACTTGCAGCATACGCCCGCTTTTGGCGTTGCCGTAATGCAACGCGTGGGCGGACACCATTTCCGCACAGACCAGCCCCGCTCCGCCTTGTAAGCACAACACCCGAAACGGCGAATCGGTAATGCCCGCCATCGGGGCCAACAGCAAATTATTGGCGGCAGTAACAGAACCTATCGCCAGCGGGCGGATGTATTTCATAACACTTTTTTCCAACGGCCGATTTCGGGCGCCGTAACCGTTTTTTGACGGACCAGGCAGGAGCGCATAATCTGGCGGGCTTCCACAAACGTGTTTTTAAATTCCAGCGAATCGATAAACCCGTCGTGCCCGAACCCGCCGGCCAGCACGTGGTCCGTTACGGCAAAGCGGTATGTTTCCTGCGGGCGGATGATGCGCCCGTTATCTAACGTCACGCGGCGGATTTTGCGGCCGACCGGCGTTTCGGCGTACGTTACGGAAAATCCGGCAATCTGCGGGAAATTGTCTTTGGCGTTTAAAGACATTTCCAACGCTTTTAAAAAGGCTTCGCCCCGGATGGTGATAAAGGTGATGTTATCCCCGTACGGATAGGCTTTGTACAAATCGTACTCGGTAAGTTTGCCGGCGGGGAGCGAACTGCGGATAGAATCCGCATTTAAAATAGCGCCGTCTAGCCGCGCCCATTTATGCATACACTGCGCCAGCAAGTTCCCCAAAGCGGACTCCTGTTCCAAAGAAGTTAAAATGGGCTCCGGCAATTCCGCCACGCGCGCATTCATTTTTCTGCGTGTTTCCGCCCGCAGGGAAGCCGCCCGCCGGGCAATGGCGTCATCTTCTCCATAGGTTTCTTTTAGCAGTGCGACATCCTCAAACGTCATATCGCGCAGTTGTTTGTTTTTATCAAAAGACAGCCGGATATGGGCTACGCTGTCCAATTTGGAACCGGGATAAACAATCAGCGTTTTGTTGATTTGGTCCGTTTCGGCGTTTTCGCGGTCTTTGTTGGAGCTTAAAATGAGGTCAATGCCGGTGGTTTCTTCCGCGATAGAGATTTCGCTGACGCTGTTCTTCTGTGCCGCGGCCAAAGAACTAAGCACAATAATGCAGTCCACCCCCTTTTCCCGCAATAAAGCGGTCATCTCCTGCGCCACCTGCAGCGGGTCCAGCGCTTGCAGGCCCAGCAAGCGGGCTTTGTTTTTATTAACGGTCTGCGGGTCAATCAGCCCAAAAATACCGATTTTAATACCGTTAACCGTGCGGATTTGGTAATCGTGCATTGGCCAGGGGATTTGATTTTCCAGCCGCAAGTTGGATACCACAAACGGGTACGGCAATTCGCGCACGATGCCGCGCAGCGAAGGCCAGCCGTACACCAAATCTTTATCGCTGATTGTACCCGCCGTATACGGCAGTGTACGCGCCAATTCAGCCACGTAGGCCCCTTTGGTCATCGTACCTTCCGGTGCGGACCCGAACCAGTTTCCGCCGTCAAACAGCAAAAAAGGGCCTTCTCTTTTTTGCAAAAAATTTTTAAGAATGGCGTATCCGCCGGCTTCGCGGTTATTCCAGCGCGGTTCCGGGCGGGACCAATAGAAGCCTTGTACGTCTGCAGTATAATATACGTCTATATGCGTGCGGTCATCGTGACCGCACGCACTTAAAAAAAGCAATATCGCTGCTCCCAGCAAAAAACTTTTCGCGCGCATATTACCGCTGGCTGATCCTCCCGGTATCGGGGGCGGAAACCGTCCCTTTGCGCAAAGATTCTTCCATCAAATCGCGGATGGTTTTGGCACCGGCCGATTGTTTATCCTTGGCGGGGATGCGTTTAAACATCCAGCCTTCGCTGCCGCCGTTTGCAATATAAGTGTTGGTGGCCAAAATATATTTGCGCCGGTTCTGCACAGGCTGGCCGTTTACCAGGATTTCGATATCTTTGATTTTGCCCTTTTTGTTTTTTTCGTACGTAATGGTCAGCCCGGAATAGGAATAAAGACTGTTGGGGGCAAAACTCTTTTTGACAAATTTCTTTAAAAATTTGCCGTCCACCGCTACCAACGTGATGGTATTGTCAAACGGATGGATTTCAATCAAATCCCGTTTGGTAACGGGTCCTTTTTGCATATCCACGCGGGTGCCGCCGTTATTATGAACGGCAATTTGGGCGCCGGAATAATTGCGGATTAAATCGGCAATCCAGTTGTTAAGCGGCGCATCTTGGCGGTCGTCCTGCTGGGGCTGGCGGGAAAGCGTTTCGGCGGCTTCGCCCAGCACTTCATCCACGCCCGGTTCGCGCAACGAATCGGCATAGGCTTTTACGTCCGCATCTTCGCCGGTTTTGGCCACCACCAGCGGGATTAATTCGGATTTGGCCGACACAAATTTACCCGTTTCGTCATCGGTTTCCACCGTAATGCGGCTGACGTTTTGCAAAGCGGTGCCGCTTTCCACAAACAGGGTGCCGTTTACGTATTCGTTTTGGAAAATGTTATGCGCGTGCCCGCCCAAAACCACATGCACACGCCCGCCAAATTTGCGCCCGATATCACGCACATAGGATTGGGTGCCGTGCTTTTCATCCTGCAAAGAATCGTGCACCAGCACAATCACCACATCCGGGTTTTTGCTTTCCAGCTCTTTCAGTGCTTTTTTGAGCGCGGTCATCGGTTTGCTGTAAGTGTATAATTTGGAAGGGTTTGTCGGTTCGCGGTTGGCCAGACCGATAACAGCCACTTTAACGCCGTTTTCGTCAAAAACCTTATAGGGAAGAACAGCCGGCGGATATTTGCCCGTGGCGGATTCAAAAAAGTTAGCCGCCAATACCGCAAACTGGGCATTGGACAACAACGGGGCCAAGCCTTCGCCTTTAAAATCGAATTCGTGGTTGCCGATGGTGGCGGCGTCGTAGCTCATTCGGTTCATCATCTGCACGGCTTTTAATCCCTTGGAATTACGGGTTTCCACGGTGCCGTTGGCAAAATCGCCGCTGTCCAACAGCATATAGCTGGCGGGGCCGGCTTTGATAACCGCTTCGAGCGCGGCATAACCGCCCTGTCCGTGCTGCGGATAGAAAAACCCGTGCACGTCACTGGTGTGATAAATTGTAGTTGTCTTGGCCGTTAAAGCAAGCGGCAACAATAAAACTGCCCATAAGAGCACCCAAGTTTTTTTCATCAGAAATTTCCCCTCCTTAAGAATAATTTTATGGTAACAAAAACGCCGCCGCCCCTTCAAGGCACAAGCGGCGTAAATTTATTTTTCTATAATACGCCCGCTAGGCGGCGGAACCAACGTTCCATTTTTAAAATCATCTTCCAGCACTTGGCGCACCATCCGGGCACCTGCCGGGTGGAGAGCGTCCGCCGGCAGCGTTTTGAACAATTTTCCTTCGCTGCCGCCGTCGGCCACATAGGAATTGACGGAAACCGTATATTGTTTGTCTTCCTGCAGCTGCTGGCCGCGCACCCAAATTTTAAGATTTTTGATTTTTCCGTTCTTGGTTTTGTGATACGTTACCGACAGCCCGGCATATGCCAGGCGGTTCCACGGGGTAAGATTTTCTTTCACTAATTTTTTTAAAAACGCTCCGCTGACATTAGCCTTTACGACCGTATTGTTAAATGGATATAAGTCCACAATATCACGCCGGGTGATATCCCCTTTGGGCAGCCCCGCGCGCGCTCCGCCCGTGTTGTGAATGCACACATCCGCCGGGGCATAGCGGCAAGTGGCGTCGGCCACCCAGTTATCCACGGAAGAATCCATATGGCCGGGGGTTTGGGGATACTTTTCCAACGCAGCCGACGTCTGCCCGATGGGCTCGTCCACGTCTTTTTCGCGCAAAGATTCGGCGTATTTTTTGATTTTGGGGTTTTCCCCAGTACGGGCAATTTCCAACGGAATTAATTCCGACTTAGCAGAAAGAAGTTCTCCTGTTTTATCATCGGTTTGTAAAGTAATTTTGGTAACGTTTTGGAAGTTGCACCCGCTCTCGGCAAACAAGACGCCGCCGCGGTATTCGTTTTGAAAAATTAAATGCGCGTGCCCGCCTAAAACCACGTCTACGCTCCCGGAAAGTTGGCGGCCGATTTCGCCTATATAGAAAGGATGTCCGGGGCGGTCATCCCCCAACGAATCGTGCGCCAGCACCACCACAACTTGTGGATGCTGCGGGGCAATTTCTTGCAAGGCTTTTTTAAGAGAGGGAAAAGGTTTGGAAAGCGTATACTGCCGGGTAGTATTTGTGGGACGCATATTGGCTAAACCAATAACTGCCACTTTTACGCCGTTAATTTGAAAAATCTTATAGGGCAACACTCCAGGGGGATAATTTCCAGACGCAACTTCCGTTAAATTGGCCGCTAGCAGCGGGAATTGGGCCTCTTTCGCCAAGGAGGCAAACCCCTCATCCCGGAAGGCAAATTCGTGGTTGCCTACGGTCGCCGCGTCATACCCCAAGCGGTTCATCAACTGCACGGCTTTGAGGCCGCGTGAACGCTGAGTTTCCACGGTGCCTTCGGCAAAATCGCCGCTGTCCAACAACAAGTAAGGATTTTTTTCTTTCTCCAGCACCGCCGCCAACGCAGCCGCACCGCCGCGGCCATTCTTAGGGTAAAAAAATCCGTGCGTGTCGCTGGTGTGGTACAGCGTAACCGTTTTGGCAAAGGCCGGCGTTAAAAGAAACAAACAGGCCAAAGCCGTTAGAAAATTCTTCATCATTCTTTCAAAAAAACCGCGCCCGTTTTCGGGCGCGGTCAAATCAGGCGGCTAAACGCGAAAAAGGTGAAATTTTGCGCAGCCGCTCAATAATGGCGGGTAATTCTTTTAGCACCAAATCGATATCTGCTTCGGTCGTTTGGTCCGAAAGCGAAAACCGAATAGACCCGTGTGCGAACTGGAACGGAACCCCCATCGCGCGCAACACGTGCGACGGCTCCAACGACCCGGACGTGCACGCCGAACCCGACGAAGCACAAACGCCCAAATCGTTTAAATACATCAAAATGGATTCGCCTTCAATATACCCAAAGCTGATGTTGGTGGTATTGGGCACGCGGTGGGCCGGGTCGCCGTTTACTTTGACGTCGGGCACCGAAGCCAAAATACCTTTTTCCAATTTATCACGCAACGCGGCAATTTTTTGGGAAGTCCCGTCGGCCAGGCGTTTTTGGGCCAGTTCGGCCGCTTTGCCCAGCCCCACGATATAGGGCACGTTCTCCGTGCCCGCCCGGCGGTGGCGTTCCTGGTGGCCGCCCATCAAATACGGCATAAACAGCGTACCGCGGCGCACATACAAAGCGCCCACGCCTTTGGGCCCGTGGAATTTGTGGCCGGAAAGCGAAAGCATATCCACCCCCGCTTCCTGCACGTTCACCGGTATTTTGCCCACAGCCTGCACAGCGTCCGTATGGAACAAGGCGCCCTTTTCGTGCGCCAAGCGGGCAATTTCGGCAATAGGGAAAATGGTTCCCGTTTCGCTGTTGGCCCACATCACAGACACCAAGGCGGTGTCTTCGTCCAGCACGCTTTCAAAGCGCGCCATATCAAACCGACCCAATTCGTCCACGCCGATAAAATCCACGCGGTACCCTTGCGCTTCCAAATACTTATAAGGTTCCATCACCGCGGGATGTTCCACGGCGGAAGTAATGATGTGTTTCTTTTTGGGCTGGGTGCGCACGGCGGAAAAAATGGCAGTGTTGTCGCTTTCCGTAGCGCAGGAAGTAAAGATGATTTCGTCCGCGTGGGCGGCGCCGATTAAAGCGGCCACTTGTTGGCGGGCCGCATCGATGGCGTGGCGGTTGTTGCCGCCGAAAGCGTGCATACTGGAAGCGTTGCCGTATTTTTCGGAAAAATAGGGCAGCATCGCCTCCACCACGGCAGGCGCGCATTGGGTAGTGGCGTTGTTATCCAAATAAATCACTTTCATATTACGCCTGCTCCACCGTAAGGGAAGGGTCTACTTTTTCCTTCAGTGTTTTTTCGATAAAATTCTTTAAGGTGCCGGCCGCGCCCGCACAGCCGCTGCACATACCGGTCAAACGGATTTTTACAACCGTTCCGGCCAAATCCACCAGCTCGGCCGAGCCGCCGTCCATATTCAGTTTCGGGCGGACGTCTTCTTCCAGTACGTGTTCTACGGCTTTAATTTTTTCCACCACCGTCATCTGGGCAAAAATTTTCTTTTCCGCCGCGGCAGGCGCTTCGCACGCGCCGTTTACTTTATCCAAAATTTTTTGGATTTCGCCCTTGCACCGGCCGCAGGCGCCGCCCGCTTTGGTAAAGTGGGTTACGTCTTCTACGGTTTTTAAATGGTTGGCGCGGATGGCTTTGATGATGGTTTCTTCGGACACGTTAAAACAATGGCAGACGATTTTTTCTTCCTGCTGTTCAAACACCACCGGGGCTCCGCCCTGGCGGTAGCTTTTTACAGCGGCTTCCAGGGCTTCCATTCCCATCACGGAGCAGTGCATTTTTTCAGCCGGCAGCGTGCCCAGTGCGTCGGCAATATCCTGGTTGGTAATTTTGGAAGCTTCGGCAATCGTTTTGCCTTTAATCATTTCGGTTAAAATAGAGGAAGATGCAATCGCGCTGGCACAGCCGAACGTTTCGAACTTGGCGTCTTCAATGACGTCGGTTTCTTTGTTTACTTTGATGGTAAGTTTCAGCGCGTCGCCGCACACCAGGCTGCCGACTTGGCCTGTACCGTCGGCGTTGGGAATGGCTCCCACGTTGCGCGGATTTCTAAAATGATCCATTACTTTGTCCGTATAATCCCACATACTAGCCCCCTTTCCTATATATATTATTATATCATTTTGCCTTTAGCCGGCCAGGGCCTGCGCACGGGCTCCTTTCCGCCAACGCTTTTTGCTAAAATAAAGATACGATGAATTTTAAGCACGCCGCCATTTTTTACAATGCAAACAAAACCCGCACCGCCCCGCTGGGGGAAGAAGTGTGCGCTTTTTTGCGCCAAAACGGCGTGCAGGCGGCGCTCATCACCGATTTGAACGGCCTGACGGCGCAAACCGATTTGCTCGTCAGTATGGGCGGGGACGGAACCATGCTCTACTGTGCCCGCGCCGCCGCTCCATTAGGCATTCCGATTTTTGGCATCAACTGCGGCACGCTGGGTTTTTTGGCCGCGTGCGAACAAACCGACGCATTAGCCTCTTTGCAAACGTTGCTGGACGGAAAATGCACTCTAAACGAACGGTTTATGCTGCACGTAAAGGTATCCGCTCCGCAAGCACACACGCGGGATTTTATCGCTTTTAACGATTGCGTCCTCCGCTCCGCCGCGCCGCGCGCTTTTTTGGTGGAAGCCGCTTGGAACGGTACGGAAATGCCTTCGTACTTTGGCGACGGCGTCATCGTTTCCACGCCCACCGGCTCTACGGCATATTCGCTGGCTTCCGGCGGGCCGATTGTAGAACCCGGCGTAGACGTGCTAATCATCACCCCTATTTGCCCGCATACGCTTAATCAGCGGCCGCTGGTTTTGTCGGCCGACGGCACGCTGACGATGGTCCCTTCTTTTAAAAACGAGGCGGACCGAGCCCTGTGCAGTGTGGACGGGCAAATCAATCTTACGCTCCCGCCGGACGCCCGCGTGCAAATCACCCGCAGCCCGGTAAAAGCCAAGCTGTTCTGCTTGCCCGAACGTGGCTTTTTTCCGATTTTAAACCGCAAACTCAAATGGGGGAACCGCTGATGCTTCTGCGCCTGCGCGTACAAAATTTTGCCATTATCTCGGACTTGACTTTGGAATTTGCCCCGGGGCTCAATGTGTTTTCGGGTGAAACCGGTGCGGGGAAATCCATTGTTATCGAAGCGCTTAGCTTTGTATTAGGGGCCCGCGGGGACGTGTCCGTCATCAAAGACGGCGCCGACAAAATGAGCGTATCGGCCGTGTTTTCCGCCGACGATTTGCCAGACGCTTTGCGCCGGGAATACCAACTGACGGGCGACGCCTTCACCCTCAAACGCGAATTGGACCGCAAAGGCAAAAGCAAAGCCTCGGCCGACGGGCGCACCATCACCGTAGCCGCCTTGGCGCGTATAGGGCGGGAACTGGTGGACTTTCACGGCCAGCACGAACACCAGAGTTTGCTGCACCCCTCGGTGCACTTGGCCTTGCTGGACAAATTTGCCAAACACGATACGCTGGTACAAAAAACCGAAGCCGCCTATCGCCAGCACCAAGACGCACTGGCCAAACTAAACGCCGCGCGGATGAGCGCCCAAGAAAAGGAACGGTTGCTGGATATGAGCCAATACCAGCTAAAAGAAATCGAAGACGTCAACCCCACCGCCGATGAAGATTTCCAGCTGGAACAAGCCCTGCCCAAAATGAAACACGCCGGCCGGTTGTTGGAATCGGCCGAGAGCGCCTATTACGAATTGTACGCCGCGGATGATTCCGCCGCCTCCCGCACGGGCAAAGCCTTGCGCGAATTGCAAAATATGGCGGAGCTGGACGAGAACTTAGCCTCTCTGGCGCAAGATTTAAATTCGGCCCTCCTAACGCTGGAGGACGCCGCTTCCACGCTGTCCGCTTATAAAGACGACTTAAATGTGGAGCCAGACGCGTTGGACAAAATGCTCTCGCGGCACGAAAAAATCAAACGCTTAAAAGCCAAATACGGGCCGGAAATACAAGACGTCCTGCGCACGGCGGACGAACTGCGCGCCCGCATCGACCAACTGCAACACGGCGAAGAACGCGAACAAGAACTGCTGGCGGAAGTGGACCGCACCCGCCAATCCCTTTTAAAATTGGCCCGCGAACTGCACGACAAACGCCTGCAAGCAGCCGAAAAATTATCCGCCCGCATTACCGAAGAAATCCGCCCGCTCGGGTTTAACGCGGTGCGCTTTGCCACCGCCGTAGAAATGGACGAAGAAAACCTCGGGCCGACCGGCGCCGACAAAGTGGAATTTTTATTTTCCCCCAACCCGGGCCAATCTTTGCGCCCGCTTAAGAACATTGCTTCCGGCGGGGAAATTTCCCGCGTAATGCTGGGGCTCAAAACCGTGTTGGCGCCCACCGTTCCCGTAATGGTGTTTGACGAAGTGGACGCCGGAATCGGCGGCGAAACGGGCCATCTGGTCGGCCAAAAGCTCCGCGCCGCCGCGAAAGGCCGGCAAGTATTGTGCGTCACCCACCTGGCGCAAGTGGCCGCCCAGGCGGACCATAATTTCCACGTGGCAAAAAAAGCTTCCAAAACCGCTACCGACGTATCGATTGAAGCGCTTTCCAATGAAAAACTAGTGGCGGAAATTGCCCGTATGCTGGGCGGAAATGCGGATAAACATTCCGCGGCTTTTTCCCACGCACAGGAGTTATTGCACGATGCCAAACGGATATAAAAAAATGATTCCCTTCCTGCCGC
Source organism: Candidatus Avelusimicrobium pullicaecorum (assembly GCA_944322825.1). Lineage (GTDB taxonomy): Bacteria > Elusimicrobiota > Elusimicrobia > Elusimicrobiales > Elusimicrobiaceae > Avelusimicrobium > Avelusimicrobium pullicaecorum. The sequence continues at coordinate 11,156 of CALUQD010000032.1, forward strand.
ATAACTGGCTGGGTTTAACCGGCCTAAGGCGGCTGTTTATCGTTTTATTTTACGCCACGCTCATCGTCGGCCTATATGCCGCGTGGAACTGGGCCTGCACCTTTTGGACCGACCCCGCCCAGCTGGCGGCGTATTCCGCCCCGCTGCGCCGGATTTACGGCTTAGCCGCCCTGCAAGCACTGCTGGCCTGCACCGGGTGGAGCGTGTTCATCCAACTGCTGGGCGCTTTAATCAAAATTTTCGGCGCCTGTCCACAGCAGAAATAACGCACAAGCTATATTCTTTTGATACAATATGGATATAGGGGGCAAGACGTTTTCCCCAGAAAAGGAGTGAACTATGTCTAAATGCTGTAAATCTTGCAAATGGTGGCCGCACAACTGGCTCTGCCTGAAAGGGTTGTATGTGCTGTTTGTAGTGCTTTTTTATCTGGCGTTGGCTTATGCCGTGTTTCAAGCGTATGCCATCTTTACGCACCCGCAGCTTTCTGGAAGCGAAATGTGGATGGCCGCGGCCGTGTATGTGTTGACCGATGTGTTTACCGCAATCGGGTTTTTGACCGTAGCCAAAATTTTGCAAGCGCTGCGCAAAATTAAAAAAGCGGTTGCTCCGTGCGGCTGTTCCATGGCCCAAGCGGAAGAACAACCCGCCGAATCCGAAACCGAAAAAGTAGTGGAACAAGAATCCAAATAATCTGCGCGGCGCGGAAATTTTTTTCGCGCCGCCCTTGTGTCTTTTATTCAAGCGAGGTTGTATGAAAAAAAGTGTGTTGGCCGTATGTTTGCTGGCCGCCGCGTCGCTGGCGCAGGCGGAAACCATCAAAATGAAAACCGGGGAACTCATCAGCGGATCCATTTTATCCCAAACGGAATATACGCTGAACCTGGCCACTTCGTACGGCAACATCACGCTCAACCAACGCGAAATCGAGCAAATCCTGCCCGATAAACACCGCATCATCTTAAAAGGCGGTACGCAGCTGGTCGGCGTCATTTTGGACCTGGACGAATTTAACTTAAAACTCCAAACAGACGACGGAGCCACCGTCAACGTGGATATGCCGCAAATCGTGTCTATTGAAGTGTACGATTACGACCAAGGCAAAAAAGCCCAGCAGGAATTTGTCCAGCAAAACATCCAGGAACAGCAAGCCGCCCAAGCCGCCGCCCAGGCCGCGGCCCAATCCGGCCAGGCAGCCGTGGTAGAAGCCGCCGGCGGGCTGACCTTTGATTCCGACATCAACCAAGTCTTTGGCGCGCAAAAAGCCACCGTGGTAAACGGTACGGTGGTAACGCCTTCGGCGGCCCCGGTGGAAGTGCCGGCCGCACGCCCGCTGTCGGACGAAGAAGCCTTTGTAAAAGGCGTTAAAACGGGTGAAGTCAGCCAACAGGATTACGCCGCAGCCGCCAAACAGGAGTTGGCTTCCAAAAAGCCGGCAAAAAAAGAAACCCCCGCCAAAAAATCCTACCAGGAGAAAAATTTTAATAAATACTTTGCCATCCAGGCCGGCGCAATGCCGCTGGATTTGAATATAAGCGGAACCATCAACCTGGGGGATTTGTATTCCGTAAACCTGGGGGACGAAACCGTAGATGTAGGCGGCACCAGCGCGGTGATTTCTTCTAAATTTTTATGGCGTATTAAAGAAAGCAATTTTTGGGCAGGGCCGGTGCTTTCGTTCGCCAGTATTTCCAACAACTCGTTCAGCGGCACCAACGGGGCCAACACCCTGGACGCCTCCAGCTCCGGCAACATCTTATCCATCGGGGCCGACGTGCATTATTACTTGAACCCGGCCAGCCGTTTTACGTTCTATTTAACGGGTTCCGCCGCCTACGAAATGCTGACGCTTAACTACCGCGGCACCGTAACCAATAACGCCGGCAGCACGCCCCAGGAAACGCCCTTCCGCGACACGATTTCTTCCAACACGATTGCCGGCTCCGTCGGTTTAGGCGTGGAAACGTGGGTGGATGATTTAATGCTGGGCGTGGAAGTGCGCCAAGTGTTTGCCGCGCGCGAAGACGAACTGAAAGAATCCGCGGCTTCCAACACGGTGGTGCAAGCGCAGCTGAGCTGGAAATTTTAATGCACATACTTCTCTTGCCCAACGCGTTTAAAGGTTCTTTAAGCGCGCTTGCGGCCGCGCGGGAACTTGCCCGCGTTTTAGCTTCCCAACATACTGTCCGCGCCTGCCCGCTGTCGGACGGCGGGGACGGATTTATGGATTTTTTCCGCACGCTGGACCCGCACGCCCAAACGATTTTTCTCACCGCCAAAAACGCTTTTTTAAAACCGCGCCGCACCTCTTTTTTGCTTCTGTCCGACGGCAAAACCGCCGTGATAGAAACGGCCCGCATTTGCGGCCTGGGGTCTGCCCAAAAGGAAGAACTGGACCCGCTGGGCGCGTCCAGCTTTGGGGTGGGGCAAGCCATTTTGCGCGCCGTACAAGCGGGAGCCCGCACCGTTTATGTAGGCTTGGGCGGCGTAGCCTGCAACGACGGCGGAGCCGGTATGGCCGCCGCGTGCGGAGCGAAATTGTTGGATAAAAACGGGCGCGAAATCGCTTTGGGGGCCGAGCCGCTTTTACAGTTGGCAAAAGTGGATTTAACCGCTTTAAAGAAAACGATAAAAGGCGTGCGCGTGTATGCCGTGGCCGATGTAACCAACCCGCTCCTGGGCCCCAAAAGTTCCGCTAAAGTGTTCGGCCCGCAAAAAGGAGCCACACCCGCCCAAGTAAAAATTTTGGACCGTGCGATGGCCCGTTGGGCGCGGGTAGTAAAGCAGGCGTCCGGGCGCGAAATCGCCCATACTCCCAGCACCGCAGCCGCCGGCGCAATTGCCGCGGGACTTTATGGCTGTTTTGGAGCAACGCTTTTGTTGGGGGCGGATTTTTTGTTTCAAAAAGCACACCTGGAAGAACAGTTTGACTGGGCCGATTTAATCATTACCGCCGAAGGAAAATTGGACCGCCAAACCTTCTACGGCAAAGCGCCGCTGGCGGTATTGAAGTTAGCCAAAAAACACAAAAAGCCCGTCCTGTTTATTTGCGGGCAATTGGAAGAAAAAGCCCTTTTTAAAAACCCGCTGGCTCCCGCGCAAATTGCCGTTTTAACGGACTTCGCCCCCAACGCACAGGCGTGTATGGAGCACCCCGCCGTTTATCTGCGCCGGGCGGCCAAAGCCATTTAATTGGTCGGCAAATTCAACGCTTTGCACAGCCGCGTACCGCGGTCGGTTTTTCCTTCACAAAGAATTTCATTGGGATTGGAAGAATTGGCAAAGTACACGGAAATTTTTGCACTAGATTTTGTCCGGCAAGTTGCCATAGCGGAGTATCCGGGAGGACAGAACCATATGGAAACCCGATTGGCACTTGAGGCAGCATCACTGCTGACAGCACCTACAATATTGTCAATGCCCGCATTCTCACATACCAATTCGCTGTTGTCTGCCAGGCGACATATGCCGGAATAATCAATATCCAAATCACCCAACTCTGCCACATAACTCCCGTTAGCCATATAATACACTTCCTGCGCTTTGCGGAT
>CALUQD010000033.1 GCA_944322825.1 Candidatus Avelusimicrobium pullicaecorum
ACGGTAGCGTCTTGCTGAATCGCGTCAGACGGCAATTTGGCGTAACCAATACCGGCGAACAGGTTGACGTTTTCGTTATGCTGGTAGTTGGCGGTCAAGTCCGCTTCCAGTACGGCCGTATCTTGGGCGGTTCTGTCTTGGAAGGAGAAGCCGTCCACAGAGAAGGTCCATTTGTCCCAATTGTAGTCTAAGCCCACATTGAAGATGCGAGAATCATCCAAGGCCAGATCCAAATTAGCGCCAAAGAAGGTTTTGCCATAGACTAAACCCGGAGCATAAGCGCCGTATTCAGACACAGTCCCTTTCTGATAGATGAAAGCGGCTCTGGGCGTAAAGGCTTCCATATTCAAAGAAGCGTCCACTTTTACCAAGTAGGGGTTGTCGTGGGATTCTTTTACCAAGCGATCGCCGCTATGACCGCGAGCATATTCTACGCTCAAAGCACCCATTTCCGGCGTCAAGGACAATTTCGCCCCATAAAAACCTTGGAATTCATCGTTCCAATCATTGTTCTTATAGGTGTAACCATAGACTTGGGCTTTGATCATATCCGTCACGTTCATGCGGAAATCAGCTCCGTAAAAATCAGCTTCCGTTACCGTTTCCCGCATATTGCGCGTTTTACCGGCAATCAAGGTCAAGGCCTTGACATCATCGGCATAGGTCAGCTTGGCGGCATCCAAGGAGGTTACCGGATTATCCAAAGCGGCCATATAACCGTGGCGCGGGCCAAAATACAATAAAACGCTGTCTTCATCGCCGTAGAATTGGCGGCCGAGCGTCAATTCAAAGCGGTCAAACAGGTTGGACAAAACCATATTGGCTTCCGCCAAATAAATCTGGTTTTGGTAGGTGTTGAGGTCTTTACCTTGATCAGCCCCGTCCCAAGGCGTGTTATACACGAATTGGACATTGGCTTTTACATCTTCAGTTAATTCGGCAGACAAACCGGCCATCACGCGCGAAGCCGCGCCGTTATAAGCGCTCATCTGCGCATTGTTATGGGCGCCAATTACTTCAATTTCGCCCACAGCTTCTACATTATCCACAATGGCAGCGCTGGCAGGCCAGGCCATCGTTAGGACTAAAAACAAGCCCAGTAGTTTCTTCATTTAGTTACGTCCTCCTGTGTAATTTTGAACTACCCTACCCCCCCATTGAACCTTATTCCCGATTTTTTGGCAAGCTAAAATAAAATTTCGGCTTGACAGACAGCAAGAGAACTGGTATCCTATTTCTTCGTTTAATCGAACGATAGTTTAAAAAACACGAAAAATACCATTTTACCGTCTGAGAACAAAATTTTGTTTTGCCTAACTATATAGGTAAAATTTTTTCAATCAAACAAAAAATCCCGCGCTTTACACGCGGGATTTTTAGATTTTTAAGCAACTGTTCTTAAGCCCAAAGCGAAAGCTTGGTCACTTTGTCGGAACGTCTTACTTTGGGTTCCCCCACCAATTCCTGGATATACGCTTCGCACACGTATATTTTGGTACCCGGGAACAAATGCCCGCCAATGGCCTGGTTATCTTTGCCGGCCATCACCACATGCGCGTGGACCTGCGGGCGGTTGTCCTGGATGCTGATATTGCCGCACAGGCTGATGAGTTCCATTTCCTGGTTGATGACGGTTTTATCGTATTTCTTTTTGTTTTGGTCGTAGCAGCCAATCGTGGCGTTGGACACGGACCCCACCACATTAACAACGCCGCATTTTACTTGGTTGTCGTGGCAAAAATCGGCGAGCGACTCCAATAAATCCTTGCCTTTGGGAAGCCTGAAAAGATATGTCCGTCCGGTCAAGTAAGGTTTTTCTTCTGCCATTTTATTCTCCTATGGGGCTATCGCCAAGCGGCGGCCCCTTTTAAATCCTGTACATACGCGCACACAGCGGCGAACAGGTTCTCCCCGTCCAGCCCGGCTTCGGCATATACTTTAGCCGCCGACGCGCTTGCCAAGAATTTGCCGCCCCGGTGCGGGAACAGCGTATGCCTGCGCCCCGCCTGGCTGTTAATCCAACAGTCCAGCGTGGGCAGGGTAAAATCGGTCATCCCCATCGCCGTTTGGAACAACTCCGGCGGCAGGATTTTATTTTGTTCTTCCTGGGATAGGGCCTCAAACAGTTCCCGGCTGGTGATGTACACCACATTTACGTCCGGGCCGTTTTGCGCCAATCGGGGGAGCAGTTTCTCCACCACAATTCTCCCCACGCCGGCCCCCTGCACCAACACCGTTCCTTCGGCCTGGCCTTTGGCGCGGCGCAAGTAATACACGCCGTTGACGGCGTTGGCGGCCGGTTCCGCCCCCCATGCGTTGCGGTCCATAAACGCATACGACGGGCGCACCACAAACGGTGCAAACACCGCCGGCCGCAGGGACAAGGCTTTCACCGTAAGCGGCCAAATTTCGTCCACTTCCAAAGGCGTCACCGTAATGCACGAACCTTTGGGGAAGTTGTCCTGCAACAATTGCAGGGACTGCGGGTCCGCGTGGGTGGGGCCGTCCTCGCCGGTGGGCAGGCTGGCGTGTCCGTTGAACATAATAAAAGTATTGGGCGCAAGGCCCGCTTCGCGCGCGGCCTGTACGCCAATGGCGTGCAGGCGGGCGGCCACGTGTTCAAACGCCAAAAAGGCACCGTACGAAGAAGCCACCCCCAACTGTTTGCCAAAAGCGGAAATCCCCGTGCAGACGGCGGCCATACCGTCCTCGCAAATGCCGCCCGCGCTAATCCGGCGCGAAGCGGGATTGGATACCGCATTAAAAAATCCGGGCGGGAAATCTTTGGCAATTTCCCCCGCACCCGTAGAGCCGTACAAATCGGCCGACGCGGTAAAAATCGTACCGTTCGTTTGCTTATTCAAATACGCCAGCACCTGGCCCAACACGCCGCGGGTAGTGTAGGATTTGCCGGCTTCAAACATAAATTCCGCCGGTACGTCGGTCGGGGAGAATTTGGTATAGATATTCTGGCTGTTGCCCAGGTCCGCCCGAACGGAACGCTGTTTGCCGGCCAGCCGGCTGGCGGCTTCCAGCAGGCGGGCGGCGGCGTAGTCGGCAGTTTTCTGTTCCGCTTCCAGTGCGCGGCGCACGGTCAGCAAACTGTCCCAGTAGTATTTTTCAATGTTTTCGTCGGTTTTCTCCCCTTCAAAACGCGGGAAGGAAACGCCGAACACTTTTTCAAATTCCGCCAAGGATTTGTAAAACCCTTCCGACGCAAATTTGTGCCCCGCCCCGTGGGAGGCTTTGCCCTCCATGCCGTAGTGCCACCCCTTTACGGTGCGGTATACGATAGCCGTAGGCTGGTGGTTGGTAATTTCCGCCGCCAAACGGTGCGCAATATGGATTTGGTTAAAATCGTGCCCGTCGGGTACGCGAATGACGTTGAAATCGTGGATATAAAAGAACTCCATCGGGTTCCATTGGACGTAATCGCCGGGGTGTTCCCCGTCGGCGGTGACGCGTTCGCTTTCAATGGACGCTTCGTTCCAGTCAATGTGGAACACGGCGTTTTTGAGCTGCGCCGTAGCGGCCACGGCGGCGGCTTCGCTCACGCGGCCGGCAGTCAGCCCGCCTTCGCCTTCTATAATATGCACAACGGGGCAGTTTTCGCCATATGCGTCCGCCGCGGCCAACGCCAGCCCGACGGCAGAGCCGTCCCCCACACCGCTGGCGCCCGTGCTGGTGCGTACGAATGGAACGAGCGGTTCCGGGTGGCCGCCCAAAGGTTTGACGTGGAATTTCTTAAAAAGCGGCGTGCCCTGTACGGTGTTGTGGCGGAAACCAAGTAAATCTTCCAGCCGGAGCTGTTGTTTTTCGTCCGCGGGCAGCAAATCCGGCGCGGCGATGCGCGCACATTCGTTGCGCAGCGCCCACAGCGCGTACAGCCCCAACGCTTTGTGCCCCGCCGCATAGGAAATAATATCCGCTTCGTTTTTGTGCGGCGTATGCAAATCGTACGCCATATCTTTATATAAAAGGTGCTCCACCAAACGCCCGCTGGAAATACTGCCGCCCGGGTGGCCGGAAGTCGGCACGTAATTATACAAAAGCGATACCAAGGCCCGGTACGCCACGTCCAGCCGTTCCAACCCGGCCGCATCGGCGGCGGGAAGCTGGTATTTCGTTTCCCCCACGTAATCGGCCACGTCCAAATAAACGCCTCTTTTTTTACCTAGTTCAAACGTTCGGCTCATAGTCCTATCCTATTGTTATAAAATGACGTCTTTTAATCCGTTCTGCGCGGCTTCATACGCCAGGCGGAATGTATGTTGAATATCTGTTTTGCTGACAATTTCCACATTGGAGTGAATGTTGCGCGTGGGAATGGACAGCCCACACGTCGGCACGCCCGTTTTGGATAAATGCACCGCTCCGGCGTCGTTCCCGCCACGGGGCGCTACGCGCACCTGGTAGCGGATATGCTGCTTTCGGCAAAGGGATTTGAGCGCGTCAAACAACACGGGGTTCGTAATCGTCCGCGCGTCCAGGGCGGTAATCCCCACCCCTTGGCCCAACGAGCAAATATAATCCTGCGGGGCACAGCCGGGAATGTCCGCCGCGCCCGTGGTATCCAGGCATAAAGCCAAGTCGGCCTCTATGCCAAAAGCGGCCGTCGTCGCCCCGCGCAGGCCCACTTCTTCCTGCACGGTAAACACCGCATAGACATTGTAAAAAGGGTTTTTTAACGCTTTGACAAGTTCCGCCAGTATAAACACCCCCGCGCGGTTATCCAGCGCCTTGGCGCAGACCAGCCCGTCTCCAAATTCCTCGTACGGGCGGTCCAGCACGGCAAAATCACCAATTTCCACGCACTTTTTGGCTTCTTCGCCGCTGAGCCCAATATCAATAAACAGCTCTTTCACGCCCAGCGCTTTGGCGCGGTCCGCCTCGGTGGTGATGTGCGCCGGCTTCGTGCCGATTACACCCAACAGCGGCCCGTTCTTGGTCTGCACGCGTACCCGCTGGGCCAGCAGGGTGCGCGGGTCAATGCCGCCCACGGTAACAAACCGCAGGAAGCCGCGCTCGTCCACATAATGGACCATCAAACCCACTTCGTCCATATGGGCGCAGAAAAGCAAATTTTTATCTGAGGTGCCTTTTTTAAAAACAATCAGGTTGCCCATAACGTCCGTACGGACGGAATCGGCATACGGGGAAAGCGTTTCTTGCAGGTACTGACGGACGGCGGTTTCGCGGCCGGAAATGCCCGGCAGTTCAGTCAAGGTTTTAAGAATAGAAAAATTCGGTTTTAGCTCCATTTTTATCCACTTTTTGACAGTTAAGGTATTTACATTATACTCACAACGGATTTTTTTTGCAAGTTTTTTCCGTCGGGTTTTCGGACGCGCGCGCGGACTATGATATATCCCCCTCCCTGGCCGGGGTTCTGTCCGCCGCAACAGATACGCCACAGCGCTGGAAAAAATTGTAAAATGTTAAGGAAAGAATTTATTTTAGGAGGCAGTTCAATGACCGTTTCTTATAAAGACCTCGGTTTGGTTAACACCCGCCAGATGTTCAAAGACGCTATGGCCGGCGGTTACGCCATTCCGGCTTACAACTTCAACAATATGGAACAACTGCAGGCTATCGTCACCGCCTGCGTGCAGACCGGCTCCCCGGTCATTTTGCAGGTTTCCAAAGGCGCCCGCCAATACGCCAACGCCACGCTCTTGCGCTGGATGGCCCGCGGCGCGGTGGAAATGATGAAAGAAATCGGCAAGCCGGTGCCGCTGTGCCTGCACCTGGACCACGGCGATTCTTTTGAACTGTGCAAAGACTGCATCGACAACGGCTTCTCGTCCGTAATGATTGACGGCTCCCACCTGCCGTACGAAGAAAACGTCGCGCTCACCAAAAAAGTGGTGGACTATGCCCACCAGCACGATGTGACCGTGGAAGGCGAACTGGGTGTGTTGGCCGGTATCGAAGACGAAGTTTCCGCCGAACACCACACCTACACCGACCCAGCCCAAGTGGAAGATTTCGTAAAACGCACCGGCGTGGATTCGTTGGCCATTTCTATCGGCACCTCTCACGGCGCGTACAAATTCAAAGTAAAACCCGGCGAAAAACTGCCCGAACTGCGCTTTGATATTTTGGAAGAAGTTTCCAAACGCTTGCCCGGTTTCCCGATTGTATTGCACGGTTCTTCCAGCGTTCCGCAATGGGCCGTCAAACAAATCAACGAATACGGCGGCAAATTGGAAGACACCGCCGGCATCCCGGAAGAACAACTGCGCAAAGCGGCCAAATCCGCCGTGTGCAAAATCAACGTGGACTCGGACGGCCGCCTCGTAATGACCGCCACCATCCGCAAAGTATTCGCCACCAAACCGGCCGAATTTGACCCGCGCAAATACTTGGGCCCGGCCCGCGAAGAACTGATTAAGATGTATGCCGAAAAGAACGAAAACGTATTCGGTTCCGCCGGCAGAGTCAAATAAGTTTTGTTTGGCTGAAAAACGCCCCGCCAAAAGCGGGGCGTTTTTTATGGGATTTATTGCCCGTGCGGCCAGCGATAAACCCGCCGGCTGCCCAACGGCTCGGTGCGGTTCACGCCCCCCGACCGCCGTTCCCTGCCACAAAAAAGCGGGCCGCCTCGCTGGCAGCCCGCTTAAAGCCATTTTACAACAGCCGCTAAATGCCTTTCTTACGGAAGATTTCCGTCACGCGGTCAAAAATCCCGTTGCAGTAGGCAATCGTCAGGCCGTAGTTGGAAAGCGGCACTTTCTTTTCCTTCAGCATTTCCAGGCGGCGCATAATTTGCGTACGCGTTACCATGCATCCCCCGCACTGGATAGCCAGTTTGTACTTTTCTGCATCGGCGGGGATAGCATCCAAATTGGCCACGGTGTCAAATTCCAATTTTTTGCCCGTATATTTGCGGAGTAAATTCGGGATTTTTACGCGCCCGATATCATCGCATTTGTTGACGCTGTGGGAACAAGACTCCAGCACCAGTACCTTATCGCCGTCCTGCAGGCGGTCAATGGCGCGCGTGCCGCGCAGGAAAGCGTCAAAATCGCCTTTTAGGCGCGAGAATAAAATGCTAAAGCTCGTCAAGGCAATGGTAGGCGGAACGACGGACGCCACATACGCAAACGCCTGGGAATCCGTCACCACCAGTTTGGGCGTATGGGTTTGCAGGTATTCGCGCAGTTCGGTATCCTTTAAGCAAACGGCCACCGCACCGATATCCAGCAAATTGCGTATCGTTTGCACCTGGGGCAAAATCAAGCGTCCTTCCGGCGCGGAAGCGTCAATCGGAATAACCAACACCACTTCGTCCCCGCCTTTTACAAAATCGTCCAAAATTACGTTCTGGGAATAGGAGCTTTTGGGCAGGTGCTTTTTAATCATATCCAACAGCCGCGGCAATAACGAAGGCGTCTTGCACGAAAAATCCACCACATCCGCGCCTTTTATTTCCACATTGAGCTTTTGCAAATCGCTTTTGTTGTGCACAAAAAAGAATGGCACTTTGCGCGCCACACACGTTTCCATTAGGGTTTGGTCGTACGAGTCGAACTGGTCCGCAAACACCAAAACAGCCAAGTCCACTTGGTCCAGGGCTTCGTTGGTGCGTTCCACCCGCTGGGCGCCCAGGGCGGAAGTATCGTCAATGCCGGGGGTATCCAGCACGGTAACGGGACCAACGCCTAAAATTTCAATAATTTTTTTGACGGGGTCCGTTGTGGTGCCCGGCTGGTCCGCCACCACGGAAACGTCCTGCCCCGTCAAGGCGTTGATCAGCGAGCTTTTGCCCACGTTCATTTTTCCAAAAATGCCGATATGCGGCCGATTCGTTTTTACCATAATACAAATTATATATAAAACAAGCCGCTTTCGGTCTTTTTATTCCATCTGCATAAAACCCAAAAGCACGGCCACAGAATAGCACCCACCCGGGCAATCCCGCGGATTAGGCCACTAAGGGGCTATCCTGCTAAATTGCCCCGCCCAACCGCGCGGGGCCTTTTTTATGTCCCCCAATAAGGTATAATAAAGGAAAGCCTGTACATAATGAGGATACCTGATATGAACACATTTGACGTCTACCTAAAAGAACGCGCCAAACTCGTGGAAAAAAATCTTTCTAAATATATTTCCAAAATTAAAAATTCGCCCAAAATTTTAACCGATTCTATGGAGTATTCGCTCCAAGCCGGCGGCAAACGCGTGCGCCCTATTTTGTTAATGGCCACCGCGGAAGCCTTCGGCAAAAAAGCGGCCGACGTTATGCCCGCCGCCTGCGCGGTGGAAATGCTGCATACCTATTCGTTAATCCACGACGATTTGCCCTGTATGGATAACGATTCCCTGCGCCGCGGCAAACCCACCAACCACAAAATTTTCGGCGACGACCTGGCCCTCCTGGCCGGCGACGCGTTGCTGACCTATGTGTTTGAAGTGTTCGCCCAAAACGGAAAAGTAAAAGCTATCGGTCCCGAAAACACGTTAAACGCTCTTTTAAACTTTGCCAACTGCGCCGGCGCCAGCGGGATGGTGGGCGGACAAGTGGCCGACGTATACGCCGAAGGTATGGGCAGAAACGATGCCCACAGCCTCCGCGCCGACAAACTGCGCAAAACTTCTAAACCGCTGGCCGACAAAACCCTGCACTACTTTATGCTGCCGGCCTCCGTCAAAGAAACCACACCCGAAACCATTTTAAATTACATCCACGCCAACAAAACCGGCGCTTTAATCCGCGGCAGCGTGGAATCGGGCGCCCTCTTGGCTGGAGCGAAAGGCAAAGACTTAACCCTCATTAAAAAATACGCCAACTGCATTGGCTTAGTCTTCCAAATTGTGGACGACATTTTGGACGTCACCGCTACAGCCAAACAACTGGGCAAATCCAACAGCGATACCGAAAACGGCAAGCTCACCTTCGTCAGCCTCTACGGATTGGAAGGCAGCCGCAAACACGCCCAGCTGCTGATTGCCAACGCCCAAAAAGCGCTGGACGCGCTGAAAAACGTTAAAAAGAAAAACTTGTGGCCGCTGTATGAAATGGCCGAGTTTTTCAAAACCAGAACTTATTAAGGATTGATTATGAAAGTGCTTCCCAGTATTCAGAGCCCGCAGGATTTGCGCCTTATTAAAAAAGAACACCTCCCCACCCTGTGTGAGGAGCTTCGTTCCGTCATTATCGAAACCGCCAGCAAAAACGGCGGCCATTTGGGCTCCAGCCTGGGGGCGGTGGAGATTATCACCGCGCTGCACTACGTATTCAACACGCCGGAAGATAAAATTGTGTTTGATACAGGCCACCAAGCCTACGCGCACAAATTGCTTACCGGCCGGCAGAAAGAATTTGCCACCATCCGCACCCAGCACGGGCTGAGCGGATTTCCCAAACGGTGCGAAAGCCCCTACGATACTTTTGGCGTAGGGCACGCGTCCACGGCTATTTCGGCCGCTTTGGGGATGGCCATCGCGCGCGACCAAAAAAAGGAAAAATCCAAAGTCATCGCCGTCGTGGGCGACGGCTGTTTAACCGGCGGTATGGCTTACGAAGCTATGCAAAACGCCGGGCTCTTGCGCACGGATTTACTCGTCATTTTAAACGACAACCAGATGTTCATTTCCCAGCGCGTCGGCGCGTTGGGCCGGGCGTTAACCAAATTGCTCACCACCAAATACGTGCAACTGGCCGAAGAAAAAGCAGCCAACTTGTTAAAACGCTTTGATGAGTTCGGCAACAACGCCGCCAAACTGGCCAAACGCGCGCGCGCTATTTTATTTCCGGGCACTTTGTTTGAAGAAATGGGTTTCCGCTATTTTGGCCCCGTCAACGGAAACGACATCAACGCAATGATTGAAGTGCTCGAAAGCGTCAAAGATGTAAAAGGCCCCGTAATGCTGCACGTGGTTACCAAAAAAGGCAAAGGCTATAAACCCGCCGAAGAAAAACCCACCAAATTCCACGGGATAGGCATATTCGACGTAGATACCGGCGATACGATTGGCAAGTCCAACTCCATTACCTTTACGCAGGCGTTTTCGGACGCGTTGGTGAAACTGGCGGAAAAAGACCCTTCCATCACCGCCATCACCGCTGCTATGCCCGAAGGAACCGGCCTAGACGCCTTCCGCGATAAATTCCCCTCCCGCTATTTTGACGTCGGCATTGCCGAAGAGCACGCCGCCACCTTTGCGGCCGGTTTGGCGGCCGGCGGCGCTAAACCGATTGTGGCGCTCTATTCCACCTTCGCCCAGCGCTGCTACGACCAGATTTTGCACGACATCGCCTTGCAAAAGCTGCCCGTTGTGTTCGCGCTGGACCGCGCCGGCCTCGTGGGCGAGGACGGCCCCACCCACCATGGCGTGTTTGACTTGAGCTTCCTGCGCGATATTCCTAATTTGATTGTAGCCGCTCCGGCGGACGAAAACGAACTCCAGCATATGCTTAAAACCGCTTTTGATTCCAACGCGCCCTTTGTGTTGCGCTATCCGCGCGGGGCCGGGTTTAATGTGGAAATGGACGCCAAACCCAAACGCTTGGAAATCGGCAAAGGCATATGGCTTAAAAAAGGCAAAGACCTCAACATTTTGGCTATTGGCAACCGTGTACATCCGGCTATGCAAACCGCCAAAATGCTGGCCGAAAAAGGCGTGGACTGCGGGGTCATCAATATGCGCTTTGTCCGCCCGCTGGATACCCAGCTGATTGACGAAGCCTTAAAACTTTCCCGCCGCCTCGTAACGGTGGAGGACAATATGCTGGCCGGCGGATTCGGTTCCGCCGTGGCCGAATATCTGGCAGACAAGCAAGCAGATTTCAAACTCTTGCGCCTGGGCATTGGCGACGAATTTGTGGAACACGGCAAAGTGGCCAAGTTATACGACCAACTGGGCCTCAATGCCGAACAAATGACGCAGCATATTTTAAAATGGAAAACCAAGTGAGGCACGTATGACCAAAGAACAAGACGCCATTGAACACGAAGATTCCTATATCAAAGCATACGAGGACATTAAACTGCTTAAAAAAGACGTTATGCGTCCGGTCCGTATGGAACTGGAAGTAATGAAACCGGAAATTTATCTGCAGCATTTTAACGTAACCGATACCATCGTCTGCTTTGGCAGTGCCCGCGTACGGGAAGAAAAAGACGCCAAACAGGTAATTGAGGCCGCCAAAACGGCGTTAGCCAAAAACCCCTCGGACCAAAACCTCAAAAACCGCCTCTACGAAGCCGAAGGCCTGGCCAAACTGTGCAAATACTACGAAGAAGCCCGCCGCTTTGCGAAGTTGGTGGTTAAACACGCGGGCGACCGTTTTGCCGTCGTCACCGGCGGGGGCCCTGGCCTGATGGAAGCCGCCAACCGCGGCGCGTTTGAAAACGGCGGCCGCAGTATCGGTATGAACATCACCCTGCCGCACGAACAGCGCCCCAATCCGTATATCACCAAAAACCTGGCGTTTTTGTTCCACTATTTCGCCATCCGCAAATTACACTTGGTGATGCGCTCACGCGCGTTTGTGGTGTTCCCGGGCGGGTTCGGTACATTTGACGAATTGTTTGAAATTTTGACCCTCGTCAAAACAGGCAAAAAAGAAGACATTCCGATTATCTTGGTAGGCAAAGAATTTTGGAGCAAAGTCGTCAACATTCCGGGGCTGGCGTCGTACGGCGTCATCTCGCCGGAGGAAGCCGAATCCTGCGCCGTGGTGGACACCGCCGAAGAAGCGTGGGACGTAATCGCCAAATTCTACAAAATCAAATAGCGCGAAACGGCCTATTTATTTAAAACCCCGGAGCAAACATTCGCTCCGGGGTTTTTATATTTAGTTAAGGAAGAAAACAATCGCCGCTCTGACATAGACTCCGGCATAATGTTTTTCCACGTTCCGTAATCCCGTGGCATTGCGTTTTCCCAGCATATGCATCGGTTCCGTTTTCAAAATAATATACATAACATACATTTCCATCCAAATCACCAGCCGAGTTGCGCTGTGGGTTATCACACCCCCAAAAAGTATTTGGGTTTAAATCAAGACGGATTTTTTGGCAAACCAGATCATATTGTTTTCCCCCTGGTTCGGTACATCCCGAGATATCAATATCCAAATCCGCCCAATACTCCGGGTAGCTTCCATTGGCCAAATAATACAGCTCTATCATATCCTTGAGTTTACTGCCCACCGTTTGCAATTCCGTAAAGCGAGCTTTGTCTACCGCCAGCTGGTATTTCGGCAACGCCACCGCCGCCAAAATACCAATGATTAAAACGACCACTAATAACTCTATTAGCGTGAATCCGGCGTTTTTCCCCGCCGGGTAGGTTTTTTGATAAATTTTGTTCATAGCCAAAATTTATCAAAAAAAAAAAACAAATCAAGGCCTTCCAGGCCCGGGGGCTCTGCCTCGGACAGGGTTACGCAAAGTACGGTGCTTACCAAAGAAAGAACAACAAGTTGCTAACTCCTCGTAATGGGCAAGCCGCCTTCCCGGCCTTAATACTTTTTCAGCTCAAAAACTCTCCCCCGGAATTATTTGAGGCATAAAAAAACCGCCGGAGCAAATTGCTCCGGCGGTTTTTGGTTTACTAAATTATTTTTTCTTCGCAACTTTTTTTACAGCTTTTTTAGCAGCCGGTTTTTTGGCGGCTACTTTTTTAGCCGGTTTTTTTACAGCGGCTTTTTTAACAGCCACTTTTTTCACGGCTTTCTTAGCACAGGCTTTTTTGGCGCAGGCCTTTTTAGCGCAGGCCTTTTTAGCGCAGGCTTTCTTCGCCGGTTTTTTAACGGCGGCTTTCTTTACGGCTACTTTCTTAGCGGCCGGCTTTTTGGCGGCGGCCTTTTTCACGGTTTTTTTAACGGCCATTTTTTTCTCCTGAGACAATTAGTTTTAACCTCATAAAAATAATAGCACAAATTATTTTAAAATGCAAACATTTCCTCGTCTTAAAATAATTTTTCGGAAAAAATCAAGCCCCTTTTTTACCGTCTGAAAATTGATTTTTCACTTTTTCTCCGTCGGAGATTTTGCTTTTGCACGCAGCAAACCATACACTCCGCTCCGCCCGCACAAAGCTGTAAAAATAAATGCGTTCAATGTGTTTTTATACACCACTGTCACACAAATTGCAAACACAAGTGCATACAAAAAATGCATTTGTTCCGCATAAAAACCGCGCCACAAGCTGCTTACCGCCGCGTACAAAATAAGTGCCATATAACAACAGTTGCATATATAAAAAATTTGCAGTGTGCGTTTTAAATCCGTAATGTTAAACATCCGCAAAACAAGCGGAAGCAAGGCGCTTTTCCCCAACGCAAAGAACCCGCCCAACACAAAGCCTTCCGCATAAGCGCCTATAAAAATATGCCCGGCGCCAGGTGCCACCAAACTAAACAATAATGCTAAAAAAGAAGTCATTTATTTCCCCACAGCCTAAGCAGTGCCGTCGCTGTTTTTACTTTAGAAACCGCTGCATAACTAAGCCCGCTGGCATACGTCAATTCCTGCGCCAGGCGTTCGGTGTTTTTTTCGCACCCTTGCTTGTGTTCCAATTCTATTTCTTTCATTTGTACACGCCGGCCGCAGACGCGTATTTCAAATGCATCAAACGCCATTTCGGCGGCTGCTCCGTCGTAAAAAACATTCACACATTGCCGCCGGTTGCGGATTTCAAACAAGGGTTTCAACCCTTGCACGCGTAACCCTTTCCAACTTTTTTTCGCGTTTAAAAAGCGCAATGCTCCCTCCAACGTTGTTACACCCGGCATGGACAGCGTTTCTTCCCGCCGGACGGCTTTGCCGTTTTTTACTTCACTACGCGTTTTGAAGGTGGCTTCCCATTTGCCGCCTGTACAGCGTACGCGGAACGCAATTTGCTCGCGGGCGAAATTTCCATCGGGGGCATCCATATACACATCCCAAATGGACAAACGCACCGCCTGGGAAAACCGCACTCCTTTAACGCGCCGCCACGCCGCACGCATACGCGTAAAAGCACGCGGCGTGTTGGCATCCCATTTAAATTCAGTTTCTAAATGCTTCATATGTTTAGTTTACCAAAAAAGTATAATGGTTTTAGGAGGGAATTTATGAAAAAATTACGTCAGCCCACTTCGTTGCAATGTTTCGCCTGCGGGCGCAAAAACCCTTTTGGGCTTAAATTGGAATGGTTTAACAATTACGACGAAAAACAGGTGGAGGCGACCTTCACCCTGGATGATAATTACTGCTCCTACCCCGGCACTGTGCACGGCGGAATTTTGGCCACCATTTTGGATGAAACTTCCGGCCGCGCGGTTTTATTGCGAAACGACTTTAACCGCTTGATGGTTACGTTAAAAATGGAAGTGGTCTACAAACACAACACGCCCACAAACACACCGCTCAAAGCCATTGGCCGCGTGCTGAAAGACGGCGGTTCCCGCGCCCAGGTGGAAGGAGAAATCGTCCTGCCGGACGGGACCATATTGGCCAAATGCACGAGTATTTTGTACAAAATTCCCCAAGCCGTGAAAGATAAATGGGGCCCCGAAGAAGAAGAATGGGCACGCACCACTCCACAAGTGGAAAAGTGAGTACTACGCCAGCGCCCGTTGAGTTCTGGCTTGGATTTTGCTAAAATATAGTATCACTTTTGGATCGGTAGCTTAGCTGGTAGAGCGCCTGCTTTACACGCAGGAGGTCACAGGTTCAAGTCCTGTCCGGTCCACCATTTT